>JBPBQE010000272.1:0-6213 GCA_050954595.1 Janthinobacterium lividum | reverse complement strand
GGCCCGCCCATGCTGGGGTGGCAGAGCGGTCGATTGCACCGGATTTGTAATCCGGTTGGGTAACCACACGCAGGTTCAAATCCTGTCCCCAGCATCTTTTACTTAGGCGGCCGAGCGCTCCGGATTGAATTTGGCATAGCGCGCGACGGCTAGGTCGGAGGCGTCGATGTCCGGCGTGCGGCCGGAAACCAGGTCCGCCAGGACACGGCCGGAGCCGCATGACATCGTCCAGCCCAGCGTGCCGTGACCGGTGTTGGTGAACAGGTTGCGCACCGGGGTGGCTCCGACGATCGGGGTGCCGTCGGGGGTCATCGGGCGCAGGCCGGTCCAGAACTTGGCTTGCGAGAGATCACCGCCATCGGGGAAGAGGTCGTGCACGGAATGCTCGAGGGTGCGGCGGCGCGGCGCGCGCAGGCGCTGGCTGAAGCCGACCAGTTCGGCCGTTCCTCCGACGCGGATACGGTCGCCGAGACGGGTGATGCCGATCTTGAACGTTTCGTCCATGACGGTCGAAACCGGGGCGGACGACGCGTCGGTGATCGGCAAGGTCAGTGAGTAGCCCTTGACCGGATACACCGGCAGCTTGATGCCGAGCGGCCAGAGCAGTGCCGGCGAATATGAGCCGAGCGCCACGACGTAGCGGTCGGCGGTGATGACGCCCCCATCGGTCTCGACGCCGGTGATGTCGCCGCCCTTGCCATTGGTCTGCAGGCGAACGATCCGGACGCCGTAGCGGAAGCGCACTCCTTTGGCCTCGGCCAGAGCTGCCAGCCGTTGCGTGAACAAATGCGCATCGCCGGTTTCATCGCCGGGAAGGCGGAGGCCGCCGACAAACTTACGCTCGACCCGGGCCAGCGCGGGCTCTGCGGCGATACAGCCGGCGGCATCCAGCACCTCGTAGGGCACCGCGAACTCGTCGAGCACGGTTGTGTCGCTATCGATGTGGTCGAGCTGCTTCTGGGTGCGGAACAGTTGCAGCGTGCCGCGTTCGCGGTGATCGTATTCGATGCCGGTTTCGGTGCGGAGATCGCGGAGAACGTCGCGGCTGTACTCGGCCAAGCGGACCATGCGGGCCTTGTTGGTGCGGTACGCCGGCTCTGTGCAATTGGCGAGCATCTGGGCCAACCACCAGCCGAGCCGGGAATCAGCACGCGGCCAGATGACGAACGGGCGATGCCGCATCATCAACCATTTCAACGCCTTGAACGGAACACCCGGCGCAGCCCAGGGTGACGAGTAGCCCGGCGAGACCTGGCCCGCATTGGCAAACGACGTTTCCAGCCCGGCGCCATTCTGGCGGTCGATGACCTCGACCTCGTGACCGGCTTGGGCGAGGTAGAAGGCCGAGGTGATGCCGACAACGCCGGCACCAAGGATGAGAACTTTCAAACCGATGAGGCCTCCGAAAGATAACGACGATGATAGCGCCGGCCGAGGCTGGTGAGCACCTCATATCCGATCGTGCCGGCATCGGCAGCGACGGCGTCGACATCGCGGTGCGGACCGATCAGTTCGACGAACGAGCCTTCACCCAGGGCGCCGGCCGGCGCGGCCGAGGCGTCAAGTATGATGCTGTCCATGGAAATGCGGCCCATGATCGGCAGAGCGATGTCACCGAACCAAGCCGCACCGCCATTGCTGCCGCTGCGGAGATAACCGTCCGCGTAGCCGACTGCGATGGTGGCGAGGCGAGCGGGAGCGAGTGTTCGGACGGAGTGTCCGTAGCCGATCGGGGTGCCGGCGGGGACATCGCGCAGTTGGACGATCTTGGCATCCAGGCGGATGACGGGGCTGAGCGGGTTGGGCAGACCGGCGGTTGGAGCGACGCCGTAGAGAGCAGCGCCGGGTCGAACGAGGTCGTAGTGGAAGACAGGGTCGAGGAAACTTCCCGAGGAGGCGGCCAAGGTAGCGGGAGCGGAAGGGAGACGAGCCCGAAGATTGTCGAAGCGGGCGCGTTGCTCGGTGTTGGCGGGGTGCTCGGGTGTGTCGGCACAGGCGAGATGGCTCATGACGAAGCGCAGGGTGAGCGGCCGGAGATCATCATCGGCGAGGTTGACGATGTCGGTTTCGCTGAAGCCGAAGCGGGCCATGCCGGTGTCGACTTGGAGCACGGCTGGTAGACGGCGGCCAGACGCGCGTGCGAGGGCGGCCCAGCGGGCAAGCTGGGCGGGACTGTTGCTGACGGGAATGAGATCGTGCGCGAGGCACAGCGTCTCGCCGCCCGGGAACACGCCATGCATGATGTAGATCGATATATCGGCATGGAGGCAGCGGCGGAGCGCCACGCCTTCATCCAAGTGAGCGACGAAGAAATGGCGGCACCCGGCGGCCGACAGGGCCGGCGCGACGCGCGCGGCACCAAGCCCATAGGCGTCCGCCTTGACGACGGCTCCACAAAGAGCGGGACGGCTGTGAGATTGGAGCAGCCGATAATTGGCGCCGATCGCGGCCAGGTCGATCGTCAGGACTGCGCCAGCAGCCGCCGTCTCGAGAGACGGTGAGGAAGCGACCGCGACGCTCACTGCACTGCGTTACCGGTAGGAGTCGGCCAACTCACTTGAGATCTCATGGGCACAGCAAGGTTGGCACTGAACCGGTTGGGGGAACAAGCAATAATCCTTGACGCAGGCGACGCTGCCCGGACTCGGCGTCGACTGCAACCGTCCCATTCACGTGATGATATGATCATCGCGGGACGGTTCTGGCCGAACATGTGGGTGGGTAATCGTGTAGCCCGGGACCAATAGCCCTGGAGAATTCTGCTTACTATCCGGTAGCCAGCACCTTCGTCTCTAGGCAGGCTCGACCGTCGATGTAGCGACGGTTGAGGCACCTCTGGCGAGAAGCTAGCTGTGACAAAGCCAGCTAACTCAGTCACAAATCAAGTGGGCATCGGAAATAATTCCGAATCCGTATCGAATATTGTTTAACAGACAGCAGAAGCACTGCATCGGCGTTGTTAGGCAAGCGCCTGTGCATAGTTGGAGAACTAGCCTCGATTAACTCGAGGCCCATGGTCAGACCTTGATGGTCTGACTAGATCCCCATGAGCCCAGCGGTCATTTGTTCGTTGATGCCGATCAAAAATGCCAAGTCTGGCTCCTTGGCATCCATCTCGCGTTGCACGGCCATGCCGATCGAAGCAACCGATCCACGGATCGCCTCGGGCAACGCGTTGGACGGGTCCTTGACGAGAAAAACCACGGTCATCCAAAGCTGGCTGTTGTCGGCCAGCGCGCGAACGCGGTCCATCTCGTCGGCAGATTGCGCATGTCGCAATGCGGCAGTGGCGCGCCGAAAAACATCGGCTTCCTGGTCTCGGAGGTTGCGATCCGCCGAGCGTGCTTGATAGGCGCGCGTCGCATTCAGGCCATGCATTGTGCGACTTCCTCCACGGGACCGGTGGAACGGCCGAGGAGAGCGTCCTCGTGACGGATGATGCGGCGCGCTAGTTTGAGGGCGGTGTAACACTCGTCCGCTTCGGCGGCGGCAAGTGCACGATCGAGGATTTCGCGGGCGAGGGCCGAAGTCGTGGCTTCCTTGAACGCGGCGGTGAGTGCGCGGGCGGTCTCGAGGCCCTGAACTCGTTCCTCATCGGTGCCGATGTAGGCGGATTGCAGGGCGAAATAGAGCCGCCGGGCCGGGCTGTCGGCTGCCTCAGGCGACATGATCTGCTTGCCGAACAAGAAACGGGCGTGCGCCGTCAACTCGATGCGGGCTTTCGTGCGGAAACGGATCGGCGCGCCGTTTATGATCATCGTCTCCCCTTGCCGAAGTTCCAAAACGAGGTTCGACATACTGTCAGCCTCTAGCTTTCAAAATTGATGTCAAAGAAATCCGGCGGCGGAGAACCCGCCGCCGGAGCCTAGTTTACTTGAACAGGCTGAGCAGAGACTGCGGGCTCTGGTTCGCCAACGACAGGGCTTGCGTGCCCAGCTGCTGACGGATCTGCAGCGCCTGCAGGTTGGCCGACTCCTTGCTCAAGTCGGCATCGATGAGGGCACCGAGGCCGGCGTTGAGGCTGTCGATCTTGGACGAGTTGAACGTGATCGTCGCGTCCAAGAAGTTGCTGTCGGCACCAGCCTGGTTCAGCGAGGTGGCGACACTGCCCTGCAGGCCACTGATCGAAGTGGTCGCATTGGTGCTGCTCAGCGCCGCGGCTGCAGCGGTTTGTGCGGAAGCGGAGGCCGTTCCAGTCGCGGAGGTGAAGACGAACGTCGTCACGCCGGCCGTGCTCGTCGTTGCCGTGCCGCCGATAAGGCCGGCGAGGCTTGCGGCCAAGGTCGAGTTGTCTTCGCCCTTAATCGTCGACTGACTACCGGATTCGTTGGAGATGACGGACACGTCCAGGCTCACTGCCCCGCTGGCCGCCGCTGTGGCGACCGACTTTCCAAGGAGCGACTTGCCGTTGTAGGTCGAGCCGTCAACAGTGTTCGCGACCTGCGTAACGAGGCTCGCGAACGACGTCACATACTGGTCGCGCTGATCGCTCGAGATCGAGGAGTCACCGATTTTCACCAGAAGCGACTTGGCAGCGATAAGCGTGTTGGAAACCGACGTTAAGCCGGTGATCGCCGTGCCGACCAATCCCTTGGCACTGCCAAGCTGCTGGTTGACGGTGGTCAACGCGCCGGTGTCGGCCCGAACCTTCTGGGCCACGGCGAAGGCGGCGCCGTCATCGGTCGCATCGGCGACGCGATAGCCGGTGCTGATGCGCTTTTGCGTGGCTTGCAGATTTGAGTTGGTCGCGTTCAAGGACTGGAGCGCGACTTGGGCCGAAATGTTCGTGTTTACAGAGTTAAGTGACATGTTGAGTTGCCTTCTTGCTTAATCATCAGATCAAGCCCCCGTTTTGTTGGGCTGACTGGAATATGCAGGAAAGATATTAACGCCAGGTGAATCAGCCTGCGGGTTTTTGCGCAATTTCGATACAGCGGCGCATGACGGTCGGCAGGGCTTCTCCGCCCAATGAATCCGCGGGCCGATGCAGTCCTGGAGCGGTGATAATTTCGACGCGGGCGCGGTAAACGTCGGCGAGCAATTCGAAATGTGTGAAGACGTGTCTGGCCGTGCCGGCGAAGTGCCAGTCGGCGGGTTGCGGCGCCTCGGCGAGGGCGTCGGGCCGGGGCCAGGGTTCGGGCCGCCAGGCCGCGCCGGGAAGCTCGAGCATGCCGCCCAGCAAGCCGGTCGAGGGGCGGCGGCGGAGCAGCACGTCGCCGGCGGTGGATTGGAGCCAGAAATGGGCGCCGTAGCGGATGGGCCGGGTGGCCTTGGGCGCCTTGACGGGGAGCGTGGCCTGGATTCCGGCAGCTTGGGCGGCGCAGTGGGGGCGCCAAGGGCAGAGGGCGCAGGCCGGGGTGCGGGGGGTGCAGATGGTGGCGCCGAGGTCGAACAGGGCCTGGGTGAAATCGGCGGGGCGGGCGATGGCGGCCGGGTCGTGGCCGAGGGTGCGGGCGGCGGCGGCGATGGCGGCGCGGGCGGCCGGGAGCGGGCGGTCGATGGCGAAGATGCGGGAGGCGACGCGCTCGACGTTGCCGTCGACGGGGACGACCGGGATGCCGAAAGCGATGCTGGCGACGGCGGCCGCGGTGTAGTCGCCGATGCCGGGGAGGGCGCGCAAGCCGACCAGATCGTTCGGGAAGCCGCCGGAGGCCGCGACGATCCCGGCGCAGCGGTGCAGGTTGCGCGCCCGCGCGTAGTAGCCCAGCCCGGCCCAGGCCTGCAGCACGGAGTCCTCGTCAGCCGCGGCCAGGGCGCCGACGGTGGGAAAGCGCGCCAGGAACTTGGCGAAGTAAGGCCCGACCGTCGCAACCGTGGTTTGTTGCAGCATGATCTCCGACAGCCACACCCGATACGGGTCCGGCACCTCGCCCGGCGTGGCGCGCCATGGCATAGAGCGGCGATGCCGGTCGTACCACCGCAGGAGGTCGGCGGCTGGAGGAGTTGGGAGCACGGGGCCGGTATGGCGAGCGACGACGCTGGGGGCAAGGAGGGCGCGGGCAAGGAGGCATCGGAACGGGTGAGCCGTTTCTATAGCGGTCCCCGGTCGATCGGCGCGTTGTTGCCGGCCATCACGCGGCCGGTGTTCCGGTCGCGATCGGCCGGTGCGGCACAACTCATGGCGGATTGGCCCGTCATCGTCGGGCCGGCGCTCGCGGCCGTCAGCGTGCCGCGGCAGCTCGCGCGGGGATCGCTGACGCTGGCCTGCTCCGG
>JBPBQE010000026.1:0-6282 GCA_050954595.1 Janthinobacterium lividum | reverse complement strand
CCGCCGGCAGCGTCAGCGGCAAGGTCACGGTCCAGAACGTGACCAGCGGGCGCGCGCCGAGGGTCGCGGCGGCTTCCTCAAGCCGTCGATCCAGGCGGCCAAATCCAGCCAGCAATGCCAGAACGGCATAGGGCATGACACTCTCGGTCAGGCCGATCTGCACGCCAGTCCAGTTATTGATCAGTGCCAGCCGGGGCAGCCCGACCGCAGCGAACGCGCCGTTGATCAGCCCGCCATCCCCCAGGATCGTCAGCCATCCGATCACCCGCGCCGTGCCCGACACCAGCAGCGGCGCGACCGCCGCAACCGCGAGAACGCCGCGAAAGCGGCTGCGCGAGCGGAACAGCACCAGCGCCATGGGATAGCCGAGCAGCAGGGCGAGGCTGGCGGCGATGGCCGAAAGCCGGACGCTATCGGCCGTCATCGACCAGGTGAAGCTATCGGCTGCCAACCTGCTGTATGTCGCCAGCGACAGGTCGGGCACCAATGTCCCGCCATCGTCCGTGCGGTTGAGGCTCATCCGGATCAGGACGGTGAACGGCCAGAGGAAGCCGAGCGCGAGCAACGCCATTGCGGGCAGGCAGAGCAAAAACCCGGCGCTTCGCTTCATGCTGCGAAGCACCGCGTATCGGCGGCGGCCCAGCCGACCCGCACGGGAGCGCCGGGCTGCAAACCGCGCCAGCCCTCCTGCGTGGCAGGGATATCGACCGGCACGCGGCCCGATGCGGTTTCGACCACGATCTGGACGACTTCGCCGGTGTAGTCGATCGCCGTCACGACGCCATCCAGCATGTTATCGGCGGTAGCGGCTGCGTCGAGCAGCCGAATACGGTGCGGCCGCACAAAGGCGCCCACCTTGCCGCTGACGGGCACGGTCGCGGCCCGCAACAGCGCCGGCCCGGCCCGGACGCCGCCCGCCTCGACCGTCCCGGTCAGCCGCGCGCTCCGGCCGACGAATTCGGCGACGAAGGGTGTGGCTGGCCGCTCGAAGACGTCTTCCGGCGTGCCGAGCTGGGCGATCACGCCGTCATGCATCACTGCCACGAAATCGGACATCGCCAGCGCCTCGGCCTGGTCATGGGTGACGAACACCGCCGTCGCGCCAACCCGGCGCTGTAGCGCGCGCATCTCGATCCGGAGCTCCTCGCGCAGCTTGGCATCCAGCGCCGACAGTGGCTCGTCGAGCAACAGGACGTCAGGCTCGATCGCCAGCGCGCGGGCCACCGCCACGCGCTGCTGTTGCCCGCCCGAAAGTTGGGCGGGCCGTTTGTCGGCATGGGCGCCGAGCCCGACCATGTCGAGTGCCACCGTTGCTCGCCGCCGCCGCTCGCCGCCGCGCACGCCCTGCATACGCAAGCCGAAGGCGACGTTGGACAGCACCGTCAGGTGTGGGAACAGCGCATAGGATTGGAACACAACGCCCATGCGGCGCCGATAGGGCGGCAGCCGGGTCACGTCCCGCCCGCCGACCAGGATGCGGCCGCCATCCGGCTGCTCCAGCCCGGCCACCATTCGCAGCGTCGTGGTCTTGCCGCAGCCGGACGGGCCCAGCAGTGCGACCAGCCCGCCTCGTTCGATGTCTAGCGACAGATCCCGCACGGCGACCGAGTTGCCGAAGGAGCGCGTCAGATGCTCCAGCTTGAGGTAGGGCAAATCCAGCTCAACGTCCTCCGGCGCTGATCACCTCGCGGCGCCACCGCTGGGTCCAGGCGTCGCGCAACTTGACCATCGCATTCCAGTCGACCGGGATGATCTTCGCCTTGACCTCGGCCCCTGCGCTCGTGCGAGCGGCGGCTTCCGGGCTGATCTGCGCCTTCATGTTGGTCGGGCCGTAGAACATCCGCTCGGTGAAGCTCTTTTGCGCCACCGGCGAAAGCGCGTAGCGCATGAACGCCAATGCGGCCGCGCGGTGCGGCGCGCCCTTGACCAGATTGATCATGTTGAGCTGCAGCGCCGTCCCTTCCGACGGCAGCATGACGCCGATCCGGCCTTGCGATTTGTCGTGAAACAGCTGGGCGCGCGCGTTCCAGCCAGTTGCAAAGGTAAGCGTGTTGTTAAGGATCAGCGTGTATCCGTCCGGCTGCGGATCGAAGCTCTGCACGTTCGGCGCCATCTGGCGCAACGTGTCGAACGCCTTGTCGCCCTTGTGCCAGTCACCGCTTTCCGCCTGCGCCAGAATGGCGGTCATCGCCAGCCCCTGGATGTTCGGTGGCGCGGACAGGCCGACCCGGCCTTTCCATTTGGGATCTTTCAGCTCAAGCAGAGAGGTCGGCGCTGGCGATACGGCCTTGGTGTCGTAGGCGATGATGAAGTGGTCAAAGGTGACGGCCGGGCCGCAGCCATTCTCGTCTTTGGCCTGCGGGTCCAGATCGGCCAGCTCTGGCAGCATCTCGGGCGTGATCTTCTCGATCAAGCCCTCCGCACACGCGATCGCTGCCGTGGTCGTGTCCATGATGACGACGTCGGTCTGTGGGCTGGTCTTCTGCGTCCGCAGCTCGCCCAGCATGGTGGCGGATGATCCGCTGCCGTGGAACTCGGCCTGGCTGCCGCCGCCCTGTGCGTTGAACGGGGTCAAGACGGCCGTGGTGTAGTTGTCCTGGAACGGACCGTCGGAATAGGCCATCACGGTTGCCGTTTCCGCGGCGGCCGGGCTGCTGGCGAGAACGGTGGCGGCGAGGAGCCAGCGCGTTCCGCGTCTCATCGACCCTGCTCCACCTTGGCCGACGCGCCGCTGATGTCGCCCAGTTTAGCGCCGTCTTTGACCCGGTCCTGCGTCTTCAGCCCGCGCGCCTGGGTCTCGATGGCCCGCCGCGCCTCGGCTTCCGCCTCATGGGGCGACATCACTAGCACGCCGGTATCGTCGCACAGCACCGCATCGCCCGGCATGACGACCACGCCGCCGATGCTGACCGGGCGGTTCATCGCACCGCCGAGGTCGTAGATGCGCGTCGTAATCGGGGCCATGCCGCGGCACCACATCGGGAAGTCGGATGCCTCGATCTCCTCCATATCGGTGCAGGGCCCATCGACGACACCGGCGGCCGCGCCAGCCGCCTTGGCCGCCACCGTGACGCCGCCGCCCCAGCAGGCATGCCGATCGTCACCGAGCCGATCGACGACGAGGACATCACCGGGTCGCAGCAGGCCGAGCGCATGGTGTAACAAGGTGCTGTCCGGGCCAGGGATCATCAGCGTCACCGCTGTGCCGGCAACCCGGCGGCGGCGCAGCAATGGCTGAATGCGTCGGTCGCAGAAGCCCCAGTGACGCCAATGCCCAACCGTTGCGGTCTCGGTTTCTTGCAAAAGACCGACCACCTCGGTGCTGATGCGATCCGGCATCGGCCCAACCTCATATTTTGCCATTAGCGTGCTCCTTGCTGATGTTTGTAGTGAAGATGCTTCGACGACTGCTGCGGGCGGAGCCGAGACATCATGCGGGCAGCTTTCGAACGGGGGTGAGCGCAATCCCAACATCATCACGGATGCAGGCAACGCGGTGCCCATTGCCGAGGTCGCGCCAGGCCGGGACCGCCTCGGCGCAGGAGGCGATCGCCAGGGAGCAGCGGGTACGGAAGACGCAGCCGGAGGGGGGTGTCATCGGGCTGGGCGGCTCGCCGTGCAGGGTGATGCGGGTGCGGCGGAGCGCCGGGTCGAGCTGTGGCGAGGCGGAGAGCAGTGCCTGCGTGTAGGGATGGCGCGGCGCGGCGAAGAGCGAGGCGGAGGGGCCTTCCTCGACGACGCGGCCGAGATACATCACCGCGACGCGGTCGCAGAGATGGCGGACGACGGCGAGGTCGTGGCTGATGAACAGCAGCGCTAGGCCAAGCCGGGCGCGCAGATCGGCCAACAAAGCCAGCACCTGGGCTTGCACCGAAACGTCGAGGGCGGAAACGGGCTCGTCGGCGACCAGAAGGTCCGGCCCGGGCGCGAGCGCGCGGGCGATGCCGATGCGTTGGCGCTGGCCGCCGCTGAACTCGTGCGGGTAGCGGTCAGCATGGGCGGGGTCGAGGCCGACCTGTTCGAGCAGCGCGGCCACGCGCGCCGGGTGCTCGGCGCGCAGGCCGATACGATGGATGGCGAGCCCATCGCCGATCTGCGCCCCGACCCGGCGGCGCGGGTCCAGGCTGGCATACGGGTCCTGGAACACGAGCTGCATCCGCCGGCGTAGCGTCGGGCCCAGAGCGGCGGGTAATGGTGCGCCGTCGAAGCGGATCGTGCCGGTGCTGGGTGGCAATAGCCCCAGTAGAAGGCGACCGAGCGTACTCTTGCCAGAGCCGCTCTCGCCGACCAGCCCGAGCGCTTCGCCGCGGCAGAGCCGCAACGAGACGTCGCTGACCGCCTGCACCGCGTTCCGCCGCGTGCCGAACTGCCGACCGACGCCATCAGCTTCGAGCAGCACGTTCATGCCGCGTCCTGCCAACGGATGCAGCGCGAAAGGCGGCCGGGCATGACTTCGCGCAGGGCGGGATGCGCCGTCTCGCACGCGTCGAGGCGAAGCGTGCAGCGCGGCGCGAATACGCAGCCCGGCGGCAGCGCGCCGGGCGCTGGGACCGAGCCGGGGATTCCCTCGGGCGCCACCCGGCCCTCCTCGCTCACCGTGCTGCGCAGCAGGGCGCGCGTGTAGGGGTGCAGCGGGTTGCTGAACAGTGCGTCGGTCCGCCCCTGCTCGACGATCTCGCCGGCATACATGACCGCCACACGGCCGGCGATCTCGGCGACCAGCGGCAGGTTATGCGTGATGAAAATCAGCCCCATGCCATGCTGGCGCTGCAATCCGGCCAGCAGATCGACCACCTGTGCCTGAACCGTCACATCCAGCGCCGTGGTCGGTTCGTCGGCAATCAGCACGCGGGGATTGTTGGCGATCGCCATCGCGATCATCGCTCGCTGCCGCATGCCGCCGGAGAGCTGGTGCGGGTAGGCGCGGGCGCGGCGGACCGGGTCGGGGATGCCGACTTCGGTCAGCAGGTCGACGACTTTACGACGGCCGGCATGAGCGCGGATGGCCTCGCCAATCTGATCGCCGATGCGATGGACCGGGTTGAGGCTACTGGCGGGGTCTTGGAACACCATCGACAGCGCGCCGCCCCGCTTCTGCCGCATCGCCCGGTCCGGAAGCCGGAGCAACTCGTCGCCGGCCAACCACACGCTGCCGCCGACCGGACGGACCACCGGCGGCAACAGCCCGAGCACGGCCAGCCCGGTGAGCGACTTGCCGGAGCCGCTCTCGCCCACCAGCGCGAGGGTCTCACCCGCGACCACGGAGAGCGACACGTCGCGCACGGGGCGCACCTTGCCGGTCGGTGTATCGAGTTCGAGTGTCAGCCCGTCGATCGAGAGTGCGGCGCCGGTCGTCGATCCCGCTGCCGCCGGCAATGCAGCGCCCCGGCGGCGCCAGAGCGAGCGCGTGGCACCATGCGGATCGAGCCAGGATTGGAGGCCGTCGCATAGCGTGTTGAGGATGAAGATCGTCGCCACCAGCACGAGGCAGGGCCACAGCAGCAGCAACGGTGACTGCGCCATGGTTGCCCGCGCCGCGCGTACCATCAGGCCCCAGGACGGCGTCGGCGGCACCACGCCGAGACCCAAGAATGACAGCCCGGCCTCCAGCACCACAGCCGCCGCGGCCGCAAGGCTCGCCTGCACCAGCAACGGGCCGGCGATGTTGGGCAGTACGGTCCGCAGCATCACCCTAAGCGGGTTGGCGCCGAGCACCCGCAGCGCCTCGACGTAATCGAGTTGCCGCGTGGTCAGCACGCCGGCATAGGCCACGCGGACGAAGCCCGGCAGGAACAGCACCGACAGTACCGCGATCAGCGTCACCGTCCCGGGCCCGGCGAGCGTCACCACCAGCACCGCCAGCAGCAACGGCGGAAAACACAGCACGACGTCCATCGAGCGTACCGCGAGCAGTTCGGCGATCCCACGCAGGAAGCCGCCGACCAGGCCTAGCGCGGTGCCGATGACGCAGGCGATCAGCGTGGCGCTCAGCGCGACCGCCAGCGACGTGCGGGCGCCCCAGATCAGGCGGGCGAACTCGTCGCGGCCGAACTCGTCCTGGCCAAGGATGTGGCCAGCGCCGGGTCCGGCGAGACGATGGGCGACGTCCATCGTGACCGGGTTCGGCAATGGTAGCAATGGAGCCGCGAGGGTGATGAGGCCGAGCAGCGCCAGGGCGGCGACGGGCAGGATCGGCAGCCGGGTCATGCTTGGCGCACGCGCGGGTCGAGCACGCCGTAAAGCAGGTCAAGCAGGAGGTTCAGGCCCACGAACAGCACCGAG
>JBPBQE010000417.1:0-6314 GCA_050954595.1 Janthinobacterium lividum | reverse complement strand
CTTGGCTTGGCTGCGATCTGGCGCGGAGGGTTCAGCTACAAGAAGGCTGGCGTCATGTTTTTCGACCTGGTGCTGGCGGCATCGGTACAGGGCGGGTTGTTCGACGCTCCCGACTCTCCTGCCCGGCAACGGCTGAAGGGGATCATCGACCGTGTGAATGCGTGTCATGGGCGGGATACTATCAGTTTCGCGCGGTCTGGCCGGCAGCGGGCGTGGAAGCTGCGAAGCGAGCATTTCTCGCCGCGTTACACGACGAGCTGGGAGGAGCTGCTGCGAGTTGGATCCAGCGATGCAGCTTTAGAAGCATCACCATGCCAAATGATGTGGAATACAGGGCCGTCCAGGAATGAAAGGAACATGTTCCTTTATTCTCGGATTAATCCCGATTGCTCGGCCGTCGGAGCACTTGCCCAAGCCCTCAGCTCCATGGCCAGCAGATTGTCGACCAGGCACTGGAAAATGGTACTGCGGAATGCCCGGGCGGATAGGTTTGCGGCTATGGGCGGTATGGTAGGCTAGCGACGATGACAAGGCGGGAACGCATGTCGAAGGACGCGAATCGCAACGCTGGAAATCTGTGGACTTTACCAGGATCTAAGAGTCGCGACCCGTGCCTCCCACAGGCGGCGCGTGGACTTTGCCAGGCGCCGTGTGGCCTATACCAGGCGGACCCAAACTGAGAATACCGCACAATCAGGTGCTTAGCCGAGGTCATCCCGTGGCCTTTGCCAGGACATACTAATAAGAGTCCTTCAATTAACCTTCGAATAGTCTACCCCTGGCAAAGTCCACGGCGACATGCCAGACCCGGCCATGGCATTGAATTGGTCCATGGGCACCGTTCACAAGCTGCTTGAGGAACAAGGAAAGCAAGGCGTCCTAGCGCTAGGTTCTCTAGATCGACGGGAGGTCGAGGCTGCAGCAGCCTACCTCTCCGACGAAGATAATGCGCTTGGATTCCTATACTCTGGTTGGTGCCAATCTGCCCTACCCCACCGGAAGCTCCCGGATGATGCCGTCTGGCAGCTGCGTGGCGAACGCCTAACCCTTCTGGTCGAGCCTGGCCGCCGTGTCTTGCCTGAGGGAGAGCCTATTCCCGTCGGCGTTCCATACGGCAGCCGAGCCCGCCTGATTTTACTCTATCTGCAGTCGGAAGCGATAAAGACGGGGAACCGAGAAGTCGAACTCGGGAAAAGCCTAAGATCCTGGTTGGCTCGCCTAGGGATTCCCGTAGGGGGCAAGAGCGTCGCCGCCGTGCGTGACCAAGCCGAGCGCATAGCTCGGTGCCGGATGTCGTTCCACTACGCCAAGGGGAGCAGCAGCGGCCTGGTAAACCAATCCATCGTGGACAGTGCGCTGTTCCTGGAGCCCGACGAAGGTACCGGAGCTAGCAGCTTCGTGGAACGTGCGCGACTGTCGGAGGGATTTTTCGAACAACTCAAGAGGCACCCCGTGCCGCTCGAGGAGAGCGCGATCAAAGCGGTCTCCAACAACTCGATGGCCCTAGACGCCTATGTGTGGCTCGCTTACCGGCTCCATAGCCTTAAGGGTCCTACCCCGGTTACCTGGCGCGCGCTGCGTGTTCAGTTCGGTGCGGGCTTTGGCCGTAGCGACAACTTCCGCTCTCACTTCGCGGCGAGCCTCCGCTTGGCGTTGGCCGTCTACCCTGATGCCAAGGTCGAGCAGAACGACCAGGGCATCGTCATGCACCCAAGCAGGCCGCCTGTAAGCAAGGACAAGGCAGCGATTGGATAGCGAAGGTCCTGGTAAAGTCCACAAACCGGGGATAGCAATCGAACGCCGTCGATCACCATTCCAGGTCATGCGCGATAGCACCCTCAGACAACAAGCCGAAAAAGGTCTTGCTGTCGCCTTCTGCAGAGAGCCTCAGCGTGCGTGGCGCCCATTCTGGACATCACGGCATTCTCGCAGGTCAGGTGGCCATCGAGCCGATCCCTGATTGAGTGCACCCATTTCGAACAAGCGGCAGGTAAGATCTACCAAAGTGGCTCATGCGCTAACCTGTGTGCCTGAATGCCAACGCGTCATATGACAACATGGCCATCACGAAGTCCGTTTGCGCCGCGGCGGTCCTGCTGAAGGCACTCGCCATGGGCCCTGAAGTCCCTTTGTTGCTGCCCACTCCTCGACAGCGTCCAGCAGCAAATCGTGGACTTTCACTCCCTTCTCGACCGCATATAAGCGGAGGGCCTTCTTCCCCGCTGGGTGGAGATAAAGGACTGATGGGTCCGCCCTCTCCTCCAGGGGGCGGCGCACCCTGCCCTGCCCTGCTGATGACCTTTCGCCATCGACAAGTGGGTCGACCGACGGCACCGGAACAGGCTTGCTCACCCCAACAGTAGGAAGCACTTCAACAGCTAGCGATGCCGCATATGACACCGGAGCAGGTCGCCGTGTCATATGGCGCTGCGGCCTTGCGACCGTAAGGCCACCTTATTTGGTGGCGTCTTGGCCGACAGAACATCTGACGATATGAAATTCTTGTCATATGACAATACGGCCATTATGCCTTCGCGCTGTAGCCATGCCCAAACTTCGGCCAGTTCTGCCCGAGCCCTGCCGTCCGGCTCCCGCTCCTGCGGGGTAAGCCCTTCGGCGTAGGCATATGGATAAGCAATGGATGCAGAAACCGCCGTTGGGCAAACGGCGGCACCCATGGCCCCGAGAGCTTCCCGGGCGAGCGATACAGCCCGCACCCGCTTGTCCGGAGGGGCCTGCCACAAGACGACGCCCGTCCTGCGCTTCTGGGCGGACGCCACACGCAAGCTTTCCTGAACGCTCTCGAGGTCTTCGGGGTTCGGCCTGGTGATGACCAGCGCGGCATCTGAGACGTCCAGGGCCGCGTTTACGGCCGGTGTGGCAGTTGGAGGCGTGTCCACCAGAATCAGGTCCACGTTCTGCTTCCTGAACTGCTCTACCTGGACGGCGATCCCGGCCGGGGAGGGGACCACGACCAGTGGCACTGGAATCCCTGCAGCGCCCCTCCGCTGCCACCAGCGATGACAAGTCGGCTGCGGGTCTGCGTCAATGATGACGACCCGCTTACCGGATTTCAAAGCTTCGACAGCCAGGCAGCGAACCGCCGTCGACTTTCCGGTCCCGCCTTTGCGAGCGAGGATGCTAACGACGACCATACGGCCCTCTTGCCATGTTGCATCTCGGCCATATCGTAAACCGGCCATCACGTCAATATGCCGTAGTGTCATATGACGATATGGTCACATGATCAAAGGTTGTTAGACCTCGTGGTCTTACAGGCTTTAGATGTCGGTCACAGCAACCTCTGTATGCACTCCGCACTGTTGACGATGAACACCTCAAGTCATTGCAACATATCTACGGCGTAACCGATGTCCGTCTTGCGAAATCAGAACGTCGGATTGGTCGCGGCTACATCTGCCATGAGCAACTCGCGATCCCGCCTAAAAGGCAGGATCCAGGAAGCGCTGCAATCTCGCCATCTCAGCCTCCAGCGCCCGATCGAATGGTCGACCTTGCGACCGCGGTCCGGCAAAGCCGAACTCGGCGCTGATCCCTGAAGCCGTCGAGACGTTGGCCCAACCGATGACCGCATCGCCCCACAGCAGCGGGAGCGCGTAATAGCCGAGCTTGCGCCGGGCTGACGGCGTATACGCCTCGAACCGGTATGACCATCCCCACAGATGCTCGAACCGCCGTCGATCCCACACGAGCGGGTCGAACGGTGCCAACAGTCGCACGTCGCGCCGCGCCTCGACGTGGCTCGCACCGGCCTGTGGTGTCGGCCAAAGATATCGCTCCCCGTCGACCTCCGCGTGCTCGAGTTTGCCCTGTCGCACCAGCGCGTGCATCGCCGGCGCCAGCGGCCCGAGATCAGGGTTGTGCCGCGCCATCAAAGCCAGCGCGCCGCGTAGGCTCGGGGCCGAGACCGGTGCCAAGCTCCGCGCCACGAGCAAGATCAACCGCCGCGCCCTCTCAGCCGGCTCGAGCGTGGTCGGCACCGGCGACGCCGCCGTGTAGACGCGGATGCCTTTCCGTCGCCCCGCCACACGTAGCAGCCCGTGATGCCGTAACGTCTCCAACACCTGGGTGGTCGCCTTCGAGTTGCCGCCCCACGCGTTGGTGGTGAGGTCACGCCCAAACTGCGCTTCGAGATCGCCCGGATGCGTCAGGCCGCGGCACCGCACAAACGCCCATACCTCGGCAACCAGCCCGGTCGGCACGAAGACCTGCCCCGCCCGTGACGGATCAGACCGCGGATGCAGCAATCCCCAGGTTTCGCGCGACATGAAACCATGGGCATGGAGGAAATCCTCCTCGAGCTTCAAGTGGGGAAAGCGCCGCTCGAGATCGCCAGCGCGATAGCGGCTGACGCGGTGTCGCAGGATCAAGTCCTGTGCCCGCGCTGGTGCCCGGATCGGATCAGCCTGCACGAAGCCGAGTCGGTGGACCGCCTCGGCCAGTATAGTGGGCGCGAACAGCGTTGCGCGTCGTGCTTCGGAGCGGAGTTGCTCGAGTGTGGTCATCGCCTCAGGATAGCAGGCGTTGGCGAAGCAACCCGCGTGCGCCCTTGCTCATGCCGCAAACCAGTGGCTGTGCATCAGGTCCGGATCGCCTGACAGCGGTTCGCGCCTGAAGCTGGCGGAGCACGCCGGGAAATGGATCCCGGCGGAGCGATAGAGACGCCGCGTGGCGTGGCTGATGGGTAGCGCGTTTCCAAGGAGTCCCAGGCCGGGCCGGGCGGGCACGACTTGGGGAGACTGCCAAAGTCGGGTCGTGGAGGGGAGGAGCCTGTACGATGGAAACGTGCAGTCATTCTCCTCGGCTAATCTCATGCTCCTTCCTCAGGGCTGAGAGGGCGCGCTCGTGCGTTCCCAATGATCGGGGCTGGCGGTCACCATGTCCCGCAAATCGGCAGGCACGTGGGCGCCTTCGACGATGGGCTTTTCGAGCACGGTAGCCCGCGCAAAAGCCACCATGCGCGCCCCAGCCAGCCGCATGTTCTCGGGGTTCTGCGTGGCCAGCGGATGCGGGCCGCGGAACAGGTAGATCTCCTTCGGCTCGCGGGCATGACGGTAGGCTTCCAACGAACCCTCCATGCTCTCCACGTAGTCCCAGGTGCCCTTGACGATCAGCAGGCCGGGCCATTTGTCGATGTTTGCGAACACGTCGGCATCCGGATAGTAGGTCGTGTTGTAGTCGGTCCGCAGCGCTGCCTCGATCATGTCATGGCCTACGGGGCGATAGCCGAGCCCGCCCGAGTTCGGTCCATACAGGATCGCGCCCCGAATGTTCGGCCGTCCCCAGGCCGGCTTGCAACCGCCATCGGGCACATCGAGGTCGCAATCGCGCACGAAGTTCTTCTGCATCGCCCAGGACACGGCGTAGGACCCGCGCGAGTAGCCGACCAGCACCACCGGGATCTCCGTGGCCGCCATGCCTGCCATCAGCTTGCCCGCCGCGGCCGGACCGGCCAGCAGCTCGCCGGCCGGTGTCAACAGGCGCAGGCCGTCGCCACTCTGCATCTGGTCGAGTTCGCGGATCATGTCGTTGGCCTGCTCGGCGGTATTGAATCCCGCCACACCACCGGAGATGCCGTTGCCGCGACGGTCGGTGATGAGCACGTCGAACCCAGCCTTGTTGAGAATGCCCACGAATCCGCGCCAATGACGCATGCCATACTGTTCGGACAAAGCATCCGGCTGCTTGTCCAGGAGGTATTGGCCCGAGGCATTGCGCTCGACACCGGGCGATCTCGGGTCATCGATCGCGGTCAGTTCGCTGCCGCCGCCATTATTCAGGATCACCAGGGCACGCCGCTTGGAGCCGTCGCCCTCGGCAATGCCGGCGCCCTCGAGATACCAGCCGCGCAGCTTGATGGTGCCGGTCTTGCCGAGGTGGCGGCGCTCGTAACTGTCCCGCGGCACGGTGAACTCGACGGTGTCGGTTCTCCCCTCCGCCTGCGCCACCGGTTCGGCGTAACGGGGAGCACCGAAATAGCCGGGGCGTCGGATCGCCTTCAGGTCGACGTCGCCCTCCGGATCGATCCTGCCAAACGCGTCCACTGTGCCCGTCAGCCGCGGCTCGTAGGCGATGAAGGGCTTGGCGCCGGCAAGGACTGCGGCATGGCAGGCGGTATCCTGCCGACACGTCTCCCACCGCTTGCGGATGGCGGCATCGCTGAAGCCGTCGACGTAAAACTCGCGTCCCTGCCCGGGCGGCATCAACTGGTAGGTCCGGGTGAACGGAATGCAGGACGCGCCCAGGCGATAGCCCGGCAGGTCGGCATTACGGTCGTAGTTCACGTGCATCGT
>JBPBQE010000165.1:0-6403 GCA_050954595.1 Janthinobacterium lividum | reverse complement strand
GTCGGCGACGCGCGCGACGATACCGTGCTGCGGCAGACGCTCGGGCTCGATTACCTCATCGACGGCACCGTGCAGCGCGGTGGCGACCGAATCCGCATCGCGCCCCGCCTCATCGACCTGCGCGACGGCAATCAGGTCGTCTGGACGCGGCGCTTCGATCGTTCGATGGACGACCTGCTCAGCGTCCAGGACGATGTCGCGTCGGAGACGGTTGCGCAGGTCGAGCCGGAACTACTTCTGCTGGAAAGCCGCCGGGCGTTGCTGACGCCGATGGCGGATAACGGGCCGTGGGAGCTGACGATGCGGGCGCTGCCGGGCATGCGCCGCTCGGATCGGCAGCAATTCATGGAAGCCGCCGTCCTGCTGCGCCGTGCCATCGAGCTACAGCCCGATCTGGCTCCCGCGCACACCTGGTTGGCCTACTGGCACTGCCTACTCGACGAGCATGGCTGGGCCGAAGATCGCGCCTCCATCGCCGAACAGGCGGCCCGGCACGCCGAGCGCGGCATCACGCTGGACCCGCAGAACGCACGCAGCTTCACCGTCGCCGGGCATGTCCGCGCCGCGCTCGAGCATCGGCTGCCGGAAGCCCTGTCGCTGCATCAGCGGGCGTTGGCGTTGAACCCCAACCTCGGCATGGCCTGGGCACTGTCCGGCTTCGCCCACCTGTATGCCGGCAAGTTGGACGAGGCGGAGTTACGCTTCAACCGCTACCGCGAGCTGTCACCAGCGGACCCATTCGCGTTCCAGTTCGACGTCGGCTTCAGCTTGCTGGCATTCCTACGCGGCGATGACGAGAAGGCGGCAGAGTTCGGGCGCGCCGTGAACGAGCTGAACCCGGATTATGCGCCTGGCTGCAAGGTCTATCTGGCCGCCCTGGGCCGCTTGGGACGCGACGCCGAGGCCGCCGTGATACGTAAGCGGCTGATCGGTTTTGACCCGACGTTCCGGATCGATCGCTTCACCGCAGAAAGCCCCTTTGCCGACGCGGGAAGCACGGCACGCCTGGCGAACGGGATGCGTCAGGCTGGGATCGCGGAAACGATCTCGGCCTGAGGCTTACTGGGACGCGCTGACCCGAGAGGAAAGCGGCCCGAGCCCTTCGAGCATCGACGCCGCCAAGGCTTTGGCGAGGCAGGCGTAGCCGAGATCGTTGTGGTGGACTCCGTCATCGGCCAGAAATTCCGAATACGGATGACCCGCCTCCTGCCACAACTCCATCAGCCGTCCGCGTGCGAACAGGCGGGCATCTTCGCGGCGGGCGATGTCGGCGAGGGCCTGGTCGATCTGCGCATGCAGCGGCGAGGCGAGCACGGCCGGCGAGCGCTGGTTGTCCATCAGGATGACATCGGCGCCGCTCCGCTCGAGCTTGCGCACGCCTTCGTCGACGAGGGTCTGGAATAATTCCGGGTCGACGCCGCGCATGGCACTGTTGGCACCGACTTGCCAGATCACCAGCGTCGGCCGCAACGCGATCACGTCGGCGTCCAGGCGCCCCATCATCTCGGGTGCATCCTGGCCTCCGATGCCGCGGTTGATGACGGCGACATGCGAATCCGGCAGCGCAGCTTCAAGCTCGAGTTGGAGGATGGCAGGATAGGTGTGCCGCATGTCCGATGCGTGGGAACCCTCGGTGGTCGAACTGCCGAAGGCGACGATCGTCACCTCCTGAGCGTTGGACAGCGCCCGGCGAACATTGGGCAATGCGATCGGCGGTAGCTTGACGGCGGGGCAAGTGACGGGCGGGACCGTATCGGCGTAAGCGGCCGGGCCGAACAGGCCGACCGCAACGACGAGTGCCAGTCTCGCCCGCCTCATCACGTTGCGGTACCGCCGACGGTTAGGCTCGACAGTTTCAACGTTGGTTGACCGACGCCGACCGGAACGCCCTGGCCGTTCTTGCCGCAGGTCCCGATCCCGGGGTCGAGGCCCGGATCATCGCCCACCATCTCGACCTTCAGCAAAGCATCCGGCCCGTTGCCAATCAGGGTCGCGCCCTTGACCGGAGCGGTGATGACGCCGTCCTCAATCAGGTAGGCCTCGTTGGCGGAGAACACGAACTTGCCGGAGGTGATGTCCACTTGGCCGCCGCTGAAATTGACGGCGTAGAGGCCGCGCTTGACCGAGCGGATCATGTCCTCGCGCTTGGCATCGCCACCCAGCATGATGGTGTTGGTCATGCGCGGCATCGGCACGTGCGCGTAGCTCTGACGACGTCCGTTGCCGGTCGGTGCGACGCCCATCAGGCGGGCGTTGAGGCGGTCCTGGATGTAGCCGGTGAGGATGCCGTCCTCGATCATGACGGTGCGGCCGCCCGGGGTGCCTTCGTCGTCCACGGTGATGCTGCCGCGGCGGTCGGGGATGGTGCCATCGTCCACGACGGTGACGCCCTTAGTGGCGATCCGCTTGCCCATCAGTCCGGAGAAGGCCGACGTCTTCTTGCGGTTGAAGTCGCCCTCCAGCCCGTGACCGACGGCTTCGTGCAGCAGAATGCCGGGCCAGCCCGGCCCGAGCACCACCGGCATGTCGCCGGCCGGTGCGGGCCGGCTGTCGAGGTTGACCAATGCCTGGCGCAACGCCTCGTCGACCGCCGCCTTTAGGTAAGCGTCACCCAGCAGGGCAGCGTAGCCGAAGCGTCCGCCACCGCCGAAATTGCCGCTCTCCCGGCGGCCATCCTGCTCGACGACGACCGACACGCCCATCCGCACCAGCGGCCGCAGATCGGCGACCCGAGTGCCATCGGCACGAACGATCTGCACCGCCTGCCACTCGCCGGCGATGCTGGCCATCACCTGTTTGACGCGCGAATCCTTGGACCGGGCATAGTCGTTCAGCATCGACAACGCGGCCGTCCGGTCGGCGAACTCCGTCGTGATGAGCGGATTGGCATCGGAATACAGGCGCGAGTTGGTCGCCCGCGGGGGCTCGGCAGCCGTGCCGGTGCGCCCACCCTTGACCCCGCCCATCGCCGCCGCGGCCCGGCGCAGCGCCGCTTCCGACACCTCGCCGGCATGCGCATACGCAGCTTCCTCGTCGAGGACGGCGCGCAGGCCGAAGCCGAGATGCGTATCGAAGCCCGCGCTGCGGATGCGGCCATCGTCGAGCGAGATGCTCTCGGACTCGCGGTATTCCAGAAAGAGTTCACCATCGTCCATGCCGGACAATGCGTCACCGACGATCGTCTCCACGGCAGCGCGGTCGAGGGTGGCGCCTGGGCGATCAAAAAATAGGCCGTCGGTGGCGGCCAAGGCGGAAAGTGGCGAAGTTTGCGTCATTCGTTCCTACTCTGACTCAGCGATCGCACGACGACCAGCGGAGTCGTGGGGCACATCGCCATATTCGCTCATTAAAGAGATGCTGGCCCCTGATCCCGCCCTTTGGCGCCACCGTGCAGATAGAGCGTCACCAGCGCCGATGAAAGGAGAAGGATGGCCACGCCTTGGTGCAGCGTCGCCAAACCGACCGGCACCACCATCAGCAACGTCGCCACCCCAAGCAGATACTGGGTGCAGACGAGCGCACCGATGGCGCCCAACGCGACCCGGCCCACGCCGGCCGATCGGCGCCAGACCAGCGCCACCGTCACCAGCGCGAACGTGGCCGTCAGCGTCGCCAGCAACCGGTGATCAAATTGCACGGCGGCCAAGTTCTCGGTGAAGTTGCGCACGAACGGCTGCAGCGCGCCATAATCGTCCGGCACCAGGCTGCCGCCCATCAGCGGGAAGGTATTGTAGATCATCCCCGCCTTCAGCCCGGCGACGAAGCCGCCCGCCGCGATCGTCAACGCCACGGCAACGCACAGCGTCGCCAGAACACGTCGCGTGCCACCGGCAACCGCGATCCGCGCCGGTGCCAGCGTCTCCAAGGCGGTCCAAAGGATCGCCGAGTAGAGGGTCAAGGCCAGCATGAGGTGCATCACCAGACGATAAGCGGACACGGCGGTGCTGCCGGCCGCGAAGCCACTGGCCACCATGAACCAGCCCACCGCACCCTGAAGCGCGCCGAGGCAGAACAGCACGCCGAACCGGATGCCGAGCCGGGCCGAGATCTGCCCGCGGACGGCGAACACGAGCAACGGGACCACGAACACGATCCCGGTCAGGCGACCCCACAGACGATGGGTCCATTCCAGCCAGAAGATCGACTTGAAGCCGTCGATGCCGAATCCGTGATTGATCAGCTCGTATTGCGGAATCTGCTGATACAGCGCGTAGAGCCGGTTCCATTCGGCCGACGAGAGCGGCGGGATCATGCCCATGATCGGCGCCCACTCCATGATGGAAAGGCCGGAGCCGGTCAGCCGAGTCGCGCCGCCGAGCGAGATCATCACCAGCAGCATGAAGCAGACGACGAACAGCCAGATCGCCACCGGTCGGCGAGAACGGGTGGCCTGAACCGTTCGGGCGCGTGCCGGGCCTGCGGTAGCGGTCGTGGTGGCGGTGGTCATCTGGGTTCCTATCGTGCCGACGGTGGGCCGGGTGATCATCAGCACAGATACGCCCTTCGGCCCATGTTGCGAGGTGGGCAAGCCTTGCGAGATACGTTCGCGCGATGCTACCGCGCGTCCGATGCAGAAAACCGGGCCAGTCTAAGTGCAAGAGCAGGTGCGTTCGCACGACCGATCCATCCCGCTATTGACCGTAGTGGTGCCGGTGCGCAACGAGGCGGCCAACATCCGGCCACTGATCGAGGAGATCACCTCGGCCCTGCCGCACGTCGCGCACGAGATCGTCTATGTCGACGACGGCAGCACCGACGCCACGCTGGCCGAGTTGCAGGCGATGCAGCTGGAACTGCCGACCCTGACGGTGCGGCGACATCGGGCGAGCTGTGGCCAATCGGTTGCGATCGTCACCGGGGTCAAGGCGGCTACCGGACTCTGGATCGCCACGCTCGACGGCGATGGGCAGAATGACCCGGCCGACATTCCTGCCCTGCTGGCCCAGGCAGAGGCCGATGACGGAATGTCACCGGTGCTGTTCGCCGGCCACCGCACGACCCGGCGCGACACCCGCATCAAGCGGATATCCTCGCGCGTCGCCAACAAGGTGCGATCGACGCTGCTTGGCGATGCGACGCCCGATACCGGGTGTGGGCTGAAGCTGTTCCGCCGCGCGGTGTTCCTCGAGCTGCCGCACTTCGATCACATGCACCGTTTCCTGCCGGCGCTGTTCATCCGGGCTGGCGGGCGGGTGTGCTCGGTGCCGGTCAATCATCGGCCACGGCTGCGCGGGCAGTCGAAATACGGGACGCTGGATCGGTTGGCAGTCGGCATCGTCGATCTCGCTGGCGTGGCCTGGCTGCAGCGGCGATGGCGGCGGCCCGAGATCGACATGCCGTGAGCCGCGCCGCAGTGGGCATGATGCGGCTGGCGTGGAAGCCGGCGGTGATGCTGCTGACGTTTGCCGCCATTGCCGTGGCGCTGCGGCAAAGTGGCTTCGATCCGCGTGCGGCGATGGCATCGGCCGGGTCGCACGGGCCGGCTGCGTTCGTGGCCATCGGGGCGGCAGCGTGCGCCGTCGCCGTGCCGCGACAGGTGGTGGCGCTCGCAGGCGGGTATGCGTTCGGGTTCTGGCCGGGGGCAGCGCTGACACTGGTGGCCGAAGTGGTGGGATGCGCCATCGATTTCGGCTGGGCCAGGCTGCTGGGCCGGCGGGCGGCGCTCGGCTTCCTGCAGCGCCGCGGTGAGGGGCGGTTCGCACGGCTGGATCGGTTCCTCACCGGTCGGGCATTCACGGCGACGCTGACGCTGCGGCTGTTGCCGGTGGGGAGCAACGTGTTGCTCAACTTGATGGCGGGTGTCTCGGGCGCGGCGACCGGGCCGTTCCTGGCGGCGTCGGCCATTGGGTACGTGCCACAGACCGTGGTGTTTGCGCTGGCCGGGGCCGGGGCCGGATTGTCCAATGGCGTGCAGTTCGGGGTGGCCGTGGGGCTGCTGCTGCTCTCGGTCGGGCTCGGCGTGGTGTTGCTCAAGCGTGGTGGCCCGCTTCCTGACGGCGAGTGACGCTCGCCGTCAGAGAAGCGTTCGCTCTAGTTCAGGTATTTGAGGTGATCCGCGTGCCGCATGGCGCCGGTGCGCATGATCTCGGCACAGGCGACCCGGATAGAATGGAGCTTGCCGTCGAGGTTGTTGCGCCAGAAGCTCAGAAAGCGGCGCAGTTCGGGATAGTCGGGCGCGATATCCATGTTCTGCCAGACGTAGCTCTGCAGCAGCGCCGGATGATCGGGGTAGTGGTAGAGGATTTCCGCCGTCGTGAGCCGATAGTCCTTGATCTGCAAAAACGCCATTCCCGAGCACTCCCAGGTTGAAACATTCCGTCCTCTCGGCCAGCTGGTTCCGTGTTGGCCGACGGTTTGATGGTGCAATATCAACGCTTAAGAAGTCACTAATTTTTCAAACTTT
>JBPBQE010000148.1:0-6421 GCA_050954595.1 Janthinobacterium lividum | reverse complement strand
TGGTCGCTACCGGGCATGACGTATCCGACGTGCGCCTGGCCGAAGCGCTTGGCGACCGTGCCAGCTTTCGCCGGTTCTGCGGCTTCTCAACGCACGAGGCGACGCCGGAGCGAACCTCCTTTGTCCGCTTCCGTAGTGAATTGGTGCGGCTGGGGCTCGACCGTTCGCTATTCGCGGCCGTCAAGCGTCAGCTCGACGCTCGCGAACCGGCTGCACCCGGGAACGGTCACATGATCGCCCTGCTGGCCCCATGCCGCGTGGCGGTGGACGAGTTCTATTCGGTCACTCTCGCAAACGGTGCTGTTTGCGAGGGCCTTCCGAGAGTCAGGCCGCAATACCATCCCGAATTCTATGGCGCGTTACTTATGCATGCGACTACGGACAGCTTGGTTCAGTCAGCTTCCACAAGAAGTCCCGCCCGGTGACCAATCGTCTGTTCGGGCTCGCGGTGGAGAGCAACAGCTCCGGGTGGAGACAAGCCAAAATGGGCGGCGAAGTCACTGGCCGGCATAGGGCGGCCGAACAGGTATCCCTGTGCTTCCTCACAACCCTTACGACGGAGCCGCTCGGCCTGCTCTGTGGATTCCACGCCTTCCGCAATAACGGAGAAGCCGAACGCATCTCCAAGCAGCAGCACCGCGCGAATGACCGCTGCATCCTGGTGGCTGCCACACATAGCCTGCACGAAGCTCTTGTCGATCTTGAGCCTGGTCAAGGGAAAGCGCTTGAGCATGGAAAGGGAAGCATAACCGGTGCCGTAATCGTCGAAGGCGACTTGGACACCCTCCTGCCTAAGCTGTCGCAGCGGCGCAATGATGCCTTCGTTATGACGGAGCATGATGTTCTCCGTGATTTCGAGTTCCAGCGCGCTCGGTGGCAAGCCGGCGGCGTGCAAAGCGGCACGCACCTTGTCGACCAAACTGCCAGAACGGAATTGCGAGCCGAACAGGTTCACTCCCATGCGAAACTCGGGCGCGCCAACGTTCCGCCAGCACGCGGCCTGCAAGCAGGCTTCCTGCAGCACCCATTGTCCGACGTCCGCTGAAATCGGCCGGTTGTCCAGTCCCGGCATGAAAGCCGCCGGCGACAGCAATCCATCTCGCGGGTAACGCCAGCGCAGCAGCGCTTCCGCGCCGACCAGCAGGCCGTCTACCAGACGAACCTGAGGCTGGTAGAACACCTCAAACTCACCGTGCTCGTGGGCACGGCGCAACTCGGTATCGTAAGCGCGGGCGCGATCCGTGGCTTGGCGCAACGCGGATGAGTAGTGACGGTAGCAGTGCCGGCCGTGGATCTTGGCGTCATAAAGCGCGAGATCGGCGCTGGACAGCAGCTCGTCACTACTTGAGCCGTCCTGGACGTAGAGGGCAATGCCAACACTGGCGCCAACGCTGACCGTCTCGCCATCCAATTCGATCGGCTGCGACAAGGCATGGATCACGCTTTGTGCGACGTCGCCTGCATTATCAATATCGCTGACGCCTGGCAGCAGTAGGGCGAACTCGTCGCCGCCCAGGCGTGCAACCGTGTCGGTGCTTCGAACGCAGCCGATCAGGCGGCGCGAGATCTGGCGCAGGACGGCATCGCCGGCGGCATGACCCAGATCATCGTTTACAGTCTTGAAGCCGTCGAGATCGATAATCAGGAGGGCAGCGGGGTCCGCACCGCCGTTGAGCTGCTCGACACGCCGATGAAGGACGGAGCGGTTCGGCAGTTCGGTTAACGTGTCATGATGAGCAAGGCGGAACAGTTGCTCCTCCTTGATGCGCCGATCCGTGATGTCGCGCAGGATGGCTCCGAAGTTCGCGCCGTTTTCTTCCTGCCACATGGACAGGGATAGCTCGATCGGGAACTCGTGGCCGTCCGCATGTTGGGCGGCTAGTTCAACCACTTTACCGACCAGCCGGGGCGGCGCACCGCCGGCCGCTCGCTTCAGGCCGCCTTTGTGACCCTCCCGCAGCCGTGGGGGCACGATGAGGTCGAGTTTTTGTCCGATCGCCTCCTCTCTCGAGTGGCCGAACAGCCGCTCGGCTGCGCCGTTCCAAAACGTGATAACGCTGTCTTTGTTGGCGCAGATGATGCTGTCCGGCGAGGTAGCGGCGATATTCTCGAAACGCCGTTGCCCGGCCTGGCTGGCCAGGAGCAGGCGTCGGACCTCCAGCCTCTCGATCACCATGGCAGCCAAGTGGCGCAGCTGGTTACGGCTAGTGTCGCTGAAGCTGTTATGCGGCTTCACATCAGCGACGCACAGAGTGCCGATTGCATGTCCCGTCGGGGACCGAAGCGGAGCGCCGGCATAGAATCGAATCGCAGGATCGCCGGTGACGAGGGGATTGTCGTGGAAGCGAGGGTCCAGGCTGGCGTCGAGCACCACAAGTAGGTCGTCCTTAGCCACAGCGTGAGCGCAGAACGAAATGTCGCGGTCGGTCCTGCACAAGGCCAAGCCACGGCGCGCCGCAAAGATCTGCTCGTCCCGATCCAGGAGGGACACGAAGGCGGTTGGCGCGTTGAAGAGCTCGCGCGCCAGGTCCAAAATCGGCGTGTAAGGCGCTTCATCGAACGCGCTATGCGGCTCGTATTCCGCCACTGCCTCAAGCCTGAGTTCCTCATGCACCAAGCCGGGAGCGGAAAGCATTCCAACCTCTGGAAAACCACCACAGGATATCAGCAACTAGTTAACAAGACTTTTCCAACACGCTCGAATCTAAACTGGCTTGTTTGGCCTATCCTTGTTGAAGGCCAGCGCTAGGATGGTGCAGACCGCGCCGGAGAGCAGGTAGGCTCCGACCGAGAGCAATCCGAAGCGGCTCGACAGCACCAACGCCGCCAGTGGCGCGAACCCGGCGCCGATTAGCCAAGCAAGGTCCGATG
Organism: Janthinobacterium lividum; assembly: GCA_050954595.1. Taxonomy (GTDB): domain Bacteria; phylum Pseudomonadota; class Alphaproteobacteria; order Acetobacterales; family Acetobacteraceae; genus JAVVHH01. The sequence goes on along the minus strand of JBPBQE010000148.1, from coordinate 3,550 downwards.
TGATTGCCGCACCCGTGTATCGGTGCCGCACTGAGAAGGCGGCGTTAACCGCACCCGAGGACTGTCCAAAGGCAAGGCCGAGCAGCAGGAATCCTAGAAGCATGTAGGCGGTCTCGCCGCCGCTGCCTTGCCCGAGCAGTTGCGGTGCGAAGCCGCTATACGCCCCGATTAGTACCGCCGAGCCGCCCAGCAGCATCTTGCGGCCGAAACGGTCGGCGAGCGGCCCAGAGGCGATGATCGCCAACAGCCCGATGACCGCCCCGATCATCTCGATCGCCAAGAAGCGCTCCGGTGCCTCATGGTTATACAGGACGGCCCAGGAGAGCGGGAAAACCGTGACCAAGTGGAACATGGCAAAGCTCGCCAATGGCGCAAATGCCCCGAGCACGATGGTGCCTCCCGCAGAGCGCAGGGTCTCGAGGACCGGGGCTGGCTGTAGTTCTCGCGACTCGTATAAATGCGCGAACTCCGGTGTTGCCACTAAGCGTAGCCGAGCGAACAAAGCCACGGCGTTAATGGCGAAGGCGACGTAGAACGGGTAGCGCCAGCCCCAGTCCAGGAAGTCTGCCGTCGACAGCGTTCCGAGGAAGAACATGAACAATCCGCATGCTACCAGCAGCCCGAGTGGGGCCCCGAGCTGCGGGATCATGGCATACCAGCCGCGCCGCTGCTCCGGCGCGTTCAACGCTAGCAGGGAGGGCAGCCCGTCCCACACGCCGCCCCAGGCAACGCCCTGGCCGGCCCGGAACAACCCCAGCAGCAGGACGGCGCCCGTGCCGATCTGCGAATAGCCCGGCAGAAAGGCGATCGACATCGTCGAGCCGCCGAGCAGGAACAAGGCGAGAGTGAGCTTGACGCCGCGACCGTGCTTGCGATCGATCGCCATGAAGATCAGCGATCCGAGGGGCCGGGCCAGAAAAGCCAGCGGGAAGATCGCAAAGGAATACAGCGTGCCCGTGAGCGCATCCACGTAGGGAAACACCAGCGACGGGAACACCAGCACGGAAGCGATGGCGTAGACAAAGAAGTCGAAGAACTCGCTCGTGCGGCCGATGATCACGCCGATGGCGATCTCGCCGGGGGCAATGCGGTGGTCGCGAGCCGTAATCAGCCGCGCGTCGCGCTCCAGCGATGTCGAGCTTGCAGCGGCAATGCGTTCACTCATCTCCAGACTCCCATCCCAGACGTTGCGCCAGCGCCCCGTCCACACATCCGCGCTCTCCTGCCCGAACTACCGGTCTGCGGGGATTGGACAAAATGTCCAATGTCCTGCCGGGGCAAGCAACCGGTAAGAGACCTGCCATGCGCGAACAACTCTTGGCGGCGTGCAAGCGCCTTGCCCGTGCGGGCTTCATCCCTCTCACCCTCTTGTTAGCAGGGTGCGACATGGTCGTGTTGAACCCGACAGGCGACATCGCTCTCCAGCAACGCAACCTGATCCTGATCGCTACTGGGCTAATGCTGCTGATCATCGTACCGGTGATGGTGCTCACGGTCCTGTTCGCGTGGCGTTACCGGGCGAGCAATCCCAAAGCCAACTACGACCCGAATTTCGACCATTCGACCTCGCTGGAATTGGTGATCTGGTCGTGCCCGCTGCTGATCATCATCTGCCTGGGCGCGGTGACCTGGTCGAGCACGCACCTGCTGGATCCGTTCCGTCCGCTGGACCGCATCTCCGCGGGCAAGCCGGTCCCGCCGGGCATGAAGCCGCTCGAGGTGCAGGTGGTGGCGATGGATTGGAAGTGGCTGTTCATCTATCCCCAGCAGGGGATCGCGGCGGTGAATGAGCTAGCTTTGCCGGTAGACGTGCCGGTGCGGTTCACCATCACCTCCAGCACGCAGATGAATACCTTTTACGCACCGACGCTGGCGGGGATGATCTACGCGATGCCCGGCATGCAATCGGTGCTGAACGCCGTGCTGAACAAGCCCGGCGACTCCTGGGGTTACTCCGGCAACTACACCGGGCTTGGCTTTTCGGACATGCGGTTCATCCTGCGTGGCGTGGACCAGGCGGGGTTTGAGCGCTGGGTGGCGCAGGTAAAGGAGGGCCGCACGCTGGCGACCCCGGACTACCTGGCGCTCGATCGCCCGAGCGAAAAAGTTCCGGTCATGCATTTCGGCGCGGTCGCCCCGGGCTTGTTCGAGCGCGCAGTCAACCACTGCGTCGAGCCCGGCAAGGTCTGCGACGCCGACCTGATGGCCCAAGACCAGCAGCGCGGCACGGCAGGCGGGGCGCACGGATCGCACATGGGCATGACGCCCTCGCATGAGGGCATGCCGGCGTCCGAACAGAGACCCACGCCCGCCTTGCTGAAACCGCCGCAGGAGCGGGGCTCTGGGCCCAACGTGACCGCACCGGTCAACCCGACCGTGCCCGGCCAACCACCGACCAAGAACTAGCCGCCGGCCCAGAGCGGCGGACGCCGTAACCCTCTCAGTATTCTTTACCGCCTCAAGCGGCAAACGGGCCTAAGCCTCGGATCGGATCATGCACGAGCAAAGCTTCCTCAAGACGGTCTTTGGCCGCCTCACCATCGACTCTCTCCCCATCCACGAGCCGATTCTGTTCACCACTTTCATCGTCGTGGCAGCGCTCGGCCTCGTGATCCTGGCCGCGATCACCTACTTCCGGCTGTGGGGTTACCTTTGGCACGAATGGTTCACCAGCGTGGACCACAAGCGGATCGGCATTATGTATGTCGTGCTCGGCATCGTCATGCTGGTGCGCGGCTTCTCCGATGCTTTGATGATGCGAGCGCAGCAGGCGATCGCGTTCGGGCCCAACGAGGGCTACCTGCCGGCGCACCATTACGATCAGATCTTCACCGCGCATGGCACGATCATGATCTTCTTCGTCGCCATTCCGCTGGTGGTCGGGCTCATCAACTTCGTCATGCCGCTGCAGATCGGCGCGCGTGACGTGGCCTTCCCGTTTCTCAACAACCTCAGCTTCTGGCTGACCGTCGCCGGCGCCGTACTGGTGATGCTCTCGCTGTTTGTCGGCGAGTTCGCGCGGACCGGCTGGCTGTCCTACGCGCCCCTGGCCGAGCTGGCCTACAGCCCTGACACCGGCGTCGACTATTATCTTTGGTCACTGGAGATTGCCGGCGTGGGCACCACGCTGTCGGCGATCAACATGGTGGCCACGGTCCTGAAGATGCGTGCGCCGGGCATGACCATGATGAAGATGCCGGTGTTCTGCTGGACTGCCCTGTGCAGCAATGTGCTAGCAGTCGCCATCTTCCCGGCCCTAACGGCCGCTTTCTTTTTGCTGCTGCTTGACCGCTATGTTGGCACGAACTTCTTCACCAACGAGGGCGGTGGCAGCCCGATGATGTATTGGAACCTGGTGTGGATCTGGGGTCACCCGGAAGTATACGTCCTGGTCTTACCAGCGTTTGGCATCTACTCGGAGATCACTTCCACTTTCACCGGCAAGCGCCTGTTCGGATACTCGTCGATGGTCTACGCAACGGTGGTCATCACTATCCTGTCTTACATTGTCTGGCTGCACCATTTCTTCACCATGGGGTCCGGCGCCAGC
>JBPBQE010000066.1:0-6432 GCA_050954595.1 Janthinobacterium lividum | reverse complement strand
CGCATAAGCTCGTGCGGGACGATGCGATGACCAGGGCGCTTGAGCCTGCGCTCGGGACGGGATTGCTCACATCGGATGGCCGAGTTTGGCAGGCGCAGCGGCGTGTAGTAGCGCCCGCGTTCAGGCCCGAGCGTGTCCGGACCTTCATCCCCGCCTTTGTTGGTGCGGCGGAGAGGACTCTACAGCGCTGGCAAAACGGCTCCCGGGAAAGCATCGTCGACCTGCAGGCAGAGATGATGCGCACCGCTTTCGATGCCATAATTGGGACCATCGTTTCTGACGAGAAAGGCCTCGACTCACCTGCGTTCGGGGCGGCGATGGACACCTATCTCGGCCAAACCAACTGGAAAATGGCCCTCGGGATTTTCGGCGCACCAGGCTGGCTGCCGCACCCAGGTTCGCTTGCCGGAAAGCGCGCGGCCCGCTCGCTTCGCTCGATGATGACGGACGTTATTTGGCAGCGACGGCGTCGCGGTCAGGCGAGCGATGACCTGCTCGGCACGATGATGACGGCGACCGATCCGGAAACCGGGAATACGTTCGATGACCAGTGGCTGATCGACAACCTGTTGACCTTCGTCATGGCCGGTCACGAGACCACCGCCCTCGTCATCGCCTGGGCGCTACGCTTGATCGCCGGCCACCCCGAGATCCGACAACGCATCCTGGACGAAGTCGCCAGCACTCCTTCCTTTCTCGCCGATCCGCTTGCTCTGGACCAGCTCACATATACAAGGCAGGTCGTCTTCGAGACGATGCGCCTTTTCCCGCCCGCCGCCTTGCTGGTGCGGCGGACCACGGAAAGCGTGTGCCTCGGCGATGTCCACATTCCAGCAGGTCGGTCGATCCACATCCCGGTCTACGCCCTGCACCGTCATCGCCGCTTCTGGGATGATCCCGAAAAGTTCGATCCGGACCGCTTCGACGTGGGGAGCCAACAGTGTCGTCACCGGTTCACCTTCCTGCCGTTCGGCGGCGGGCGCCGCGTGTGCGTCGGCATGGGCATGGCAGTGACCGAGTGCCTGGTCGTACTTGCGACACTGCTGCCGCACGTCGATTTTGAGCCGTTGCGCCCGACCCTGCCCCGGACGCACCTGCGGGTCACATTGAGGCCCGTGGGTGGCCTCCCGGTCCTGCTCAGGCTGCGTGGTGCCAGTGCCTAGCTTGGGTGCTTGGCGCCCGATCCATTTCCTCGCCACTAGGCTGTTTGGGTCGGGCCAGAAGCCCACGACGGACGAGCGTCACGAGCGGCAGGCGCGCGCAGGCATGCTCCGGGAAACACTCGAGGTTTCCAATTATTCGGCCGTCACCCATCTGGCAGTCGCTCTGGTCCTTGGCTTCGTATTCTGGGACCATGCGTCGAACAGCTACCTGATCGCGCTCAACGTGGCGATGTTCCTCATCGTCTCGGTCACGATGGGCTGCACGATCTTACTGCGGGACAAGGTCAGAATCGTCCCTTCCGAAATTATCGTGCGCCGCAGCTTTCTGCTCGCGAAGGCCGTAGCGTTTCTGTACGGCCTTTTGTGGTCCTCAATGCCGGCGCTGCTCATTCCTTCGCCCGAAAGCGGATATCAGCTCGTCGCGGTGGCGACCACGGCCGGGCTCATCTCAGACGCCTATGTGGTAGGCCCGATTTTCGCGGTCTCAAATCTGCTGATCATTCCGATCGTGCTCGGCGCATTTGTCGGGCTATATCAGTGCGCGTATCCCTTTGGTTTGTACATTTCCGTGCTTTTGGTTGTTTATGCAGCGTTCGTGCTGCTTAGCACGCGACGGATGAGCACGCTGTCCTACCAGCGACTGCTCGACCGAGTGATCGTTCAAAGCCAAAGTCAAACGATTGGACTTCTCCTCAACGAGTTCGAGGAGTCCGCAGCAGATTGGCTTTGGGAGACGGACGCGGCGGGAAGGTTGCTTCACGCGCCGGTCCGCATGGCTGCTGCGCTGTCGATTCTGGCCGACCAGCTTCCGGGCATGGCCATGGCCGAACTGCTCGGCAGCTATGCTTGCGACCAGGATGACCGCAACGGGACCGCCAAGGTTTTGTCAGCCCTGGCGCGCAAGGCGCCTTTTCACGATCAAGTCGTTCGTCTCAAAACAGTGCAAGGCACGCGATGGTGGCGGCTAAACGGCAAGCCAACGCTGGATGCAGGCGACGTATTTGCCGGCTTCCGGGGCGTCGGCGCGGACATCACGCAAACCCATGAGGCAGACGCCAGGATCAGCTATCTCGCGAGCCACGATACCTTGACTGGGCTGTCCAATCGCACCAGTTTCCAGACCGAAATTGAGCGCGCATGCGGCCAGGCGGTCTCGTTCGGCAAGTCTACCGCCCTTCTTTGCCTCGACCTCGATGGTTCAAGGCGATCAACGACGGTCACGGGCATCCGATTGGGGATTTGCTGCTGAAATCCGTTGCCGCCCGGCTCAGAGCCCTTTGCGATGGCAAGGCTGATGTATACCGCCTTGGAGGCGACGAGTTCGCCATCTTGCACGAGTGCAACGGAACCCTGGCCGCCGGGGTGTTGGCGACAGCAGCTATCGCTCAGATCGGCATGCCGCACGTCATCCAAGGCATGAGTCTCGGCGTCGGAGTTAGTATCGGCATCACCCAAACGAGCCCGGACATTCACGATCCAGCCGCGCTGCTCAGCCAAGCCGACCTAGCGCTCTACAGCGCCAAAGCTTCCGGAAAAGGACAGTGGCAGACATACGACCCTGCGCTGGAAGCGAAGGTGCATCGCCGCAATCGCCTCGACGTCGGTATGCGCGCGGCCTTGGCCCGAGAGGAACTGCAACTGCACTACCAACCTCTCGTGAACATCAAGACCGAGGAGGTGGTCGGCGTGGAGGCGCTGCTCCGTTGGCACTCGACGGACCACGGGTGGATTTCCCCAGCTGAAATTATCCCGATTGCCGAGTCGACAGGCTTCATCGCCGACATCGGACGTTGGGCGCTTCGCAAGGCGTGCTTGGACGCGCTCGCCTGGCCCACCCTGACAGTAGCAGTCAACATATCGTCTGCTCATTTCCGATCCGACGCGTTCTGCGACGAGGTAGATGCGGCCCTCGCCGAAACTGGTCTGGCACCCTCACGATTGGAGATCGAAATCACGGAATCCATGTTCCTGGAAGGTGGCGAGGAAGTCGCGACTAACATGCGACGCCTCCAGGCGTGTGGGGTCAGGCTATCCCTCGACGATTTTGGAACAGGCTATTCATCCTTGAGCTATCTAAGCAAGTTCAGATTCGACAAGCTGAAGATCGATCGATCGTTCGTGCAAGATCTTCATCAGCGGCGCGACACGCTCGCCATCTTTGATGCGATTAACGGAATGGCGAACGCCCTCCACATGAGCGTCACTGTCGAGGGCGTTGAACAGGAGCAACAGATGAATATTCTGCGGGAGCGTTTCGTTGGCACAATCCAGGGCTATTATTTCAGCAAGCCCAAGACCGCAGATCAGATCACGAGTGACATCCGCGCCGCCAAATTGGGCGACGCCACAGAACGGAAGCTGGATACGCGCTGAAGCCGTAAGCAATACTGCTTCAGTTCAGACTAGTCGCAGCTGTCTCTTCACAATGGGGACCTGGCCACCGAAGCGGACCCGTGGCCAGCCGATGAACGCCAGGGTTGCGCTCATTCCTAGGTAACAGATACCAGCGTCGGCTCTGAGGACGATTGGAGCTTGTGCCGACGACAGCAGGGTTGTTACCGACCTGATGCGTGATGCAGGCCCCATCGAGGGGTGGGTGGCCTCTCATGATCTGTTCCGCAAGCAACGAACCGGCACTATCGTTCTCGGAAAGCGTTGAGCTATCGCTGATGCCGGGTGAGCACCGGAAGCACTCCAACATTTCGGGTGGTTTATGGAAGACACGATCCTTCTGCTGGTCGTCGGTGTCGCCGTCGCTGGCGTCTTCGGCCAGTGGCTCGGCTGGAAGCTGAAGCTGCCGGCGATCATCCCGCTCCTAGTGATCGGTGCGCTGCTCGGGCCAATTGGCGGGATTGTTCGCCCGTCCGCCACGCTCGGCGACGTGATGCGCCCAGCAATCGGCATGGCGGTTGCGATCATCGTCTTCGAAGGCGGCCTGAACTTGAACCTGCGGGAGTTGCGCTCCGCCGGCTCGGGTATTCTCCGCTTGGTCGCGGTTGCGCTGCCGCTCAACTGGCTCATGGGTACGATGGCGGGGCACTGGGTCGCCGGGCTGTCCTGGCCGGTCGCGATCCTCGTCGGCGCCATCCTCGTCGTGACGGGACCGACCGTCATCATGCCGCTGCTCCGCCAAGCGAAGCTGGAGCCCCGGGCTGCGGCGTTCCTGCGATGGGAAGCGATCGTCAACGATCCCATTGGCGCGACGCTGACGCTGCTCGTCCTGAGCTACCTGACCCTGTCGACCACGATGAGCGGAGGCGAGGCGTTCGTTCAACTCGCCTGGCATACGCTGCTTGGCGCGGGTCTGGCGGCGGCATTGGGGCTGGCGGTGCCGTTCGGCATCCGGACATTGTTCGCGCGGGACCTTGCGCCCGAATACCTCAAGACGCCGATCCTGCTCGCGGGTGCGCTCGGCGTCTATGCGGCGGGGGAGGCTATCCAGCCGGAAACGGGGCTGGTGGGTGCGACCCTGTTCGGTGTCGTGCTCGCCAACATCGACGTAACTGGGCTCCAGGAGTTGCGCCGCTTCAAGGAGTCGCTGACGGTATTCCTCGTCTCCGGCCTGTTCATTCTGCTGACGGCCAACATCGATCGCGAGACAGTGGAGATGCTGAGTTGGCCGATCGCGAGGACGACGCTGGTGATCCTGTTCGTTGTCCGACCGCTGGCGATCTGGGTTGCGACGATTGGCGCCAAAGCGAGCTGGCGAGAGCGGCTTCTGGTCGGGTGGATCGGTCCGCGCGGCGTCGTTGCGGCGGCGATCGCGGGTGTAGCGGGCGAACGCTTGGCCCACGCTGGCTATTCCGATGCGCGCCTCGTCCTGCCGCTCGTGTTCGCGGTGATCGCATCCACGGTGCTGCTGCATGGCCTGTCGCTGGCGCCGCTCGCGCGTCGCCTGAAGCTCGCATCCGGCGGTCGGGGCGGGCTGCTGATCGTTGGCGCATCACGATGGACGGTTAGACTAGGCGAGGCTCTCCATGGCGCTGGTATCCCGATCATCATTGTCGACCGGTCGGCACTGTCGCTGAAAGCCGCCCGGCTCGCAGGACTGAAAACCTTAAGGGTCGAAGTGCTTTCCGTCATCGGCGAGGAAGTGGTCGATCTGCGCGACGTCGAGCAGGTGTTCGCGGCCACGGCTGACGACGCCTATAACGCGCTGGTCTGCACGCGCTTTGCCCCCGAACTGGGCCGCGAACGCGTCCACCAGCTTGCGACGAGCGAAGTCGGGACACGGTATGAAGCATCCCGCGAGTGGCGCGGTAAGATCGCGATCGGCGAAGACATGACCTTCAATCGCCTCGCGGAACTTATGGAAGCCGGCGCATCGCTGGTGGTCGAGCCCTATCAGGTTATCACACACGAGCACTCGCCTGTCATTGACGATGGCTGGCTGGTCGCGGTCGTCCGGCCGGGCTGTGAACTGGCGTTTCTCGGCGCCGAGCACGAGGCCGTTCCAGTGGAAGGCGACCTGATCGTACGGCTATACCGAGCTGCCCTGACGCCTGTCGTGGAGACAAAGCGGGGGCGCTGGAGCAAGCTGTTGAAGCGACAGGCAGTTGCTGCCTAAGCCAGCGCTGCTGCGCCATCCGCCTCAGCCAGTTTGCATTCCCGTAACGAATCACTCAACGGGAGGACGGTGCGGGTGAACAGGGTCAGGCTGCTGTTTCGACCGTCTGCTGGGCATATTGAATCTCGAACTGCACGGGGCTGAGGTAGCCGACGGCCGAGTGTAGGCGTCGTGAGTTGTCGACCTCGTCGGTGACCAGTCCATCCGCAGCATGTCGGCGAGGCCGCGGGCGTCGCTGCGGTCGGACTTGGTGGGACGCATGGACAGAGCCGCGTGGGCATGGCGGGCATCCATGCACACCATGGGCAGCCCGTGTGCGGCCAGGGCGTGAAACAGCCAAGGTGATGTGGCACCAGTCTCCAACCCGATCCGTACGACGTGGGGTGCCTTGGCGCGGATCAACGCGACAAGTGCGGCAGGATCGGCTGCTGTCTTGCCCTCGAACAGGACAGCGCCCTTGCCGTCCATCACACAGACGCTGATCTCTCGCAGTGACACGTCCAGCGCGACATAGTGCTCCATGGTGGCGTTCTCCTGGCTGTTGTTACCGTGCCGATCCTAATCAGTTTGGTGCCGGAGAGGGGACCCGCCCCGGTTACCCCATGTTTTAGAAGGTCGGCTTGGCTGACGTGACGGACTGACCGGAATGGCTCTGGCGGCGTTTCAGGAGGTTTTCTCTCCTGGAGTTTGCCATGTGGACAC
>JBPBQE010000072.1:0-6436 GCA_050954595.1 Janthinobacterium lividum | reverse complement strand
GGCATCAGCCTTGGACCGTGCCGCGCAGCAACTCGTGGTCGAACTCGGTGGCCAAAGCTACGAGGACGATTACTGACTCCGGCCACGGATCGTCACACGTCAACAGACGTGGCGAAGGATTATAGCAATAATAGCATTGCTCCGCATTTGGGGCCGTATGATGAGCACCAGTCGCAGCCCGCCACACCTGCCACGCAGCTAGCGAGAGTAGTCCGAGCGCTCGATGTCGGCCACGATCCCCAATTGCCCAGGCGTCCAGCCAAGCGTTTTCTTCGTCCATTCGTTAGAGGCCGGGCCGTTATTCGCGACCCAGGTCGCCAACGGGCCGAAATGGGCCTCTGCTTCCGCCTGTGTCAGCGACCTGGTGGGCAGACCGAGTTGGCGTCCGATCGCTTCCGCGATCTCGCGGTAAGGCACGCCCTCCTCCGCAACGGCATGATAAACCTCGCCACACGCGCCCCGTTCAAGCGCGAGACGATAGACACGTGCCGCGTCCAGACGATGAACCGCTGGCCAGAGATTCATGCCGTCACCGATAAACGCCGACACGCCCTTGCTGCGCGCGACCCCGGCCAACATCGGCACAAATCCATGGGTCTCGCCCTTACCGTGCACCGAGCGCGGATTGCGCACCACATTGGCGTGAATGCCGCGAGCGGCGAGCGCAAAGGCTGTCTGCTGCGATGCGCGCGGGAAAGCGGGGGGGATCCCCGGCCTGTCGGTTTCCAACGCTGTCTCACCGGTCAAATGGAGGAAACCGTCTGTCACCACGATTGGCCGCGCCGACCCGGCGAACACCTCGCCGAACGTACTGATCGCCACACTGTCCTCGGCAGCCAGCTCTCCGATGCGCGAGATGTCGAGGCCGAAAGCCGTATGGATGATGCCATCCGCTTCCGCCGCACCCTGACGAAGTACGTCCAGATCACCGAGCGAGCCGACCAACGGTGTGCCGCCAGCCAAGGCGAGCGCCGCCCCTTTCTCCGCCGATCGTACCAGCCCGGTGACGGAGTGACCCGCCTCCATCAGCTCGCGTGCGATCACCGAACCGATCCACCCACTCGCACCTGTCAGGAGTACACGCATTGCAACTTCCTTGCTCATCGCGGCCAATGGACATACCACCTATGTCGGTGACTGACATAGAGGTCATGTCAGTCACTGACAAGAGGGTGTGATGGCGCAGCAAGGATCAGATGCGCGGATGCGCTTGCAGCGAGCAGCGGTGGAGCTGTTTCGAGAGCATGGCTTCGACCGCACCACCGCGGCTGAAATCGCCGCACGTGCTGGCGTGACGGAACGGACCTTCTTTCGTCACTTTCCGGACAAGCGGGAGGTTCTGTTCGATGGACAGGCCGTGCTGGTGAACGCGCTTACCGCATCGATCGCCGATGCGCCGCCGGAGCTGGGACCGCTCGACACACTGTTTCGCGCGTTCCAGTCGGTAACACCATTGCTGGAAGGCAACCGGTCTTTCTCCGAACCCCGGCAGAAGGTCATCTCGGCAACACCGGCTCTCCAGGAACGCGAATTGGCGAAGCTGGACGCGCTGTCCGACGCGTTGGCGCTGGCTTTGAAGACGCGCCACGTTCCCGATCTTCAAGCCACCTTGGCGGCCCGCGCCGGAATGGCAGCGTTTGCTCATGCCACACTCGCCTGGCTCGCAACTGACGAGCTGCGGCTGGATGAACGTCTTGACGCGGCCAAACAGGCGTTGAAGGCTCTGTTGAGCGATACCAGGCATTTGCCGAAACCCGATCCATCCCCGGAAAGCCGGAAGCCTCATCGCTAAGTTCGAGAAGGTTTGTTGTAGGTGGGTGATCAGCAAAGCTGTTTCCAACCGCGACGCGGGCGCCAACCTGATGATAACCAGGCTTGACGCGCAATCGCTGTTCCTTCGATACGGCGGCCGGAGGACGAAGCGGCATGGCCCCTGGCTCGTGTACGTGCGGCTCTGAATGATATGAGGGAGATCGGCATGCGGGCAGCAGTACGAGGGACGGAAATCTATTTCGACGTGGAAGGCGCCGCGCTGGTCGCGGACGGGCCGGCGATGCGGGAACGGCCCGTCGCCTTCGTGCTGCATGGCGGACCCGGCGGTGACCACACCGGCTTCAAGCCCGGCATGTCGCCACTCGCCGCCCATATGCAGCTCGTCTACATCGACCATCGCGGTCACGGCCGCTCCGCCACCAGTGACCCGGCGCTCTACACACTGGACGAGAACGTAGCGGATCTCGAGGCGCTGCGCCTGCATCTCGGGCTCGGCCCGGTCGTCGTCATCGGCACCAGCTATGGCGGCATGGTTGCGATGGCCTACGCCGCCCGCTATCCGGCCTCGGTCAGCAAGCTCGTCCTGATCGTCACCGCGGCCGATGGCGGTTTCCGCGCCCGCGCGAAGCGCTTGATCGAGGAGCACGGAACCCCGGACCAGCAACGCGTCTGCGCCCTGCTCTGGGAAGGCCGCTTCGAAACACCTGAGCAGATGCAGGACTACTACGCCGTCATGGGACCGCTTTATTCCAAGTCATACGACCCCGCCCAAGCCGCCCCCACCCGCAGCCGCGCCACCTACACCCCATCCGCGATCAACAACGCCTTCAAGCCGGACGGCTTTCTCGGCCGCATGGACCTCCGGCCCGAGCTGCCCCGCATCACGGCGCCGACGCTGGTGCTTGCCGGCCGACACGACTGGATTTGCCCGCCGGACTACAGCGAGGAGGTACACCGCCTCATCGCGGGCTCCAAACTGCACGTCTTCGAGAACAGCAGCCACTCGATCCGCGCCGACGAGCCGAAGGCCCTCAACAGCATGATCGCCGACTTCATCGCGGAGCCAGGATCAGCCTAGCCGGCGCCGGCCTCAACCAGGGGCGGGAACCGGCAGCGCCTCGGCAAAATGGCATGCAGCGCGGGTGTCACCAACCGTCCTCAGCAACGGCACGACCTCCCGGCAGACAGGCTGCGCATGCGGACAGCGCGTGTGGTAATGGCAGCCCGGCGGTGGCGCGAGCGGGGAGGGCGGCTCACCGCGCACCGGCTCCGGTCTGCCGGTGTTCGGCGCCAGGCCGGGCGTCGCTTCCAGCAAAGCGCGCGTGTAGGGATGCAGGGGGTTGGTGAACAGGGCGGTTCGCGGTGCCTGTTCGACGATACGGCCGAGGTACATCACCGCGACCTCGTCGGCCATGTGCCTGACGACGCCGAGGTCGTGGCTGATGAACACGTAGGCGAGACCGAGCCGGTCCTGTAACTCGATCATCAGGTTCAGCACCTGCGCCCGCACCGACACGTCCAGGGCCGAGACCGGCTCGTCGGCGATCACGACCTTGGGGTGCAGCATCAGCGCCCGTGCAATGGCGATGCGCTGCCGTTGCCCGCCCGAGAACTGGTGCGGGTAACGGTCGAATTGGTCGGGCCGCAGACCCACGTTGTTCATCATCGCCAGCGCCGCCTCCCGCTGCCGAGCCGGTGACTCGCCGGCAATCAGCAACGGCTCCTTCAGAGTGTCGCCCACGGTCTGTCGCGGGTTCAGCGACCCGTAGGGATCCTGGAACACCATCTGCACCGCGCGGCGGGTGGCCGGGTCGGTCGCCGATGCCGGCTTGCCGTCGATCCGGATCTCCCCGGCCGTAGGCGCGTCCAGCAGCGCCAACATCCGCGCCAGGGTGGACTTGCCACAGCCACTTTCGCCCACCACCGCCAGGGTGCGCCCGGCCGCCAGCGTGAACGACACCCCGTCCACCGCCCGCACCTCGGTGCCCCGCCGCAGCATCCGGCGCTGGCGATAGAAGCGGCGCAGCGTTTCGGCCTCGAGCACGGGGGTCATGCCAGTGGATACAAGCAGCGCGCTTCGCCTTCGGACACGCCGACCATCGGGACGGTCTCGGTACAGCGCGGCCGCGCCTGGAAGCAGCGAGGCTGGAACACGCAGCCGGCCGGGCGGTCGGCGATGCCGGGGACCACGCCGGGAATGGTCGGCAACATCGCCCGTGCCTCCGCCCGGTCCGGCAACGCCGCCAACAACGCCGCCGTGTAGGGATGCGCGGGTGTCCGAAGCGCCACCTCGGCAGGCCTGTTCTCCATCGCCTGGCCCGCATACATCACCTGCAGCCGCTTCGCCGTCTGCGCCACCACGGCCACGTCATGGGTGATGAGGATCATGGCCATGTTGCGTTCGCGCTGCAGCCGGGCCAGCAGGTCCAAGATCTGCTTCTGGATCGTCACGTCCAACGCCGTGGTCGGCTCGTCGGCAATCAGGAGCAGCGGGTTGCAGGCGATCGCCATCGCGATCATCACCCGCTGGCACATGCCGCCGGAGAGCTGATGCGGAAAGGCTCGCAGGCGCGTCTCCGGCGCCGGCATACCGACCTGGCGCAGCAGCTCCAGCACCCGGGACCGCCGCGCTGCGCGGTCCAGCTTGGTGTGTACCCGCAAAGCCTCGGCAATCTGCCAGCCCACCGTGAAGCACGGGTTCAGCGAGCTCATCGGTTCCTGAAAGATCATGGCGACGTCGCGGCCGACCAGGCGGCGCCGCGCCCGGGCGGACAGGCCGCGCAGGTCGATGCCGTTGAACATGAGCCGATCCGCCGTCACCCGCCCGGGCCGGCGGACCAGCCCCATGGTGGCCAGCATCGCCACCGACTTACCGGAGCCGCTTTCCCCGACCAGGCCCAGCACTTCGCCAGGCGCCACATCGAAATCGACCCCGTCCACGGCCGCCATCGGCCCACGCTCGGTCTCGAACGTGACGCGGAGGTTCCGCACCTCAAGTAGGGAACCGGCCATCAGCGCCTCAGCCGAGGGTCCAGCGCGTCACGCAGACCGTCCCCGACCAGATTAAAGCCCAACACCGTCAGCAGGATCGCCAGGCCGGGGAAGGTGACCACCCACCACGCGCTCTGCACGAACTGCAGTGCATCGGCCAGCATCGTGCCCCATTCCGGCGTCGGCGGCTGCGCGCCCAGCCCGAGAAAGCCCAGCGCCGCCGTGTCCAGGATGGCGGTGGAAAATGCCAGGCTCGCCTGCACGATCAACGGCGCAGTACAGTTGGGCAGCACCGTCCTGAACATCAGCCGCAAGCGTCCCGCCCCGACCATGCGCGCGGCGGACACGTACTCGCGCTGCAACTCCGTTCGCACCGCGCCTCGCGTCAGCCGCACGAAGCCCGGCAGCTGCACCACCGCCACCGCCAGCATCGCGTGCGAAAGCCCAGGACCCAGCACGGCAACGATCGCCACCGCCAGCAGCAGCGTCGGCAACGCCAGCAGCACGTCCATAAGCCGCATGATCACGGCATCGCCGATTCCCTCGGAGAACCCGGCCACCAGCCCCAGCAGCGTACCCGCGACCAGCGCCAGGCTCACCACGACCCCGCCCACGGCAAGCGACAACCGCGCCCCGTACAGCACCCGGGCTAGCACGTCGCGCCCGACATCGTCCGTTCCCAGCGGAAAGCCGCCGCCAGGTCGCTGCAGCACCGCGTCTCGCACCTGCACCAGCGGGTCGTGCGGGGCCAGCAGCGGCGCGAATACGGCTGCCAGCACCAGCAGCACCACGATCGCCAGCCCGATCACGCCGCCATGGCCGCGGGCGTAATGCCTGGAAAACGCCCGCAACTGAGCGCTTGCCCCGTTCATCGCGTGTGCCGAACGCGTGGGTTGATGAAGCCGGACAGCAAATCCACCAGCAGGTTCACCCCAATGATGATCCCGGCAACCAGCAGTATGCCACCCTGCAGCACCGGGTAGTCGCGCCGGTTGACGCTTTCGATCAGCCACTTGCCGATACCGGGCCAGGCGAAGATGGTTTCCGTAAGCACAGCGCCGCCAAACAAGCTGCCGACCTGCAGCCCGATCACCGTCAGCACGGGGATCAACGCGTTGCGCAACGCATGTATGCCCACGACCCGGCTGGGCCCCAGCCCCTTGGCACGCGCGGTGCGGACATAATCCTCGTTCAACACCTCCAGCATGGAGGACCGCGTCATGCGCGCGACCACCGCCATCGGGATGGTGCCAAGCGCGATCGCCGGCAGCACCAGGTGCGACAGCGCCGAGCGGAACGCACCGGGCTCCCCGGACAGCCAGCTATCGACCAGCATGAAGCCGGTCACCGGCTCGATATAGTAGGCGACGTCCAACCGCGAGCTGACGGGGGTGATGCCGAGCGTCACGGAGAACAACAGGATGAGCAGGATCGCCCACCAGAACACCGGCATCGAGTAACCGGCCAACGCCACGCCCATGACGCCGTAATCAGCGGCGCTGCCCCGCCGCACCGCTGCGATGATCCCGGCCGGAAGCCCCACCAGCACGGCAACAAGCATGGCGGCGACGCCCAGCTCCACCGTCGCCGGGAACAAGGTCCGGAACTCGGTGAGCACGCCCTCATGCGTCACCAGCGAACGCCCGAGATCGCCGTGCAGCACGCGCCACAC
>JBPBQE010000558.1:0-6440 GCA_050954595.1 Janthinobacterium lividum | reverse complement strand
CACAAGGTCGGGCAGCGGAAGTAGCCGAGCGCCAGCACCATCGGCACACCGGTCAACGAACGGAGCGAGACGTTCTCGCCATCCGCCTCGGTGAACCGCAGATCCAACGGCACGGCGCCGCCGGGATGCGGTTGCCAGGCAAAATCCTCGGGCACCGGCCGTGCTGCCAGGGCCAGCGCTGGCAACATCATCATCGGTAGCAGGAGCCGCGCGAGCATCACCAGCCGACCATATCGGTTCCGCGCCACGCGGCCAACAACACCGCCCAGCCCGCCAGGGCGAGGAACGGCCCGAACGGAAGCGCCGTCGTCGCCGACATCGCCCGGCCGCGCAGCCGCAGCAGCCCAGCCCAGCCCAGCCCGGCCAGCGCCGCACCGAACAACACGTCGGCCAGCCCGGCCACACCGACCCATGCCCCGAGCGCGCCCAACAACTTAGCGTCACCGTCGCCGAGCCCGTCTCGCCCGCGCAGCCGGCGATAGATCACGGCAATCAGCCACAACGCGACCCACCCCAGCCCGGCCGCCACGGCATGTTCCGACACCTCGTCCGGATCAAACCACCACGTCGCCGCCAACCCGGCCAGCAGCAAAGGCAGCGTCAACACATCCGGCAGCAGCATCCACTCAGCATCGATCCACGCCAGCGCCAGTAGCACCCACCCGGCACCACTCACCGCCCAAAGCGCATCACCCTCGATGCCGCAGGCCAGCGCCGACGCCGGCACCAGCACGGCGGCAAGCTCGATATGCCAATGGAAGGGCGCGATCCGTGTTCCGCACCGGCGACAGCGACCGCGCAACATGGCGTAGCTTGCCAGGGGCACGAGGTCCCGCGCTCCCAGCGCAACCCCACAGGCCTCGCAGCAGGAGCGCGCCAGTGCTACCGGCCGCTCCACCGGGAGCCGCCGGATCAGCACGCCCAGCAGGCTGCCCACGAACGGCGCCGCGAGCAGCGGCCAGAGCCACATCAAAGAACGATCTTGACCCCGACCACCGTCAGCGTCGCGGCAAGGATCGGCCGCAGCACCGTTTCTGGCATCCGCGTCGCCAGCCAGGAGCCGATGATGATCCCCGGGATCGACCCGCACAGCAGGCCGACCAGCAGCACGAAATCCACCGATCCCAACCACCAATGCCCCATGCCGGCCAGCAGCGTGAGCGGCACCGCATGGGCGATGTCCGTCCCCACGATCACCGGCAATCGCTCACGGGGATACAGCAGCAGCAGCGCCGTCACCCCCAGCGCCCCGGCGCCCACCGACGTCATGGTCACGAGCAGTCCGAGCGCGAACCCGGTCACCACCGTCATGACGGTCTGCCCGCGCGGCGACACCCGATCGAGCTTCGGCCCCAGTATCGCCACCAGCCGCGTCCGGAAGAACAACGACATCGCGGTGATGATCAGCATGATGCCGAGTATGACGGAGATCCCATGCATCTGCCCGCGCGACGCCGGGTCAAGCCGGGACAAGATCGCCAATCCGAGCGCCGTCCCCGGCAGGCTGCCGCTGGCCAGGCGCCGGACGATGCGCCAGTTCACCGTGCCGCTCAGCCCATGCACGATCGTGCCGACGCTCTTGGTTGCCGACGCATACAGCAGGTCGGTCCCGACTGCGGTGGCCGGGTGGATGCCGAACACCAGCATCAGCAGCGGCGTCATCAACGAGCCACCGCCCACGCCGGTCTGCCCGACCAACAGGCCCACCAGTAATCCGGAGATGGCGAAGCGCAGATCGACGTGAAACGGATAGGTCATCGAGGGGCCACGATGCGATTGAGCATCGCCGATATCACCACGTTCGCGCCCGCGACACCAACGGCCACCGCGGCATCGCCCGACATCATCAGCGTCACCGAGCCGAGGGTCAGTGCGGACAGGACGACATGGGCCGCTACCCGGCCGTCCAGTCGCCGTGTCGGCGTCCTGCTCGCTTCCGGCCCGATGCCATCGACGACACCCAGCGCCACCGTCCGGTTGCTCGCGCGGTCGACTAGGATAAAGGCGCCGAGCGCCCGGTTCTCGCGATAGGGTGCCGCGATCACCGCCCGATCCACCTCGATCGACACGGCGCCGATCTCGTTCAGCCACAACGTGCTGGCCTCCCGCTCGCGATACGTCTCGATGTCGATGGCATGCCGCACGGTCGAGACCCGCGCCCCGGCGCTCGCCGGGCCGAGGAGCAGCGCGTAGTCGCGCGTCGGCGACATCGCATCGTCGTCCATCCACAGCAGCGTGGCCTCGAGCCGCGACGTCGGCCGGGGCGCGTCGGCAGCCGATGCCAGCACGTCACCGCGCGCGATGTCGATCTCGCCCGACAGCGCGATCGTTACCGCTTCGCCCGCGCCCGCCATGCCTTGATCCCGTCCGCTGGCGATCACCCGCGCAACCGTGCTCTTTCGCCCGCTCGGCAGCGCGATCACGGCGTCGCCGACCTGCACCGATCCCTGCGCGACGGTGCCGGCATAACCGCGGAAGTCGGAGTCGGGCCGCAGCACGAGTTGGATCGGCAGGAGGAACCCGGCCGCCTCGGCCGGCGGCGTCGCATCAACGGTCTCGAGGTGGTCGAGCAGGGTCGGCCCGCCATACCAATTCATTCGGGCCGACCGGCTCGCCAGGTTGTCGCCGTCGCGTGCGACCAGTGGGATCGGCACGATCGATTGGAGACCCAGCATCGACGCCGCCTGGCCGAACTCGGCGACGATCTCGTCGAAGCGCGCCTGGGAGAAATCGGCCAGGTCCATCTTGTTGACCGCCAACACGGCGTGACGCACGCCGAGGGTGGCAACGATGAAGGCATGCCGCCTCGTCTGGGCCAGGACGCCCTTGCGGGCATCGACCAGGATGATCGCGAGGTCGGCCTGCGAGGCGCCGGTCGCCATGTTGCGGGTGTATTGCTCGTGGCCGGGCGTGTCGGCGACGATGAAGCTGCGGCGCTCGGTGGAAAAGTAGCGGTAGGCGACGTCGATGGTGATGCCCTGCTCGCGCTCGGCCGAGAGCCCGTCGAGCAACAGGGCGTAGTCCATCGACTCACCTTGCGTGCCCCAGCGACGGGACTCGCGGTCCAGCGCCGAGAGCTGGTCGTCGGCGATCGAGTGCGTGTCGAACAGGAGGCGGCCCAGTAGCGTGCTCTTGCCGTCATCGACGGAGCCGCAGGTCAGCACTCGCAACTGCGCGCTGTCCTGGGCAGGGGGCGACGCGGTTAGGACAGCGCGGGCGGCCTCAAGCGTGGCCATTAGAAATACCCTTCCATCTTCTTCTGTTCCATCGACCCGGCGCCATCATGGTCGATCGCCCGCGTGCTTCGCTCCGACACGGTGGAGCCACGCATCTCCGCGATCACCTCGGCCAGCGTTGCCGCCTCGCTCTCCACCGCGCCGGTCAACGGGTAGCAGCCGAGGCTGCGGAAGCGGACGGAGAGCATCTCGACCTGTTCGCCCGGCAGCAATTCCATGCGGTCGTCGTCGCGCATCAGGAGCATGCCGTCGCGCCGCACCACCGGGCGCTCCTTGGCGAAATACAGCGGCACGGTGGCGATGCCCTCGCGCGCCACGTAGTCCCACACATCCGCCTCCGTCCAGTTGGAGAGCGGGAACACGCGGAAGCTCTCGCCCTTGGCTTTGCGGGTGTTGAACAGCGCCCACGGCTCCGGGCGCTGGCGCCGCGGGTCCCAGCGGTGGCCGGTTTCGCGCAGGGAGACCACGCGCTCCTTGGCCCGGCTCTTCTCCTCGTCACGCCGCGCGCCGCCAAAGGCGGCGTCGAAGCCGTATTTGTCGAGCGCCTGCTTCAGCCCCTGCGTCTTCATCACGTCGGTATGCACGCGCGAGCCGGAGGCGAACGGGCCGATGCCGTCGCGCACGCCGTCCTGATTGATGTGCACGAGGAGGTTGGTGCCGGGCTCACGGCCGACCCGGTCGCGGAACTCGATCATCTCGCGAAATTTCCACGTCGTATCGACGTGCAGCAGCGGGAAGGGCAGGGGCCCCGGATAGAATGCCTTGCGCGCCAGATGCAGCAGCACGCCGGAATCCTTGCCGATCGAGTAGAGCATCACCGGGTTCTCGCAGGTGGCAACGACCTCGCGCATGATGTGGATGCTCTCGGCCTCGAGCCGCTCCAGCCGTGACAACATCTTCATCGACCGGCTCCCGCTCGCACCAGTTTGCCGTCCGCGCCGACATGCAGCCCACATTCCTTGGTGCGGTCCTGCTCCCACCACCAACGGCCGGCGCGCTCGTCCTCGCCCGGCGCGATCGCCCGCGTGCACGGGGCGCAGCCGATCGAGACGAAGCCCTGCGCGTGCAGTGGATTGATCGGCACGTCCTCGGTGTCGGCGAACTGGGTGATGCGCTCGCGGCTCCAGTCGAGCAGCGGGTTGGCCTTGATCAGCCCGTGCGCCACATCCCATTCGACGAACAGCATCGCCTGCCGGTTGGCCGACTGATCCGCTCGCAACCCGGTGATCCACCCCGCCGCGCCCGCCAAGGCGAGCCCGAGCGGCTGGATCTTGCGCACGCCGCAGCAGGCGGAGCGGTTGGCCGGGCTGTCGTAGAAACCGTTGATCCCCTGGGTCGAGACTAGCGCCTGCACCGACGCCGCATCCGGGCTAAAGGACCGTACCTTCACGCCGTAGCGGGCTTCGGTTCGCGCCCATAGCTCGTACGTCTCCGGGAACAAGCGCCCGGTATCGAGCGTCGCGATCGCAACGTCGATGCCAGAGGCGGCGATCAGGTGCAGGAGCACCTGGTCCTCGAGGCCGAAGCTGGTGGTGAATACCAGGGTGCCGTCGATCTGTGCCCGCAAGGTCTGCAACCGCTCGCTCGGCTGGAGCGAGCGAAAGGCGGTATCGAGGTCGGCGACGGACGGCATGATTGGGCTCGCGGTATAAGAACCGCTAAGAAGATAGTTTTTCTCTTTACCTACAAGTCCGTGCTGGAAGAAGGAAGAATTCTGCTACCAGGAATGCTCAGGCCGAGGCTTTCATCATCGCGGCCGCACGCTCGGCAATCATCATCACCGCCGGCTGAATGTTGGAACTCGGCACCAGCGGCATCACCGAAGCGTCGGCGATCCGCAATCCGCTCACACCGTGGACGCGCAACGCCGGGTCGACGACGGCGGCGGGATCGGTGCCCATCCGGCAAGTGCCGCAGGGATGATAGACGGTGGTTCCGGTCTCGCGAATGTAGTCTAGCATCGCGTCGTCACCGACGATATCTGGTGATGGCTGCATTTCTTCCAGCACGAAGTCGGAGAATGGCGCCGTCCGTCCCAGCCGACGCGCAAGGCGGCTGCCCTCGAGCATGACGTGCTGGTCGTTCGGATGCGATAGGTAGTTGGCACGAATGACGGGCTTGTCGGCGGGATCGGCGCTGCGCAGGGTCAGCGAGCCGCGGCTATCCGGGCGGCATTGGCCGAAATTGAACATGAAGCCCGGATGCTTCGGCAACTCGTAGCCGCGGCCGGGGGTGAGGCTGAAATTGATGAACTGGAACTGCACCTCCGCCTCGTCGCTTCCGGGCGTGACCTTGGCGAACAGCGTCGCCTCCGTCGCGCCCACCGCCATGGGGCCGCGGCGAGTGACGGCATAGCCGAGCGCCATCGCCGCCATCTTGATGCGCGTCGAGGTCAGCTCGTTCAGCGTGCCTGCCGGCTTGGTGCGGAAGCCGAAGCGCGTGATCAGATGGTCCTGCAGGTTCTGCCCCACGCCAGGCAACGAATGCACCACCGGAATGCCGAGTTCCTGCAACGCGGCGCCGTCACCGATACCCGACAACATCAGCAATTTCGGGCTCATGATCGACCCGGCGCTCAGCACCACCTCACGCGCGGCGCGGAACTCCGTCGTGCTGCCATCCGCTCGCCGGGCCATGCATCCGACAGCGCGGCCGTCTTCAATCACCAGCTTGGTGACATCGATCTCCGTCAGCACGCGCAGATTGGGCCGGCCTCGTGCCGGCTTCAGATAGGCGCGCGCCGTGCTTCGCCTGAACCCGCCCCGCACGTTCATCTGAATCGGCGCCACGCCCTCGATAGTGTCGGCATTGATGTCGCGATGGAGCGGAATACCGCAGGCGACCGCGGTTTCGATGAACGCCGCGGCCCCGAGGGACAGTTTTGCGGGCTCGCTTACCGTGATCGGTCCATCTGTGCCGCGATGCTCGCTGGCCGGGCCGGTCCAATTCTCGATCCGTTTGAACGTCGGCAAAACGTCCTGATACGACCAGCCTCGCGCGCCGGCTTGGGCCCAGCGGTCGTAATCGTGCGGTGATCCCCGCAGGAACACCAAGCCGTTGATGCTGCCGGAACCGCCTAGCACGCGGCCGCGCGGCCAGTTGACGTTGCGGCCGCCCAATTCGGCTTCCGGCTCGGTGGCGAACTTCCAGTCGTAACGGCCCGATGCGAACAGGCGAGCATACCCGGCCGGGATATGAATCCAG
>JBPBQE010000036.1:0-6470 GCA_050954595.1 Janthinobacterium lividum | reverse complement strand
TCTGGTGGGATGCTGATTGGGGTCTCAATGACTGGCTGAACCTGGTCGCTTGGCCGGACACGGCGCAGAACCGCACCAAAAAGCTTGGCAAGTTGGCGCAGCTCAATCCTCCGCCGCGCGCTCCCGAAGCGCGGGCACAATGGCGCGCCGCCCGCGACGGCTTTCAGCAGGCGCTTGCCACCTGCCGCCGCCTTCGCGACAGATTGAGCACGCTCGAAGAGACCACATCCCAACTGACGCAGACAGAGACGCAACAGCCCATAGCCGAAGCGCGCCTGCAAGTCGCCGAACGAGACCTAGCCTCGGCGGAACGAGCCGTTATCCTGGCACGAGACGATCACGAGAATGATCGGCACCGTGAGGCTATCGAGATCGGGAAGCTGTCAGCGCTGTCCTCCGTGGCACCATCTTGGCTGCGCAAGCTGTTCCGCAGTAGGGCATGGCAGACTCATGAAGCCAACATGCACATTCAAGTGCAGCGGCTGAATGTGGCCCAAGATGCGGTGGCAGCCGCCGCAGCACGACTGAGCGTGGCTGTTGCGGAAATGGAGCGTTATGCCGCCAATCGGCGGGATCAGCTTGCAGCGCATGATGCACTCCAAGCTGATGCAGTCCGGCTGATCGATCTGCTGCACCAGGGGCAGGCCGACACCGACGGTGCCATGCCGGAACCCGGGTTCTGGGCGCTGCCAGATACCGAGTTCCGAAGTGCCGCACCGTGGAATTCGGGCGCATTCCGTGCTGCGCGGGGTCAGCTTTCGTCGCTGCGATCCGTCTGCACCGAGCCTTCATCGTGGCAGCCGCTCGCACCATCAAACCGTCGCTGAACGTCATAGCCAAAGCCGCGCAGGGCGGTCCAGACGCGCCAAAACCTACTGCCACGGACTGGAGCGTGTTCTTTCTCCTGGTGCCTGTCGTCTCGACCACCTTCGCGTCCATCGGACGCATGTTCCCCGGTGTGGGTGCCGGTGAGATCGGATGGCTGCTGATCGACGAGGCCGGGCAGGCACCGCCACAGGCCGCAGTCGGGGCTCTTTGGCGCGCCCGGCGTGCCGTGGTGATCGGCGATCCCCTCCAGATCAGGCCGGTGGTCACCACGCCGCCGCGAACCACGCGGCTGATCTTCAGCAGCAACGGCGCCGACCCAATCGTCTGGGCCGTCCCTACGCAATCGGCCCAGACCCTGGCCGATCGGGTGAGCCCAATCCAGGGGAGATTCGACGTTGCCGATGGCGGAAGCGGGCAACCGGAACGGGTCACGGGCATTCCGTTGCTGGTGCATCGGCGGTGCGAGCAGCCGATGTTCGCGCTGGCAAACCGGATCGCCTACGACGGCCGCATGGTGTTCGCGACATCGGAAGGCCCCTCTCCTATTCGCGACCGGCTGGGCCCGTCGGCCTGGATCGACGTGGAAGCGCCATCCACGGACAAATGGGTCGAAACCGAAGGCCTGCTGGTCGCCGCCGCGCTCAGTCAGCTTTGCCGAGCATTGCCGCAGCCCGATATATACGTCATCTGCCCCTTCAGAGTGCCAGCCGTCCGGCTCCGGGCGATGCTATTTGGCACGCCGGGCATCATGCCGGCATTGTCTCGAACCGATCGGAAAGAGTGGATCGAACGCCGGGTCGGCACCGTGCACACCTTCCAGGGCAAGGAAGCCGAGGCGGTGATCCTGATGCTTGGTGCCGGTCGAGGCGCCAGAGCCGGTTCACGCAGCTGGGCCGGCGCCACGCCGAACCTCCTCAACGTCGCCGCCACTCGCGCCAAGCGGGTGCTGTATGTCGTCGGTAACCGGACGGAGTGGCAAACGGCCGGAGTGTTTGCTGTTGCAGCGGAGATGCTACCGCCCCGGTCAGGGTACGACTGGTTGGGCCTGCGCGAAGTCGCGGTGGCCGAGTAGACGCTTGCTCGGCCCCGATTCCGTAGCACCTTCTTCTGACCATGGGCCACCGGTAGAAGCGCTGGCCGGCCTAGTTGAACGAGTGACGTTCCACAACGCCGGTAGCGGCTTCTGCGTGCTCCGGATCAAGGCGCGCGGGCAACGCGACTTGGTCACCGTCGTCGGGTACGCCGCCAGCATCGCAGCCGCCGTGTGGGTGCAGATGAGCGGCACCTGGATCAACGACCGCACGCACGGCCTGCAGTTCAAGTGCCGTTGTGATCGCCAGAGCCGAATAGCGGGACTGGCCGCCTCGCGTGGTCCGCAGCTCAGCTTTCCAGGCCGCGATCGCCGCGTCGGTGAACCACATTGTCAGGCTGCCGCGCCGGCGTAGAGCTGCATCGTAGGCAGCCGAGTTCGTGGCTTGATGTCGCTGCTTCGGAATGTGATGGCGACGCTCGGAATTGGCTTTGAACGGCACGACAATCACCCAGACAGTGACGGGGAACGATCCCCACACCATCCTACCTCAGCCAACACGGCAGCGATCTGTGCACCAAAGTCATCCACTATGCTGGCCGGGCTGCATTAAGTGATCCAAGCAGCCTTGGGGTGGGAGGACCAGCACCTTTACTGCTTTCGCATCCTCGGTCGGCGGTATGACGGCGGGTATGCCGACTTGAACCGTGTGCTCCTCATCGGCCTGCGGCAGCGTGCGAGCGAGCGAGCATTTCACCTACACCTACAATCATTTCGCTGGATGGGAGCACGAACTGTATATCGACGCCGCCGGCCCCAACAAGCTGCCATGCTTTTACCGGGGTCGGCGTGCGGATCGCCATTCCCAACATGTTAAATCAACCAAATTAATTCGGGAGTTGTTCCACCAGTGGCTCAACTACTCACGTGAGGGCAATCTCATCGCTAATCCCCACACCTTGCCTTAGGCCAGCTTTTTTACCGGCGGTGGTGACGGATGAAGTTGAATATAATCGTCTTCCACGTCTACGCACGCCTCAGGGTATGCAGATACGGCTTCAGCCAAAGCTTGTAGGAACCTTGGTTTAAATTGAAACACGTGTTTGTAGCCTGCACCGAATTGTTGATGTAGGTCACGCCACCCGATTGCGACATGACGATCTAAATGATGTAGCCGATAGGCGAGCCAAATGTAGATGTCGAGCGCGGTCGAGCTGTCTTTCAGTTGTTGGATCGCTGCGTCTTGTAACGGAACGGGATGTTGACGTAGTTGTTCGAAAAAGTCGGCGTCAAGTAGGACCCGGTCCTCAAACAAGCTATCTTGCCGAGTGTCTCCGTGCTTTCCGTCGTGAAAAAATAAGCCTGACTTAATTATTCGCTCGTTGCTGATCATCGTGGCGTTTCCAGCACTTGCTTGTGCTGACTGCCAAGAAAAGCGCATGGAGCAGGTTGCGATCCTGCGTGCTTGTTCTCGCAATGCCCGCGCGGTTTCACCGCCCACGGTCAGACCCATACTGCCCATCCAGGAACGCATCGAACGACCGAGGCTGACCTCTCGACTGCCGTTGAGGACGGCCTGTGTCTGTAGGTAAATCAGGATCAGTCGTGCACGAGCTCCGTGTGGAACCCCCATAATCCTTGCTTTGCCGTCGTTATCGATAATGCGTCCGGGCTCGATGATGAGCGTCAGCGGCCCGACCGTGCGAATCCACGGTTGCTCGTCGGCGAGTTTACGATGCGGAAGCGATGTCAAACACAGACCCGAGTAGCTGTATCCCCGTCGCCCGCTTTCGTCTCCAAGCACTTCACTGGCGATACGAACCAACGATGTATCTTCTGGCTCGACCATCTGCAGGCTACGGTCGCGGCCGTGTAATTCGACGAGTTTGCGCACTCCTCGAGCAGCATCTGACGTCGTGAATGTGCCGATACGGTTCTGCATCCTCATATAACCGTGACGTTTCTTTGCGGCGTCGTCAATGTGGGGATAAGCGATGGAACCAATTGAAAAACTAATTGATTCTAATTGTACTGTCTCGCTAATCCCCACGGTATAAGGCCTATTTCATCGCTAATCCCCCCACCCGCATCGCTAATCCCCACGGGACGAACTTCAACTATCAACTATAACCATTGAGGGTTGACGTTGATGCATTTAGTGGCACAATCTGATCGCTAAGATACATGGCTGAGGCTGAGATGGACGGGGCGTCGTTTCGTGAAGCGCGGCTCAGATTGCGTCTAAGTCAAGGCGCCCTGACGCAAGAGCTAAATGCCCGCTTGGGGCGCAAATACGACAAGCCGAAGGTTTCTCGTTGGGAAAACGGCCATGAGCCAGTTCCAGCGGAGATTGAAGCCGAGATGCGGCGTATTGCGGCGCGGCAGCCTGCCGATGCGAAAGCGATCGTGTTAGCCAACCAGAAAGGAGGCGTAGGAAAAACAACCTCAGCCCTTAACTTGGCGTCTGCACTAACCGAGCTCGGCAAACGCGTTCTTCTTGTTGATCTCGATCCGCAAGCAACCGCGACCACAGGTTTGCTCGCCCAATCTGCAATTGATGCCTACAGGCAGCAGCGGACGATCGCGCATGTCATCCTCGGTGACGCGAACCTGGCCGACATTATAATTCGAAAAGGCGAACAATTAGCCGATGGTCGCACTGTTCCGTTCGACATCGTGGCAAGTCACATCGAGCTTGCAGAGACCGATGGAAAGCGAGAGCCGGGCTTTGACATCAGTGTTCGAGAAGCGCTGGGGCCATGTCGAGCCAACTACGATTGGATCGTGCTCGATGCTCCGCCGAACCTCGGCATGCTCACCTGGATGGCATTGGCGGCAGCAGAACAAGTCATCATTCCCGTGCGGACCGAGCCTTACGATACGATGGGCGTTGGACTGATCCTCGGCACGATAAACAAAGTTCAGCGCCGACTTAATCCGGCACTCCGACTGACAGGTATTTTGCCTACGCAATTCGACAAGCGGAAATTGGTGGATCGGGAGGTTCTGCAGCACCTCATCAGCTCATTAGGGCCGTCAGCTCATCTTTTGGCTCCCGTACCGAACAGCGCCGTTTTCGGTCATGCAGCTCGTAACGGCCGGGTTGCTGTGGAGGCCTCGCCTACGTCGACCGCTTCCGTTGTCTATGCCGAGCTCGCGCGAGCTTTGGCTGATGGAAGCCCCCTCCCCCGGGCTAGCCTTTCTCCGGCTGATTATGCAACTGGAAGCAACGACCATGGCGAGCCCTCCTAAGAAAGTCTCACCAATCCTAGATGTGTCTGCTTCAATCATAGGAGAGGCGTCGGAGCGGCTGATTCCAGATTCAAGCAGTTTCAACCACACCTTTGAGGTGAGTACGGACGCCATCGTGCCGGACCCTGCGCAGGCGCGACGCAGCTTTGATGAGAAATCCTTGGCGGCCTTGGCCGCAACGCTGGAGGCCGAAGGCCAGCTACAGCCTATTCTCGTTCGGCGCGACCCGCAGCAGCGTCACCGTTGGATAATCGTAGCAGGCGAACGGCGGTGGCGAGCGGCAAAATTGCTGAAATGGTCAAAGCTCTTGGCCATGCCACACTCCGGCGACGCTGAAATTGCGGGATTGATTGAGAACTTGCAGCGGATCGACCTGTCTCCTCTCGAAGAGGCGCGTGGTATCACTCGGCTGCTTACGGAGAAAGGTTGGACGCAAGAACAGGCGGCTCAAGCGTTAGGCAAACAAAAGAGTGACGTAAGCGGGACGTTGCGAATCTTGAGCATTCCAGAAAATGTGCTTCGCGAAGTTCTGACGTCAGAACACCCACCTGCCAAAAACGTCCTTGTCGAGATGGCCCGAATAACCGATGTCGGGATGTTGGATCGCCTTGTCGAGCAGGCGCGCGCTGGTACTTTGACGGTCAAAGTTATCCGTGCCCTGCGTGACAAACCTCTTCCTCCCTCTCCCATCGTAGGCCCTAGACCTGCGCGGCCGATCAGGCAGCCCTGGCACACCCTGGAAAAAGCTGAAGTTGTTGTGCGCGAGCTTGCGACCTCGAAGGTGCTGCTCTCACCACATGAGACGGCATCTCTGCACGAACTCAGAGCCGCTATCGATCATCTGCTGAAGCGCAGCCAAATTCCTGCATCAGACGACCAGGCATAGCGGATCACGCGTACCCAGCACGCTTCATCGCTTATCCCCACACTCTTTGTCGCTCAATAGCACCCGATAAGGCTACGACTTCTGGATGCCGGATATGTTGGAGTTGATCGACACTGGCATGAGGCGGTTCTGATCGGCCGCGGTGGTTCGGGAGTAGCTGACTAGTCTTCCCTTGATTTCGCGGACACCGGGGTTAGCTCGCGTTCCGTTCGGCTTGCTCGGGTGTGACGTAGCCGAGTGCCAAATGAATGCGCTGCCGATTGTAGTAGCCCTCGATGTAGGCGAACAAGTCGCGTCGGGCTTCGTCCCGGGTCGCCCATCGTCGCTGGTTGGCAAGTTCGACTTTGAGGGTATGGAAGAAGCTCTCCAGGGGGCGTTGATGCTCCTATATCGGTCAAGGGCTTGCTGTGGCCGTATTTGTCAGGACCGGCTTGGCGCAGAGATATCCGAAGATTTCGCGCGCGACATAGCGTT
>JBPBQE010000196.1:0-6530 GCA_050954595.1 Janthinobacterium lividum | reverse complement strand
CGGGCGCCCAACTATCCCACAGGCCGGTCACCACGTCGACGAACTCGCGCGCCCGCTCGTATCGCGTGTCGTAATCGAGGTGCTTGGCGCGGTTGAAGTTCCAGGCTTCCTGTTCGGACCACGAGGTCACGATGTTCCAGCCGGCACGGCCGCCGCTGATGTGGTCGAGCGAGGCGAACTTGCGGGCGATGTGATACGGCTCGTTGTAGGTGGTCGATGCCGTGCTGATTAAGCCGATGTGCCGGGTCATCGGCGCGATGGCGGAAAGCAGCGTCAACGGCTCCAGCTCGACGTTGCGGTTGGAGTGGCTCAGCGAGCCCGGCGGGTCGTCGTTGGCGCGCACACCGAGGCCGTCGGCGAAGAACACCATGTCGAACTTGGCGTCTTCCGCCATGCGGGCGCAGCGTAGGAAATGCTGGAAATCCGACGCGCCGTCGGCCGGGACGTCCGGATGCCGCCAGGCCGCCTCGTGATAGCCGAGGTAGCGCATGGACAGGCCGAGTTTCATCTGCCGCGGCATCGGATCAGTCCTGCACCGGCTCGCCGAGCGACAGCATGAGGCGGTTGGCCCAGTTGAAGAACGCAGCGGAATGAATGACGTCGGCGATGTCCAGGTCGTCCAACCCCACCGCGCGCAGGCGACCGATCTCCGCATCGCCGAAACTGGGGGGTGTCATCGTCAATGCGACTGCGGCGGCCACCACCGCGTTCCAGCGTTCGCCTAGGTCGACATCGACACCTTCGGCCAGCAGGCGATCCATGTCGGCTTCGCGCTTGGAATATGAAACGGCGAAGCGGGCATGGACGGAGGCACAATAGATGCAGCCATTCAGCCGCGACACCGCCGCTGCGGCCAACTCGCGCTCCGCCCGTGGCAGCCCGGCGGCGACGTTATAGAAGATGTCCTTGTCGGTCCGCGTGCGGGCGCCGAGCGCGTCCGGGTCGCGGGCGAGGAGGCGGAAATATACCGATTTGGCACGCGCGGGATCGACCAGGCTGACGCGCTGCGCTTCGGTGAGTTCCTCTTCCGGCACGGGCTCGATCCAAGCGGCCCAGTCCAGCATAGCGCGGGTGAAGACGGTTGGGACGTGGCTCATGCGCGGTTCCGGTCGAGTGCCCGCAACCCGGCGGCGGCGCGAAGCTGGAAGGAAAGAAAGGCGACGAGCTGCGACAGCGTGACGATACCGGTCGCCGACCAGCCTGCCGCTTCGAGCGCGCGCATGTGAGCGGGCGCAGCGTCGCGGGGGTGCAGCACCAGCATGTGCGTGTGTGCCAGGGCCGCGGCGAGACGAGTGTCGCCGATATGGTGCGGCGTGTAGTCGGGGCCGGGCTCGTCCTCCGCGCTCAACGGTCCCGCGGGGAAGCGTCCGTAGGGACCCATGCCGGCAGCGTCGGCGATCTCGGCGTCCAGGGGCGCGGGGTCCGGCACATGCGCGCGGTAGAAGGCCAGAGCAGCCTCGTCCGCATGCAGCCCGGCCACGAAGTAAGCGACCGACGCGCGCTCGGCGGCGCTCATCTCGGCGAGGTCGGCGGGAGCGAGCAGCGCCTCGTAGCTGGCCTGGGCGTTGTCGCGGGTGACGGGTTTGCGGCGGCGAACGGCGTCGAGCGGCGAGCCCGGTTGGATGCCAACCAGGCGATCGAGTGCATCCATTAGGCGACTTGCTTCCTTTGTGTGTTCGGGCCGACCCAGCCCAGCGCGGGGGCGACGATTTCGGCCATCAACTCGAGCGAGCGGAGGATCATCTGGTGCGGCGGGTCGACCGAGTGAACCTGAACCGCAAGCTCGGTGGTCCGCTGCAGCGTCTTCTCTGCCGCAAGCGACTCGATGACGTCGGCTGGGGTGCCGACATGGCTGTTGGCTTCGGCCAACCACTCCGACAGCGTGCCACCGGAGAGGCCGCGACGGGCGCGGGCGACCTGCAGGCCCTCGGCGGCCCAGCGCATCGCGTCGGCCCGGTTATCGGCGACGAATACGGAGCGCGAGGCCAGCACGCGCGGAGCGCGGCCACTCGGCAGCGCGCCGTAATAGGCGTCCAGGATCGGGGCCTGGATCTCGTCGATGGTCATGTCGGGCCGGTCGTCGGGGCGAGGCTGGGTGCGCGACAGCAGCAGGCCGTCTCCGGCGGCGCCGGCGATGCGGCCGCCCTCGGCGGAGAAGGTAGCCTGCCAGATCCGATCAGCCAGGCTGGGGTCGGCGGGATAGAGCCGGTCGCCGCCCTCGAGCGTCTCGCCGCGCCAGGCCCGGCGCAGGATGTCGAGGTTGCCGCTCATGAGGCGGTGCCGGGCGGCCGGGTCGAGGGCGAAGGCCTGGAAGGCGGAAAGGTTGCCGCCGGGTCCGACGCCGATCTCAAGGCGGCCATTGGACAGCATGTCCAGCACGGAAGCGTCCTCGGCGACGCGGAGAGGCATCTCCAACGGCAGGGTGATGATGCCGGTGGCGAGGCGAATGCGTTGCGTGCGGGCCGCGGCGTGCGACAGGAAGACGAGCGGGGCGGGCAGACCGCCTTCGTCCTCGTGGAAGTGGTGCTGCGCGACCCAGGCGGAGTCGAAGCCGAGGCGGTCGGCATGCACGATCTGTTCGATGCCGAGGCGGTACCGCTCCGGTGGTGCTGCGCGGTCGAGCACGCGGGTGAAGAAGCCGAGCCGAAGTGAGGTCATGAAGTTCTCCAGCCTTATTGGAAACCGGGGCATCGCGGTTCGTCAATCGGAGTATACCGACGACGCAGCAGCGAAAGCATCCCATGACCCTGCCGACACCGACCTTTGACCACGTCGTCGTCAACGCCCGCGATGGGCTCGACGAGGCGCATGCCGCCTATAGCGCCCTGGGCTTCACGCTGACCCCGCGCGGGCGTCACTCGCTCGGGTCGACCAATCACCTGGCCATCTTCGGCACCGACTATCTCGAATTGCTCGGTCAACCGCCCGGCACCGCCCGGCCCGACCTGGTCGACGATCCGATCGGCCTCAACGGGCTGGTGTTCGGCACCGAAGATTCCGGCGCCGTTCATCAGGCACTGACCGCGGCCGGCGTGCCGGTCACGCCAGTCAACGAGTTCACCCGTCCGGTCGATCTGGGCGACGGCACCTCGCGCGACGCGACGTTCCGCACCGTTCACGTCCAACCCGGTGCGGAGCGGCCGGGCCGGCTGTATTTCTGCCACCACTTCACCCGCGACCTGGTCTGGCGCGACGAATGGCGGCAGCACGCCAACGGTGTCACCGGGATCGTGCGCGCGGTGATCGCCTCGATCGATCCTTCGATGCTGGGCGGATTGTTCGCGCGCATGTTTGGCAGCACGGCGGTGCGAGCGATCGATGGCGGGGTCCGCCTGACGGTCGGTGCACAGGCGATCGACATACTGAACATGGGTGAAGTGGCGCGGCAGTTGGGTGATGCCGCTGCGGATGCGGGCGGCCGTGCTCATTACATGGCCGCGCTGACCCTGCGCACCCGCGGGCTGGCCCAGGTGCGTGCGGCGCTCGATGTCGGCGGGGTGACGGCGACGGCGGACGAGCATCGGGTGCTGGTTCCGGCGACGGCGGGCATGGGCTGCCCGATCGAGTTCATCTAGGCTGACCGCATGATGGACAACCCGCTGCTGCAGACCTGGACCACTCCGTTCGGTATCCCGCCGTTCGATCGCATCAGGGCCGAGCATTTCGAGCCGGCCTTCAAGGTCGCGATCGCCGAACACTTGGCCGAGATCGCCGTCATCGCCGGCGATACGGCCCCGCCGACATTCGCGAACACGATGGAAGCCTTGGAGCGCAGCGGACGGACGCTGGGCCGGGTCGGCGCGGTGTTCGGCAACCTATGTTCGAGCCTGGGCGGCGACGCGCTCGAAGCGGTGCGCCGGGTGATGGCGCCGGTGTTGGCCGAACACGGCTCCCGCGTGGCGTTGGACCCCGGCGTGTTCGCACGGGTGGCCGGGCTGTTCGCGATCCGACACGATATCGGGCTCGACGAGGATCAAATGCGGCTGCTCGAGCGTGCGCATCTGGGCTATCTGCGCAGCGGCGCCGCGCTGGACGAGGTGTCCAAGCAGCGGCTGACGGCGATCTCCATGCGGGTCGCCGCGTTGCATACGGCATTCGGCCAGAACGTGTTGCACGACGAGAAGGCCTGGTCATTGCCGCTGTCCGAAGCGGACATGGTGGGCCTGCCAAGCTTCGTGCGCGACGGTGCGGCGGCGGCGGCGCAGGAGCGTGGGCTCGAGGGGCATGTGGTGACGCTGTCCCGCTCGCTGGTCGAACCGTTCCTGACCTTCTGCGAACGACGTGACCTGCGCCGGGTGGCCTACGCCGCCTGGGTAGAGCGGGGGTGCCATGCCGGGGAGCACGACAACCGGGTGCTGATCCCGGAGATCCTGGCGCTGCGGCGGGAGCGGGCCGGGCTGTTGGGCTTCGACGATTTCGCGGCGTTCCGGCTGGCCGACACGATGGCTGGGACGGCCGAGGCGGTGAACGGCTTGCTGGACGAGGTCTGGGCGCCGGCGCGGCGCAAGAGCGACGTAGAAGCGGCACGGCTGCTGGCGATAGCGCGCGAGGAAGGCTTCAACGGCACGCTCGAGGCGTGGGATTGGCTGTTCTACGCCGAGCGCGTGCGGCGGGCCGATCATGCGTTGGACGAGGCGGCGCTGAAGCCGTTCTTCCCGTTTGAGGGGATCCAGCAAGCCGCCTTCGACACCGCGACCCGGCTGTTCCAGCTGGATTTCAAACTGCTCGACGTGCCGGTTTATCATCCGGATGTGCGCGTGTACGAAGTGCGCGATGCCGCGGGGCACGTGGGCGTCTTCATCGCCGACCCGTTCGCCCGGCCGGACAAGCGGTCCGGCGCGTGGATGAGCAGCTTCCGTGACCAGGAGGCGATGGACGAGCCGGTCTCGCCGATCATCGTCAACAACAACAACTTCGCCCGCTCGGAGCCGACGTTGCTGAGCATGGACGATGCACGGACCCTGTTCCACGAGTTCGGTCACGGGCTGCACGGCTTGCTCAGCCAGGTGCGCTACCCGTCGCAATCCGGCACCAGCGTGCGGCGCGATTTCGTGGAACTGCCGTCGCAAATCTACGAGCATTGGATGGAGTTGCCCGAAACGCTCGAGCGCTACTGCCGCCACGTCGAGACCGGCGAGCCGTTGCCCGCCGACGTCATCGCACGGCTGATGGCGGCGCGCGGCTTCAATCAGGGCTTTGATACGGTGTCGTACACGGCATCGGCCATGCTCGACATGGCGCTGCACCTGCATCCCGACCCGGCGACGATGGATGTGGATGCGGTGGAGGCCGGATTGCTGGCGCAGATCGGGATGCCGGCGGCGATCGGCATCCGGCACCGGGCGGCGCACTTCCAGCACTTGTTCGACGGCGGCGGCTACGCGGCCGGCTATTACAGTTACTTGTGGGCAGCGGTGCTGGATACGGACGGGTTCGACGCGTTCACCGAGGCGGGCGATCCGTTCGACCGCCATCTCGCGGCCGGCTTGCGGAGTATTCTCTCGGCCGGCGACACCCGGGACCCGATGGCGCTGTATGCGGCGTTCCGCGGCCGCGGTCCCAGCACCGCCGCGCTGCTGCGGCACCGGGAGCTGGTTCCGGCGTAGATGCGCGTCCTTCTGGTCGGCGGCACCGGCACGATCGGGCAAGCGACGGCCGGTGCGCTGGAAGTTGCGGGCCACGAGCTGGTCTGTTTTGGCCGGCGCGGGCCGCCCGGCGCCGAGTTCCGGGCGGGAGATGTGACCGACACAGCGTCGGTGCTCACGGCAGGGTTCCGTGGCCAGCATTTCGATGCGGTGGTGTCGTGCCTGGCCTCGCGGACCGGGGTGCCCACGGATGCCTGGGCGATCGATCACGGCGCCAACCTCGCGGTGCTGGAAGCGGCGCAGCGTGCGGGGGTGCCGAATTTCGTGTTGCTGTCGGCGATCTGCGTACAGAAGCCGACCTTGGCCTTTCAGCGGGCCAAGTTGGCGTTCGAGGCGGCGCTTACCGGGTCGGGGATGCGCTATTCGATCGTTCGACCGACGGCTTACTTCAAGTCGCTGTCCGGTCAGGTGGGGCGCTTGCGACGCGGCAAGCCGTTTCTGATGTTCGGAGACGGGCAACGGACCGCGTGCAAGCCGATCAGCGACGGGGACCTAGCGCGTTATCTCGTCGCCTGTCTTGACGACCCGGCGCTGTGGGACCGGGTGCTGCCGATCGGCGGTCCCGGGCCGGCCATTACGCCGCAGGCGATGGGGGAGCGGCTGTTCGCGCTGCTGGGGATGACGCCGCGGTTCCGGTCGGTGCCGATTCGCCTGCTGGACGTGATCGTCGCGACCTTGGGCACGCTGCGTTTGCGCGAGAAGGCCGAGTTGGCGCGGATCGGGCGCTATTACGCGACGGAGTCGATGCTCGTGCTCGACCCCATTACCCAGAAGTATTCAGCCGCGGCGACCCCGGAGACCGGAGCCGACACGCTGTTCGACTTCTATGCGCGCCTGATCGACAGCACCGTCACGGTCGATCGGCGTGAGCATGCGGTGTTCTAA
>JBPBQE010000171.1:0-6550 GCA_050954595.1 Janthinobacterium lividum | reverse complement strand
AGCAGGTTCAGGTTGTTGTCGGCGCGGACCTGGTAGTTGCCGAGATGGGGGTCGCCGTGGATGACGCCGAACCGGTAGAACGGAACATACCAGCCGTAGAACAGCGCCTTGGCGAGCTGGTTGCGGGCCTCCTGCGGCGGGTCGCTGTCGATCCATTGCTGGATCGGGGTGCCGTTGAGCCAGCTCATGGTCAGCAGCCGCTTGGTGGTCAGCTCCGGCACCGGCTCCGGCACGCTGACGTCGGGGCGGTCGCGCAGCATGATGCGGTAGAGCCGCAACTGTGACGCCTCGCGCTCGTAATCGAGTTCCTCGCGCAGACGGTCGGCAATCTCGGCGTAGATGTCGTCGCCCTCAATCACCTTGTCGATACGCTTGTACACGCTCATCGCCAGCTTGAGCTGCTTGAGGTCGGCGTCCACCGTGCTCGGCATGTCCGGATATTGCAGCTTGCAGGCGACGTCGCGGCCGTCGGGCAGGGTGGCGCGATGCACCTGGCCGAGGCTGGCAGCGGCAGCAGCGTCCTGGCCGAAGCTGCGGAACTTGGATTGCCAGTCCGGCCCCAACTCGCCGGCCATACGGCGGCGAACGAACGACCAGCCCATCGGCGGCGCGTTGGCCTGAAGCTGCGCCAACTCCTGCGAGTATTCCTCCGGCAGGGCGTCGGGAATTGTCGACAGGATCTGCGCGACCTTCATCAACGGGCCCTTGAGGCCGCCGAGGATGCTCTTGAGGTCCTCGGCATGTGCGGCCCGGTCGGTCTTGATGCCGAACACCTTGGCGCCGGCCACGCGTGCGGCGATGCCGCCCACGGCGCCGGAGGTCTTGGCATAGCGGCGAAGCTCGCCAAACAGGCTTCCACCATCACGATCGGCCATTATGCCTGCTCCAACTCGTCGATGAAGCCGGAGATCACGTCGAGCCCCCGGTTCCAGAACTCGGGGTCTGACGCGTCCAGACCGAACGGCGCCAGCAATTCCTTGTGCCGCTTGGTACCGCCGGCGCGCAGCATGTCGAGATACTTGGCCTCGAAGCCGGGATGACCGTCCTGGAACACGTGATACAGCGCGTTCACCAGGCAATCTCCGAACGCGTAGGCGTAAACGTAGAACGGCGAGTGCACGAAGTGCGGGATGTATGACCAGTAGACAGCGTAGTCCGGCGTGAAGTCGAAGGCCGGGCCGAGGCTCTCGGTCTGCACTTGCATCCAGATCTCGCCGATGCGCTCGGGCAGGATCTCGCCGCCGCGGCGCTCGGCGTGCAGCCGGGCCTCGAACTGGTAGAACGCGGTCTGCCGGACCACCGTGTTCAGCATGTCCTCGACCTTGGAGGCCAGCATGAGGCGGCGGCGGGCCGGGTCGGTCTCGGCGTCAAGCAGGGCGCGGAAGGTCATCATCTCGCCGAACACGCTGGCGGTCTCGGCCAGGGTCAGCGGGGTGCCGGACATCAGGTAACCCTGATCGCTCGACAGGCGCTGATGCACGCCATGACCGAGCTCGTGGGCCAGGGTCATGACGTCGCGGGTCTTGCCGTGGAAGTTGACCAGCAGATAGGGGTGGGCCGACGGCACGGTCGGGTGCGCAAAGGCGCCGCCGGACTTGCCGGGGCGCAGCTTGGCGTCGATCCAGGGTTTGTCGAAGAATTCCTGACCGACCCGCGCCAGCTCCGGCGAGAAATTACCGTAGGCGGACAACACCTGCTCGCGGGCTTCGTCCCAGGTAATCGGGCGATCCTGGTCGCTGGGCAGCGGCGCGTTGCGATCCCAATGCTGCAGCTTGTCGAGGCCGAGCCACTTGGCCTTTAACTGGTAATAGCGATGCGACAGGCGGCCGTAGCTGCCGGTCACCGCGGTCACCAGCGCGTCGACGACCTCGTCCTCGACCATGTTGGACCGGTTGCGATAGCTCATCGGGCGCGCGTAATGGCGCCAGCCGTCGCTGATCTCCTTGTCCTTGGCCAGCGTGTTGGTGATCAGCGAGAACAGGCGGATGTTCTTGCCGAACGCCGCGCCGATCGCGGCGGCGGCATCGGCGCGAACGGAGCGGTCGCGATCGGACATCTTGTTCAGCGCGTCCGAGACCGTCAGCTCCTCACCGCGGAACGGCACCTGCATGCCGGCGACTGTTTCGTCGAACAGGCGGCTCCAGGCGCTGCGGCCGGTGACCTCCTTCTCGTGCAACAGCTTCTCGACCTCGTCGGAGAGTTGATGCTGGCGGAAGACGCGGAGGTCGCGGAACCAGGACGACCAGCGGGCGAGCGCCGGGTCGGCGAGCTTGGCGTCGAGCCCGGCATCGTCGAGGCGGTTCAGCTCGAGGGTGAAGAAGATCAGATTGGAGGAGATGGCGGTGATGCGTTCGGAAACCGACTGGTAGAACTGGCCCAGCTTCGGGTCGGTACCGTCGCCGCTGAACAGCAGCGAGGCGAACGACATGAGGCGACCCAGGATTTCCTCGATGCGCTGGTAGTCGAGCATGGCGTCGGCCATCTCGGCGCCGGGCAGGTCGGCGAGCCGACCCTCGAAACGTGCCTTGAAGGCAACCGCGGCGCGGTCGGCCTCGGCGAAGTCGTGCTCGAGTTCCGGGCTGTCCATGCCGGGGTAGAGATCCGACAGGTCCCATTCGGGTAGCATGTCGTTGGTGGGAACTGGGGTGGGCACTGGGCTGGCGCCTTGGCCGTCGGGGGAACGAAGCATCTGGTGCCGATCCTGTGGTGCTGATAGTGCGAGGCATAAAGGTGGGGCGTGCGCCCCGTAGGGCAAGCATGGACATCTATCCCTCCTGGCCGAACCTGCCCACGATGATGTTCGCGCGAGCGCGGGAGTGGTCGGACCGCCCGATGCTGCGCCATTACGAAGCGGGCGGATGGCATTCGACCAGTTGGGCTCAGTTCGCGCGTAAGGCGGCGTCGCTAGCGCGCGGGTTGCGGGCAGCGGGGGTGTCGCCGGGCGACCGCGTGCTGCTGGTCAGCGAGAGCCGCCCCGAGGTGCCGATCGTCGAAACGGCGCTGATGGCCATCCGCGCCGTCCCGGTGCTCGGTTACGTCGTCAACACCGAGGCCGACCATGCCCACCTGTTGCGCGACAGCGGCGCTCGGGTGGCGATCGCGTCGAGCCTGGCGCTGGCGCGCAAGATCCTCGCCGCGGCCGAGCAGGTGAACGGGCTGGATCTGCTGCTGTGCATGGAGCCTGGTCCGCACCCGCTGCTCGGGCCGTTGCTGGACGATCCGGCGCCTCCGGACGACATCGCCGCTGAAGCCGAGCAGATCGGCCGCGGCGCGCTCGCCTGCTTGATCTACACTAGCGGCACGTCCGGCCTGCCGCGTGGGGTGATGCTGCCGCACCGTGCCATGCTGGCCAATTGCGAGGGCGCCTTCGAGCTGGTGCGACCGCTGAAGCTCGATCACGAGATATATCTCTCGTTCCTGCCGCTGTCGCACAGCTTCGAGCATACGGTGGGGCAGTTCTTCCTGCTCAGCCTCGGCACCGAGATCGTCTATGCGCGCGGCATCGAACACCTCGCCGCAGACCTGGCGACGATCCAACCGACCATTCTCGCGCTGGTACCGCGTATCCTGGAGTCGATCAGGACGCGGATCCTCACCGGGCTGAAGCGCGAGACGCCGTTCAAGCAGCAGATCTTCGCGCGGACGCTGGCGGCCGGGCTGCGGCGGCTCGATGGGACGGCGACGCTGCTCGACCGCCTCGCCAATCCGGTGTTCGACCGCCTGGTCCGCCGCAAAATCCGCCAGCGTCTAGGTGGCCGGTTCCGCGTCGGCATCTCCGGCGGCGCGCGGCTCGATCCGGAGATCGGGCGCTTCTTCCTGGCCATGGGCATCATGGTGATCCAGGGTTACGGCCAGACCGAAGCCGGCCCGGTGATCAGCGCCAACCCGCCGCTGCGTCCGAAGATCCACACTGTCGGCCGGCCGCTCCAGGGCGTCGAGCTGCGCCTGGCCGAGGACGGCGAGATCATGGTGCGGGGCGAGTTGGTGATGGATGGCTATTGGGGCCAGCCGGAGGCCACGGCGGCGGCGATCGTCGATGGCTGGCTCTACACCGGCGACATCGGCACCCTCGATGCGGACGGCTATCTCGAGATCACGGATCGCAAGAAGGACATCATCGTGCTCTCCGGCGGTGAGAA
Source organism: Janthinobacterium lividum (assembly GCA_050954595.1). GTDB lineage: Bacteria > Pseudomonadota > Alphaproteobacteria > Acetobacterales > Acetobacteraceae > JAVVHH01. Next base: position 2,411 of record JBPBQE010000171.1, on the reverse strand, counting down.
CGTATCGCCGGCCCGGGTCGAAAGTGCGCTGGCCGGTGAGCCCGAGATCGCGCAGGCGGTGGTCTATGGCGACGGGGACAGCGGGCTGTCTGCATTCATCGTGGCGGCCGAGGATACCAGTCCGGAGGCGGTGGGGCAGGCGGTGGGCCGGGTCGGGGCGCGAATGACGACAACGGAGCGGGTGCGCCGGCATCGGATCGTGCCGCCCTTTACGGTCGAGAACGGACTGCTGACCGCCAGCCACAAGATCAAGCGTGGGCTGGTGGTGAAGACATACCGTGCTATGTCACCCGATGCCTGACGGTGTCTAGGGCGCTGGACGCCTAACCGCGTCGAGCGGCTGCTGCTCCACGGCGGGCGGCGGCGGCGCGGTGGTCGCCTCCTGCAGCCAATCGCGCAGGCTCTGGCGGACCTGGAACTCGAACTCGATATTCATGTCCTGCATCATCTGCACCGTCATGTCGTAGAGCGCCGACCGGAGGTCGCCGATCCCAGTGGCACGGCGCGACACCCGCGCCTCGGCGAACCCCGCGCGCGAGCCCTCCGACGTCAGCACGTCGAGATGCACCGCCATAACACCGTCCAGCCCGCCACCCCGCCGCGTGATCGATGCTTCGTCGACGGTGAACACGGCCCGGCCCAGCGTGCCGCCTGCCGCCAGACGATCCTGCGCCATGCGGATCAGCGCTTGCCCCGGCGGGGCCGGATTGAGGTCGTCGGTCGAGCCCGGCGGTGGTAGCGGGGCTTCATCGATGGTCGCCACGTTGAGGCGCAACGGCGTCAGATAGCTGTAGCTCAGCGGCGGGAAACCCCCGCGTGCCGCCGGGAGCGCATCCTCGCCGCCACACCCCGCCGCCACGAGCGGCAACAACAAGAGCGAGCGGCGGGCCAGCATCAAGCGGAGGCCTCGCCGGACGAGTCGCCCCCTGGCGGAACCAGGCCATGGACTTCGGTGCGGTCGAACCGGAAGTCTAGATTGCAGAACTCGCAGGTCATAACGATGTCGCCTTCGATGGCCATGTGGTCGAGGTCATCGACCGGGAAGCCTTCGAGGATGTTGGATAGCCGCTGACGCGAGCAGCGGCAGCCATAGGCCAGCGCACGGTAGCGTTGCGCTGCGACGCCCTCGAGCCCGAACAGGCGAAACAGCAGTTCTTCGCCGGTCAACTCGTCGTCGAGCAGCTCGGCATCCGACAGCGTATTGGCCAGCGCGGTGGCGTTGCGCCAACTCTCGTCCTGCGCGTCGGTATCGAGGTCGGGATCGATACCGCCGGTGCCGGCGATGCGCTCGAGGATCAGTGCGCCGGCCCGCCAACCATGCGGCGTGCGGATGCAGGCGAGGCGGACGCTGCATTCGATCTGTTCGGAGGTCTCGAAATAGTTCAGCGCCATGTCGGCCAGCGTTTCGCCCTCGATGGCGACGATGCCCTGGTGCCGGTCCTCGCCCTGATCGACGGTGAAGGCCAGGTAGCCCTGGCCCAACAGTGCCGCGGCCGACGGCTCGGGTTCGGTGGCCAACAGGGTCGCCAGCCGCTCGGGGTTGGCGCGCGCGTAGCCGCGGAGCGCGCCGGCCTCGGTGCAGTCGGCCAGCAGCATCGGCACCGGGCCATCGCCCTTGGCCTGTAGGCTGAACGAGCCGCGGAACTTCAACGCCGACGACAGGGCGGCGGCCAGCGCCAGCGCCTGGCCGGAGAGCGCAGTGACGGCGACGTGGTTCTCGTGCCGGGTCAGCAACGCATCGGCGAGCGCGCCGAGTCGGATGAGCCGGCCGCGCACGGGCCGGCCGGGGAGGTGGAACGGCAACACGCCGCGCGGAACGACGATGTCGGGAACGTCGGGGCGGTTGCTGTCGAGGAAGGCAGGGGTCGCGGTCATGGCTCCAACATAGTCACTGACGAGGCCAGAGTTAACTGGGAAGACGAGCCTGCGAGGCTCCCGGACGCCATTCCGAAAGCAACTCGGAAACGAAGCAGTCATAAGCAGGGTCTCTGTCCAGAGCTGAAATACAAGGCTAGCCAAAGCAGCTACTCTGAAAGTATTGGGTGCTCACGATTACGTTAGATCAAACTTATATTGTTATTGCCGCTGCCTGTTTGAACGTGTTGGATGCTAGATCCTGTATGGGCCTACAAACGGGGAAATCATCTTGTCTTCACGCTCATCTGCATTTGCGGCGGCAATCGCCGTGACTCTCGGCTGGTCGTCCATCGCCCATGCCGTGCCCGCCACCGGCCTGCTCGGCGGCACGTCGATCTTCAGCTTCGACACCGCCGCTCCGGGCACCGGCAGCGCTGCGATCGCCATCAGCGGTCTTTCCGCCGGCGAGAGCGTGCTCGGTATCGATTTCCGGCCGACCAACGGCGTGCTCTACGGCCTCGGCACCAGCGGCCGGCTTTACACGATCAACTCGA
>JBPBQE010000200.1:0-6567 GCA_050954595.1 Janthinobacterium lividum | reverse complement strand
CTGACCGCCGGGGCCGAACTCGCGCGCGACGGCAAAGCCCAGCGCCGTCAGCCCCATGAACGTGCCGCCCAACAACGCCGCCCCGACCAGCAATCCCGCCGCGGTCGGCCATCCGCCAGCCAGCAGCACGCCGGCCGCCTCGAGCACGGCGGCGGCGGCATAGGCGCGTCGCGAACCGATCCGTGCCGAGACCCACAACCAAAGCAGCAGCGACGGCGCGGCGCAGAGGCCCACAACGGTCCAGATCAGCGGTTCCACCGTCCGCGTCGCCGGCGCGGCGCGGACCATCGCGATCAGAAACGTCGCCGTGACTGCGTAGCCGGATCCGAACAGGAATTGGCAGATCGAGAGCCGCAGCACGCCGCGTCCCATCGGGGTCGGCCGGGCTGCGGCATCGATCGCCGGAGCGCGCCAGCGCAGCACGTCGGCCGGCAGCGGGATCAAGGCAAGCGCGATCAACCCGGCGACGATCCACAGCGTTCGCCATCCGGCACCGCCCATCTCCAGCCCGGCCACCACGACCGCCGACAGCGCGATCCCCACGCCGACGCCGGCATAATGCAGCGCCCCAAGCCGGCTACGCCCGGCATCGGCCAGCGCGTCGAGCACCGCCGCCGTCGCCAGCACGAGCACAAAGGCGCCCGACGCCCCGCCGGCGAATCGCAACGCCAGATACGCCGGCAATCCACTGGCCACGCCCATCGCTGCCGTGCTGGTCGCACTGACGCACAGGCTGCCGATGAACCAGGCGCGTCGTCCGCCGGGCAGCCGCTTGAGTGTCGCCGCGATCGCACCGCCCAGGTAGCCGAGGAAGTTCGCCGACGCGATCAGCCCCGCTGTGCTCGAGCCCATTCCGAGCCCCGCCGCCATCGCCGGCAAAATCGGCGTGTAGACGAAGCGGCAGATGCCCTGCGACGACGCCAGCGCCAACATGCCCCCGAACGCGGTAAGCATCGGGCTCGGCGCGGTTGGTCGAAGACGGCCGGCTTGCTTGGGTGTGGGCACATCAAAACCCTTGCTCGCCGCTTCTGCCGACACAACCGTTAGCCTGCGCACGTCAGACGTGCTTCGATCCGGGCATCGTTTCGGAGATCCGGATGTCCGCCAAGTTGCCTCAGCACGATTTTGCCGCCTTGATCCGCCGGGCTGGCCTCGAGCTGCCACCCGCGGAGATCGAGGAGCTATACGGTGCTTGGGAAAACATCGAGCCGATGCTCGACCGTATCCGCGGCCGCACGACCCGGCCGCGCGAGGCGGAACCGGCGACCATCTTCCGGCCAGAGGATTTGCCATGAATTTCCCGACCATTGCCGACGCCTCACGCGACCTCGCCGCGCGCAAGGTCTCGCCCGTCGAGCTGACGCAAGGCTGTCTCGACCGCATCGCCGCGCTCGACGGCACGTTGAACGCCTTCATCAAGGTCACGCCGGACCGCGCGATGGCTGACGCCCGCGCCGCCGAGCAGCGGCAGATGAACGGCACCGCACGCGGCAAGCTCGACGGCATCCCGATCGGCCACAAGGACATCTACGGCACCGCCGGCATCGCCACGACCGCGCACTCCAAGCTGCTGCAAAACTGGGTGCCGGACACGGATGCGACAACGGTCCGGCTCCTGCACGAGGCCGGCACGGTGATGCTCGGCAAGCTGGCGACGCACGAGTTCGCCTTCGGTGGCCCGAGCTTCGACCTGCCTTGGCCGCCGGCGCGCAACCCGTGGGACCCCGATCACTTCACCTCCGGCTCGTCATCCGGTACCGGTGCGGCCGTGGCGGCCGGGTTGATCCTGGGCGGCACCGGTTCGGACACTGGCGGCTCCATCCGCGGGCCGGCTGCATTGTGCGGCATTGTCGGCATCAAGCCGACCTACGGCCTTTGCAGCCGGGCCGGCATCCTGCCGCTGGCTTTCTCGCTCGACCACGCCGGCCCCCTGGCCTGGACGGTGGAGGACTGCGCGATGCTGCTGCAGGCAATGGCCGGCCACGATCCGCAGGACCCGGCCAGCATCGACCGACCGGTGCCGAACTACACAACCGGGCTCGGCGACGGGGTGAGGGGCGTGCGCGTCGGGATCGTGCGGAATTGGCACGAGCGGGATCGCCCTGTCAGCCCGGCTACGCAGGCCGGGATCGATCGGGCGGCAGCGATCTGGCGTGATGCCGGCGCGATCGTGTCGGACGTCGAGTTGCCATCCCTGTTCGATTTCCAGGCCGCCAACTTCGTCATCCTGACCGCCGAAGCCTACAGCCTGCACGAGCCCTGGATGCGTGAGCGCTTCCATGATTACGGCGAGCGGCTGCGCAGCCGCATGGTGTTCGGCGGTCTGTTCGCCGCAACCGATTACATACAGGCCCAGCGCTTCCGCCGCGAACTATGCGCCGCGACGTCCGAAGCGTCGCGGGACGTCGACATCCTCCTGACCGCCGGGGCCCCGGCGGAGGCACCGCGGATCGATAACGTGCCGAAATTCGATGGATTGCAGCAACCGGGCTTCACGGCGCCGATGAATCAGACGGGATGGCCGGCAATGGGCGTGCCCGCCGGTTTCGGCGATGGCGGATTGCCGGTCGGCGTGCAGATTTGTGCCAAACCGTTCCAAGAGGCCCTGCTGTTCCGAGCCGCTCAGGTGCTCGAACATGCCATGGGCGAGCGTAGCAAGCGCCCGGCGCTCGCATGCTGACCCCGTTGATCGTCGCCGGAGTGGTGGCACTCGTCGTCACCGGTGCGGGCGGCCTGCTGACCGAGATCGGGCCGTGGTATCGCCAACTGCGCAAGCCGAGTTGGCAACCGCCGGACTGGCTGTTCGGCCCGGCATGGACGCTCATCCTCGCCCTGGCCGCCTGGTCGGCAGCCGACGCCTGGGTTTCCGCGCCAAGCGCCGGCCAGCGCATGCTGGTCGTGGTCCTCTACAGTTTCAACGCGCTATTTCACCTGCTCTGGAGCCCGTTGTTCTTCAAATTCAAACGCCCCGATTGGGCCCTGATCGAAGTGCCGTTGCTCTGGCTCTCGGTCCTGGCTCCAATGGTCGTCGTCGCGCCTTTCGCACCTTTGGCGAGTTGGTTGCTGCTGCCTTACCTGCTCTGGGTCACATTCGCCGCTTACCTCAACCTGACCATCGTCCGGCTCAACGGACCGTTCGCGGTCAGGTGACGAAGTAGAAGCCGAGCCCGAACAGGATGTAGACGCCGATCAACAGCATGCCTTCGAACCAGGTGACTTCTCCGTCGCTGGCGATGCTGTTGATGATGAACGCGGCACCGACGATGGCGAACAGGTCGAGCGGGTTGGAGAACACCAGCGTCATTGGCTTGCCGATGGCCCAGGAAATCAGCACCAGCAGCGGCGCCAAAACCAGCGCGACCTGGATCGTCGAGCCGATGCACACGCTCAGCACCAGCCCCATGCGGCCCTGACGCGCAAAGAAGGCACCGGCGAACAGATCCGATGCGGTGCCGATCAGCGCAAGCACGATCACGCCGAGAAACACGTCGGATAGTCCGAGCGAATGCGCCGCCTGTTCCAGCGAGCCGGAAACCAACTCGGCTTCCAGCGCGATCGCCACCGTGGCCGCGGCAAGAACACCCAGCGAGGCAGCAAGCGGCCAGGACGTTCCGCTTTCCTCGTTCTCGCCGGAGCCGAAAACGTCCCGGTGGGTCACGAGCGTATAAACCGTGTTGCCGGCATAGAGCAGCAGCAGCACCGCAGCGACGCCGAGGCTCAGCGCCTCATCCGAAGCCGCTGCCTTGTCGGCATGTCCGGTCGACCGCAGCGTGAAATCGAACACCGCCGGTAGTAGCAACGCGATGACCGAGAGCAACAACAGACTCGAGATCAAGCTGGCACGCTCGCGTTTGAACGTCAGGCTTTCCCGGCCGATCGTGCCGGCGACGATGGCGATGCCCAAGCCGAGCAGGCTCGTTCCGATCATCGACCCGGTGATCTGTGCCCGCACGACGTCGATCTTGCCGTCCCACAACACGAACAGCGCCAGGATCAACTCGGCCAGGCTGCCGAGACTGATGCTCAGCAGCCCGCCGATCGCAGCGCCGACATGGGACGACACGTGCTCGGTGCCGCGCCTGACCCAATCCGCCAACACCGCGATCGCGGCAGCTCCGGTTGCGAACTCCAGTAACGGCATGCCGCCGACGAGGTAATGCAGTATCGGCGCAACCGGAATCGTAAGAAGAAGCAGCAGCGGAAACTTTAGATCGCGCAGAAAGCTCAACGCGCGGTACCCGGCGGCGTGATGACCGGCATCCGGTGACGCGGCTGGACCGGCGGTCGGGTCACCATCCCGGAATCGACCGGACGATTGGGCCGGATCACGCCGCGAGCGACCCCGTTCGGCGGCGTCGGTTCCTGCGTCGTCGGCACCTCGGGGGCGGGTTGAACGCTCGGCGTTTGAGCCTGCACCGTTCCAGCGACCAGCATCGCGGCAAACACGGTCAGCGGGATTTGAAGTTTCGTCATATCAGCGTCTCCAAGGGTCGACTTGGTCAGGAACGCGAAATGCTCGGCAGATTTCCCTCGCCGCGATCGGCCATGTCGGTTGGCTTGCCCCGTTGCCTGCCCATCAGCGCACTCGCGATCGACCGTGCTGCCGGTACACGGCCTTTGCCCGCCGGCCAACCTTCGCGTTGGCGGGATCGGTCGCCATCGGACTCTTCGGTCTGATCATGGAACAGGATCTGCCGTGTCGGAAACGGCAGGTCGATTCCCGCTTCGGTCAATGCATCTTTGATGGCATGCAGCGCATCGCTCATGCTTTCCATCGTATCTGCCCGGCGCGGTGGATCGATCCACCAGCGGACGCGAAGAGTGACGCTGTAATCGGCCAAACCAACCACGAGCACCTCGGGCGCCGGTGTCGCCATGATGCCGTGGATGCTGCCGATTGCTCGGAGGATCACCGTTCTGGCCGTCGCGATGTCATCGCCGTAGCCGATACCCACATCATATTGCAGGCGCCGGCTCGGAAAGGCGGTGTTCACCGTCACCGAGTGGGTGAACAGATTGGTGTTCGGGATCACGACGCGGCGGCCGTCATAAGTCCGGATTGTGGTCGCTCGCGACTCGATCTCCTCCACCGTCCCCTCGAAACTGCCGACGACGATCTGATCGTTGATGCGGAAGGGCTCGGTCAGCAGGATCAGCAATCCGGCCAGGAAGTTCTGCAAGATGTCGCGAAAGGCGAAACCAATGGCAACGCCGCTGATGCCGAGCAACTGGATCAGTTGCGCCGGCTGGAACGACGGTATGGCGATCACCAGTGCGACGAGCACGCCCACCAACATCATGCCGCCTTCGGCCAGCCGGCCCAGCACCAGTCCGACGTTCATGTGCTTGCGTCGCCGTTCGGCGAAGTGCCGGATCACGCGGCGAACGGACCGGGCGGCAAAATGGAAGCACCCGTAAACGACCAGGGCGATGATGATGTAGGGAAGGTGCCTGAAGAACGATGCGACCAAGCCTTGGATCGAGGCGATGGCTTGGGAAAGATCGAAGGTCATGCCGAGTAAAGCGCGCGCACGCTAACGGGTTGCCGCGTTACACCGTATGCATCAGAGCGAGATCGGGCCCGGCCGCCGCATGCTCTGCCGCGCCGGCGCTGCCCGTCGAAACGATGCGCCGCAGGTTGATCGAAGTCGTGAGCGCGAGACAGTTCGCGATGAGGCTCAAACGCTTGTCCGATCGCGTGGAGAGCGGAATGCGCGCTCGTCGGCAAAACAGCAGAACCGCGCTCATCAAGTCTGCCGCATCCATCGTGTACTGTTCCACCTTCGCACCCGACCGCACGGTGACCACCGCGTTGACCCTGGGCCCCGTCAGCTCAACCCGCGTCACCTCGCCGGTCAGGCGTGCGCCGACCTTGGTCACCATCAGTTGCGCGATGGCGGCGCGGCACTCTTCGGCAGTGAATAGGATCGACCGGACTTCCTGAACCAAGCCAAAGCTCCTTTGCCACAAACAATAGGCGGCAAAGATGAAGCCTTCGCTAACTCAGCGGTCGGCTGCTGCGATGTCGTGGAACAGTCGCGCCGGCAGCGAACTACCCGTTACCCCGCGCATCGGCCGGTCATCGTCATTGCCCAGCCACACCCCGATAATGGTCGACCCGGCTTCGCCGATGAACCAGGCGTCGCGATAATCCTGCGTCGTGCCGGTCTTTCCCGCCACGAAGCGACCCGGCAGCGCCGCCGCCCGCCCGCTGCCGTGCGTCACCACTCCCGCCAGCATTGCGCGCATCTCGCCCGCCCGCTCCGGTTCGATCACGCGGGCGTGCCCGGGCCGGTCGAGCGCCAGCCGCTGATTGTTCGCGTCGATACGCTCGATGCCGGTCGCGCGAACCCGGAAGCCGCCGTTGAGCAGCGCCGCGTAGGCCGATGCCATGTCGATCAGCCGAACCTCTCCGGTGCCGAGCGCCAGCGACAGATCGTCGGGCATCGCGCCACCGACGCCCAGCCGCCGCGCGATCTCTGCCGCAGCCCGCGGCCCGCCCGACGCCTGCAACAGCCGGACCGACACCGTGTTGAGCGATTGCGCCAGCGCGTCCTCGAGCGTGAC
>JBPBQE010000168.1:0-6587 GCA_050954595.1 Janthinobacterium lividum | reverse complement strand
CTCGGCCGCCTTGCCGGTCGTGCGCTTGGGGCGCAGATCCACCAGCATGAGATGGCTGTCGGTGCCGCCGCTGACGATGGCGCAGCCCTGCTCGACCAGCGTCGCCGCCAGCGCCTGGGCGTTGTCCACCACGGCGCGCGCATAGGCCCGGAACTCCGGCCGCAGCGCCTCGCCGAACGCCGCCGCCTTGCCGGCGATGACGTGCATCAGAGGTCCACCCTGCAGCCCGGGGAACACGGCCGAGTTGAACTTCTTGCCGAGGTCGAGATCGTTGCTGAGGATCATGCCGCCGCGCGGCCCCCGCAGCGTCTTGTGCGTCGTCGTGGTCACGACGTGGGCGTGCGGCAACGGCGATGGGTACACGCCCGCAGCCACCAACCCGGCGAAGTGCGCCATGTCCACCATGAAGAACGCCCCGACCTCGTCGGCCAGACGGCGGAAGCGCGCGAAGTCGATCACCCGCGGATAGGCCGAGCCGCCCGCGATGATCAGCTTCGGCTTGTGCTCGCGCGCCAGCGACTCGAGCTCGTCGTAATCCAGCAAGCCGTTATCGGCACGCACGCCGTATTGGATCGCGTTGAACCACTTGCCCGACAGGTTCGGCGCCGCGCCATGCGTCAGATGCCCGCCCGCGGCCAGGCTCATGCCCAGAATGGTGTCGCCGGGCTTGATCAGCGCCAGAAACACCGCTTGGTTCGCCTGCGCGCCGGAATGCGGCTGCACGTTGGCGTATTGGCACTCGAACAACTGCTTGGCCCGGTCGATCGCCAGCGTTTCGGCGATGTCGACCTCGGCGCAGCCGCCGTAATAGCGCCGCCCCGGATAGCCCTCGGCGTATTTGTTGGTGAGCACGGAGCCCTGCGCCTCGAGCACGGCGGCCGAGACGATGTTCTCGCTGGCAATCAGCTCAATGCCGTCCTGCTGGCGATGCAACTCGCCGCGGATCGCGGCGGCGAGGGCCGGGTCGGTCTCGGCCAAGGAGGCTCCGAAGAAGCGGGTGTAGGCGGTGGAGGCTGTCTGCTCGTTCATGGCGTTCGTGGGGTTCCTCGGGGCGCTGGTGGCACGTTATCATGTCGGCTCCGCGCGGGTCGAGACGAATGCCGTCCTCCCGCGTTGGACACCAAAACCGGGAGAACGACATTGAAGCCGCTGACGATCGTCGCAACGCTGACCGCCAAGCCCGGCAAAGAAGACGAATTGCTGCCGATGCTGAAGGCCCTAGTGGCGCCGACCCGCGCCGAATCCGGCTGCATCAATTACGAGCTGCACCGCTCGCACGAGCATCCCGGCACCTTTGTCTTCACCGAAAGCTGGGCCAGCCCAGAGGCCTGGGAGGCACACAAGCAATCGCAACACTTCGTCGCGTTCGACGAGAAGCAGGCCGCGCTGACGGAGAACTGGAACGTGTTCGTGGGCGAGTTGGTGACCTGATGAAGATCACCTTCTATGCCCATGCCAGCTTCCGCTTCGAGGCGGACGGTATCGCCGTGATCACCGATCCCTATACCCCGGCGCCCGGCAATAGCGGCTTCGACCCGATCGACGAGGCGGCCGACCTCGTCATCATGAGTTCCGCCACCGACCCGTTCCACTCCGACTCCAGCCACATCCGCGGCACCCCGGTCGTGATCAACGCGCTGGAGCTGCCACCGGAAGGCACGGAGGCATGCGGCGTGCCGATCCGCTCCTTTCCAGCGTACGAGAGCAGGACGTTCGATTACCAGAAGGAGCTCGGCCGCGATCCCGACGCCAATGCCCTGTATCTGTTCAAGCTCGGGGGCATGAGCATCCTGCACATGGGCGACATCGGCAACCCGGTGGACCCGGCGCAACTGGATGAACTCCGCGGCAAGGTGGACGTCCTACTGGCGCTGACGGGAGAGCACGCCACCATCGCCCTCGACGATCTGGATCGTGCGATCGAGACGATCGGCCCCAAGGCGATCATCCCGATGCACTATTTCAGCGCCAAGGGCGTGCTGAAGATCGAACCGATCGAGCGCTTCCTCGATCGTCTTCATCCCGCCCGGATCAAGCGAGTGGGCGGTGCCTCGATGGAACTCACGCCAGACATGCTGGCATCCGGAGAGCCGCCGGTCTTCGTCTTCGAGCAGTCGCGCTAACGGTCCAGGAAGGCCAGCACCCGCGCGATCGCGTCGGTCCGCGACGTTTCGTTGGTTCCGGTGTGCGCCATCCCGTTACGGCCGGCCGTGAAGGCTAGTCCCGACCGGACCCGTACCGGATGACCCGGCACGTCGAAGTCGTGAAACGTGTCGGGATACGTCACCAGCGTGATCCGGTCCGGGAACCGTGCCGCCAGCGCCCGGCACGCTGCCGCCGGCGTCCAGTCGTCGCTCTCGCCCATCAGGATCAGGATCGGCGCCGAGGGCGCCCAATTCGGCCGCCGCGCATAGGCGCCGCATCCCGGATACATCGCGATGAACCCGCGCACGCTGCCGGGCACCGTGACGCCGGTCGCTGCCGTCGCCAGCACCGTCGAGCCGCCGTTCGACCAGCCCATCACCACTAGCCCCCCCACCGGCGTTCCGGGTTGCGCCGTCAGCCAATCAATGGCCGCCACCGCATCCGTCCGTCGCTCCCGGTTGGGTGAGATCGTCCGCTGGCTCACCTTGCATTGCGACCCCAGGCCGCGCGAGCCGAAGCTGTCGGGGAACAGCGCCTGGTGTCCCGCTTCCGTCAACAGCCTCTCCCACTGCCGGTCCCGGCTCGGCCAGGGCCCGCCGCACCCGTGCAGCGCGATGACCGACGGCGACTTGGGCGCCCCCACCGGCTGCCAACCGTGCCTGCAGCGTCACCGCGCCGTCCGGAATGCCGACGGTCTCCAGGCCGGTCTGCGGCCCAGCCCCGACCTGACCCGCCGACGGCGCCGCACACGCGGCAACCGCAAGGGCCAGGGCGAGCCCAAGGCCACGCATCAGATGATGCCGTCTCCGCGCAGTTGGGCCAGCTTCTCCGCCGAGAAACCGAGCCGCTCGCCCAGCACGTCGTCCGTGTGCTGACCGAGCGTCGGCGGTGGCAGGTGGTAATCCGCCGGCGTCTCCGACAGTCGCACCGGATTGGCGATCACCTTTACGCCATCCGGCGAGGATGGATGCGGCATCTCCACCACAACGCCCCGTGCCTGCACGTGCGGGTCGGCGAACACCTTCTCCAGCGTGTTGATTGGCCCGCAGCCGATCTTCGCCGTCTCCAGCCGATCGACCCACCAGTCGGTAGATTGACCCTGCAACACCGGCGTCAGCGTATCGGTAACCAGCTTGCGGTTGGTTACCCGCGCCGCATTGGTTGCGAAGCGCTCATCCTCCAACAGGTGATCGAGCCCGAACCCCTTGCAGAAGCGGGCGAATGTCGGATCGTTGCCGATCGACAGCACGATATGCCCATCCGCCGTCGGGAACACCTGGTAAGGCACGATATTCGGGTGATCGTTGCCGAGCCGCTTGGGATTTTCGCCGGTTGCCAGGTAGTTCATGCCCTGGTTGGCCAGCCACGCCACATGCGTGTCCAGCATGCCGATGTCGATCTGCTGCCCGATCCCGGTGGCTTCCTTGTGCCGCAACGCCGCGAGGATGCCGATGCAGCCATACAGCCCGGCGAACACGTCGGCGACCGGGATGCCCACCTTCATCGGCAGCCCGTCCGGCTCCCCGGTCAGGCTCATCACCCCACCCATTGCCTGCACCAGTCCGTCATAGCCCGGCCGCGGCGCATACGGCCCGGTCTGCCCGAAGCCGGTGATGCTGCAGTAGATCAGCCCCGGCTGCGAGGCGTGCAGCTGCTCGTAGCCGAGCCCATACCGCGTCAGCGCGCCGACCTTGAAGTTCTCCACCAGGATGTCGCACTGCTTGACCAGTTCCTGCGCGATCGCCTGCCCTTCCGGCTTGGCGATGTCCAGCGTCACCGAGCGCTTGTTGCGGTTGACGCCAACGAAATAGGCGCTTTCCTTCGTTCCCGGCATGAACGGCGGCGCGAAGCCGCGCGTGTCGTCGCCGCTGCCGGGCTTCTCGACCTTGATGACGTCGGCGCCGAGGTCGGCCAGCATCTGCACGCAGGTCGGCCCCGCCAGCACCCGGGTCAAGTCGAACACGGTCAGCCCCGTCAACGGTCCGCTTCTCTCGCTCATCCCAGATCGCTTCCTCTACGTCGTCTCGGCCTTGTCCGGCACCGACGAACAGCCCATTAAAGGGCAACAGACGTAAACCTAGCCGCACAGGGAGGCAATTCGGATGCTTGATCAGCCGCACCGCACGCCAGCAGAGCCGAGCCTCGACGAGAAGGCGCTTGCCAAGGCCTTGTCTGGCCAACATTTCATCGCCGGCCGCTTTGTTGCGGCACGCTCGGGCAAGACTTTCGACGTGGTCAATCCAGCCACCGGCGAGGTCATCGGCCAGGCTGCCGAGGGTGACGCCGCCGACGTCGAGGCCGCCGTCCAGGACGCGGATCGCGCGCAGAAGGACTGGGCCAAGATGCCGTCGCGCAAGCGCGGTGCCCTCGTCTCCCAGTGCGCTGCGCTGCTGAACCAGCACAAGGAAGAACTCGCGCGCCTCATCGCGCTCGAGACCGGCAAGGCGTTGCGCACTGAAAGCCGCGTCGAAGCCGGCGCCGTCGCCGACATCTTCGAGATGTATGGTGGCCTCGGCGGCGAGCTGAAGGGGGAGAGCGTTCCGTTTGCGCCCAACGTCCTGTCCGTGACGGTCCGCGAGCCGCTCGGCGTCGTCGGCGCGATTATTCCGTGGAACGTGCCGATGCTGCTGATGGCGCTCAAGGTCGCCCCCGCGCTGGTCGCCGGCAACACCGTTGTGGTGAAGTCCGCCGAGGAAGCGCCGCTCACCGTGCTGCGCATCTGCGAACTGCTGAACCGCATCCTGCCGCCGGGCTGCTTCAACATGCTGTCCGGCTTCGGCCCCGAGTGCGGCGGGCCGCTGGTGCAGCACAAGCTGGTCAAGAAGGTGACGTTCACCGGCTCGGTCGAGGTCGGTCGCATCATCGCCAAGGGCGCCGCCGAGAAGCTGGTGCCCGTTACGCTCGAACTGGGCGGCAAGAGCCCGATGATCGTGTTCGCCGATTGCGACTTCGACAAGACGGTCATGGGCGCCATCACCTCCATGCGCTTCACCCGCCAGGGCCAGAGCTGCACCGCCGCCAGCCGCATCTACGTCGAACGTCCGATCTACCAGCGCTTCGTCGACGCCATGGCGGCCAAGGTGGACGCCATGGTCATGGGCGATCCGCTCGACGAGAAGACCGACATCGGCACCATCATCAGCGACGAGCAGTTCGCCAAGGTGAAGGGCTTCATCGACGAGGGCCTGGCCACCGCCGGCGCCACCGGCCGAGCCTGCTCGGCGATGCCGGAGGACCCCGCGCTGAAGAAAGGTCTGTTCATTCAGCCCTACATCTTTACCGACCTCGCCAATGAGAGCCGCCTGGTGCAGGAGGAGATCTTCGGCCCCGTCACCGTAGTGTTCCCGTTCGACGATGCCGAAAAGGTGTTGGCCGATGCCAACGGCACGGATTACGGCCTGGCCGCATCGTTGTGGACCAACAACTTGACGCTCGGTCTGGACCTGGCGAACCGCTTGGAGGCCGGCCTGGTGCAGATCAACCAGAACCTCGTGGTGCAGGCCAACCTATCCTATGGCGGCGTCAAGAGCAGCGGCCTCGGCAAGGAAGCCAGCCTGGAGTCCATGCTCGAACACTTCATGCACAAGAAAACCATCATGGTTAACTACGCGTCATAATTCACGCCCTTCCGCCGCCACACTCTTCCTCCGTATTGTCACCTACCATGGCCAAATCCGACCTCTCTATCCCAACCACCCAGCAGCCAAAGCCGGCGGACTACAGCTTCGACCTCGAGGACGCGCTGAAATCCGTCGTCGGCTTGCGCGCGCTGGTGCCGGAAGACGCGTTTACTGCCGGCACGCTCGGGACCGAGCGCGCCGGCAGTGCCGTGCACATCCAGCCCGGCCTGTTCCTGACCATCGGCTACCTGATTACCGAAGCCGAGACCCTGTGGATCACCACCCATGACGGCGCGGCCATCGCCGGCCATGCGATGGCCTACGACCAGGAAACCGGCTTCGGCCTCGTTCAGGCGCTCGGCCGGGTGCAGATCCCGACCATGGCGCTGGGCGACAGCACCCAGTCCCGACCCGGCGACACCGTCGTCTTCGCCGCCGCCGGTGGCCGCAAGCACTGCGTCGCCGCCAAGATCGCCGGCCGTCAGGAATTCGCCGGCTATTGGGAATACCTGCTCGACGACGCCATCTTCACCCTGCCGGCGCATCCTTTCTGGGGCGGCGGCGCCCTGATCAACGCCGACGGCGCGCTGATCGGCATCGGCAGCCTGGTGCTGCAACAGGGCGGCGAGGGCACCAAGCGGCAGGACATGAACATGGTCGTACCGGTCGAGCTGCTGTCGCCGATCATGGACGACCTGATGAAGTTCGGTCAGGTGAACCGTCCCGCCCGCCCGTGGCTCGGCCTCTATGCGATGGAGGATGACGAGGCGCTGGTGGTCGGCGGGCTCGCCGATAACGGCCCGGCTGACAAGGCCGGCCTAC
>JBPBQE010000103.1:0-6614 GCA_050954595.1 Janthinobacterium lividum | reverse complement strand
CAATTAAGCAATCCAGTTTAGCGAGTAGTTAGCCGTCCGACGCTTATATTTTGACTCAGCAGAGTGGTTACGTTTTCCTCTGCTAGGACGTTTCCTCCCTAAACTGGCGGCACCTCGGGTGTCGCCCTTTTTAAATAGCGCGTGCATGCTGTATCCGAGCAGTCCAGATGCGCTTATGATTTCGATCAGTGCAAACAAATGCTTCATCCCGGCTTTAGTAACCTATAAACCGTTCGAGCAAGCCAATAGATCGTGTGTAGAACTCCTTTAATGGCGAGGATTAGTTCGGGAACTTAACTGGTTTAGGTTCTGAAGAACATTGTATGGTGCGCCTGTAGAAGCCGATAGCATGCCGTTGACTTGCGTCACACTTACCAACAATCTCCTGACCCGCAGCTACCACGTTGTAAGCAAGAGCAGCGTATGTGAGAGCCTTATTGGCAGTTGATTGCCAGGTTGCGTCAGGAGGCACCCTCGATCATGTTGTACGGGTCACAGAGCACCGTTAATTGTTATCTTTAGAGACTGGCTGACCTGCTTCAGACCCTTCGACAACCAGGTGACCATCGTTCGATCCTGAAAGCGCATGATCGTGCCAATCCATAAAGCCTGGGATCATTGTCTCGATCACGTCAGCGATGCGATGCACCACCATAGATACCGTGTTGAAGGTCAAGGGCATCCGGAAGAAGGCATCGTCCAACGCAGTTTGAGACGACGGAACTGAAGTGTTGATGCGGTCTATTGCATATGAACTCGAGGAAACGACAACCCTGACCTTCGAGGCTGACGGGCTGCATTGCCCCCTTATACCATGTGTGGACGGCCCCTGGGGTTCAAGGCTGTTTGACACAGGATGGCTGGGGATCGCGTGCGCTCATGTGTCCGGCCTGTTAGCGCGGCCTCATGACCGCTGGCCCAGATGGGTTCCGCAAACGAGTGCCAAACAAGACTGCGGCCTGATCTGGCCACAGGTATAAACGGCATGTCTCGTTTGTCGGCGCGACCGATGGTCATCTTGTGCTGGCCCTAAACCCCCGGCATCTGCGCGCGGCTCAGGCGGCGACCGGTTGATGCCGATACGCTTCACCACGCGCCATCATCGCCCACACGGTGCGGGCGATCTTGTTGGCCAGCGCTACCGCAGCCAGCTTCCGCGGCTTCCGTGCGAGTAGGGCCAGCAACCAGGGGGAAACCGAGCGCTCGCCTGGCTTCGCATGGCGGATCACTGCCATAGCGCCGACAACGAGCAAACTGCGCAGTCGCTCGTTGCCGGCCTTGCTGATCCGGCCGAGGCGCTGTTTGCCGCCCGTTGAATGCTCTTTGGGGGTCAATCCCAGCCAAGCCGCAAAATGCCGCCCGGAGGCAAACGCCGCAGGGTCCACGCCCACGGCCAGGGTGATCGCGGTGACCGGGCCGATACCCGGCACCTCGGCCAACATCTGGCTGACTGAGCTGGCTTTGTGCTGGGCGGAAAGGTCCACGTCGACAGCGGCAATTTGCCGACCCAGCTCCGCCGCGTGTTCGCCGATCCGCACAAACATTGCGCGTGCAGCGGCCGGAATTGCCGGGTCGCTGGCCAGCTTGTCGAGCAAAGGTTCGACCTGGGCCGTGCCCTTGGCCGCGACGACGCCGAACTCGGCTGCATGCCCGCGTAGCGCGTTGATCACCTGGGTGCGTTGGGCCACCAGCATCTCGCGATGCTTGAGGATGATCAGCTCGGCCTGGTGTTGGGCGGTCTTGACCGCGACTGTTGGCATGCCGGGCCGGGATGCGGCGTCGTTGATCGCCTCGGCGTCAGTTCGATCGTTCTTGGCGCGTCTGACGAAAGGCCTGACATACTGCGCCGGGATCAGGCGCACCTTGTGGCCCAGCTCTGCTAGAACCCGGCCCCAGTGGTGTGCGCCACCGCACGCTTCCATGATCACCTCGGTGCTCTCGATCTTGGCGAAAAGAATTTCCACCTCCGCCCGCCGAAGGTCACGCCGCAGCACTGGACGATCCGTGTCATCCACGCCGTGCAGCGTGAACACGTGCTTTGAAATATCGATAGCAATGCGCTTGAACTTCATTTGGACGGTCCTCTGTTGGCGTTTCGATACCCCAACCTTGGCACGTGATGCCGTGGGGCCGTCCACCCCAACAAGTCTCTGAAGCCGTGACTCGGAAGGGGATTCCCGAAATGGCCGGCAGCTGATTCAAGATGGTGAACAGCGGGGCGTTCACCATGCCGATCCCACTCCGACCGGATTTCGATGCGACGATGGTCCGCCTCGAAGCCAAGCGCAGCAAGGATGCAGCGCAGGCCCGGCGCCTGTTGGCGCTGGCTTCAATCTACAAGGGCTCCAGCCGGACGGAGGCGGCGGCGATCGGCAGCGTGACGGTGCAGATCGTGCGGGACTGGGTGGTGAAGTTCAACGAACATGGGACAGCGGGCTTGATCGACCGCAAGCCGCCAGGTCAGCCGTCGCGCCTGACCGATGCGCACCGGGCGGCGCTGGTGCAGGCCATCGAGGATGGGCCGATCCCCAGCATCCATGGCGTGGTCCGCTGGCGGCTGATCGACCTCTGCCAGTGGTTCTGGGAGACCGTATCGCCAAGCCGACGCTGAGCCGCGAGGTGCGGGCGTTGGGCTATCGCAAGCTCTCGGCCCGACCGCGCCATCATGCCCAGGCCGAGGGTGCGATCGAGGCATTTAAAAAAACTTCCCCGCGCGCCTGGCGGAGGTCGCGCGCCGGCTCGGCACCGATACGGCCAACATAGAAATCTGGTTTGGCGATCAGGCCCGCATCGGCCAGAAGAACAAAATCACCCGGCGGTGGGCGAGGCCTGCCAAAGGTTCCGTTCGGCTCTGCCGAATGGAAAGGCAGGACGAGGGCCGTCGAGGCTCGCGCCCCTCGGCACCTCACGACCAGCGCACGGCATCCACCTACATTTTCGGCGCGATCTGCCCCAAGGACGGCAAGGCGGCGGGTTTGATCCTGCCCTGGTGCAACATCGCCGCAATGGAGCTGTTCCTGCTTGAATTGACCACCAGGGTCGCGCCGGGACGGCACGCCGTGCTCCTGCTGGACCAAGCCGGGTGGCACATCTCCAAACGGCTGACCGTGCCCTCGAACATCACCATCATGGCGCTGCCTGCCAAGTGTCCCGAGTTGAACCCGCAGGAGAATGTTTGGGAGTTCATGCGCGAAAACTGGCTCTCGAACCGGGTGTTCACCAGCTACGACAACATCGTCGATCACTGCGCCGACGCATGGAACAAGCTCGTCGCCCAACCCTGGCGCATCATGACGCTCGGGCTGCGCGATTGGGCACATCAGTTCTGATCAGGGAGATTTGGTATTACCGAGCGGATAGGACAGGTTGGGAAAGGTAATCATAGAGCCTCAGCCGAACAACGCCTTCGCCGCCTTGTCCAAAGTGGCAGGTTTTTCGCAACGGACTATTTCAGCGTAGCGCGCCGGAATGGAGGCGCTGTCGTATCCCGTAACGAACACCAAACACACGCCGCGCTGGAGAAGCGCGTCGGCGATTGGCCATGCCATCACGCCCTGCAAATTGATGTCCACGACCGCGCCGTCGATGCGCTCGGTCTGCTCGATCAACTCGATAGCGGCATCCACGCTCGCCACCGGTCCGATTACCTCGGCTCCGCTCGCATCCAGCTGGCAAGCCATATCAACTGCAATAAAGTAATCGTCCTCCACCAGGAGCACACAGCGTCCGGTGAGCAAGGTCTTGCTCTCGGTCATCATCCGCGGTCCCGTGAGCGGTTGCGGTCGGTGAGCGGCAGGTCGATCGTGCATCGCACGCCATCATGGTTCAGTTCGAAGCTGGTCTTGGCGTTAAGCGTATAGGGAAGAGCGCGCTCGATCAACTCGCGCCCATACCCCTTTCGCTTGGGACCCTCGGGTTCCGGCGCGCGGACGACACCTTCCTCAACCCACTCCAGAATAAGGCAGGGGGCCGCGTCGCCCACCTGCTCTACAGCCCATGTGATCTTCAGAGCGCCATTTTCGGCCGCAAGTGCCCCGTGTTTGCGAGCGTTGGTGGCGAGCTCGTGGATCGCCAGCGCCATTGTCTGAACGATGGTGTCCCGTAATACGACGCTGGGGCCAACGAGCGTGACTCTATCGTCGGAGGCTTCAGCCCCGAGTGCGTCAAGCTCCATGCGGATCAGTGCGCCGATGGTGATCGGCTCGATATCTGTGCGGGACAGCAGACCCTGTACGCGTGAGAGCGCCTGCAAGCGCTCGTTGAACTGCGTGCGGAACGCCTCAGTAGGACCAGTACGCGCCATCGTGCGATTCGCGATCGCGATCACTACGGCGATGAGGTTGCGGGTGCGGTGCTGGAGTTCGGCTACCATCACCTCCATCCTCGCTTCGGCTTGCTGGGCCTGTTCGGTCAACTCGTGCTGAAGGATCGAGGACGCCAGCAGTGCATCGTTCATGTTGCGCAAGAGCTCATTAGGCTCGCCGTCCTGCGCGGGGTCGGTCATTCGGCTTACCCTCCGGACCGCTTCTCGTCAGGCTCATCACGAGTGCAAGCAGTTGGACGCTGGGCGTCCTTATCACGGGACGTTGAGGAAGAAGGCTCAGTAACGCCACTGATGAGGCCGCGATAGCCCCTGAGCGACTCACCGATCACTACGCCACTGTCTGTGATCGTGTACTCGTGCATATTGATGCTGTGCGGACCGCCACGCATCTTCACGACTATCATCATCTTGCGCAACTGTCCGTCAATCGAGACGTAGCGCAGGCGCACGATGTCGTCTGTCAAGAATGAAATGGCGTAGTTGCTGAGGGCCATTGAGGTGGAGTTCTCTTCGACCTCCACGGTGCTCACGACAGTTGCGCCGGTGCGGGTAAGCGCCCCAATCATCCGATAGAGCGATTCACGGAATTCGTGTCGAAAATCCGGGGCAAGCGCCATCTCGAAGCCAACAAGCGAGTCGAGAACGACCCGTTTTGCCTCGATTTCCTTTACTGCCGCGATCACTTCGTGAACGGTCTCGTCAACCGAAAGATCCAGCGGGCGGATGTAGATGATCTTGAGGGCGCCCTCTTCCTGCGGCGTCGCGAAATCGATCCCAAGCTTCCTGGCCCGCCGAACATAATCGTTCGGCAGCTCCTCAAAGATTACGATGACGGCCGACTCGCCGCGGCTAAGGCCCTCGGCCACGAACTGGGATGCCAGCACCGACTTGCCCGATCCGGACGGCCCGGCCAGCAGCAAGCTGTCGCCCTCAGGAATGCCGCCGTTCAGCAGCGCATCGAAGCCCGGAACACCGGTCGTAAGTCGCCGCTCGCCCTTGATGCGATCTGACTGGGCGGTGAGGCCAAAGGTGCGCGGGAAAGCCTGCAAGCCGTCGTCAGTGATGCGAAAGGTATGCAGTCCAGGAACGGTGTTCTGACCACGCATCTTGATGACTTGCATCTTGCGCACGATCGAGTTGCGTTCAATGCTTTGATGAAGCCACAACAACCCGTCGGCTACCGTGAATACGGGGTTGTCGCGAAACTCCTTTTCCGAATATTCGCCTATGAGGAACGAGGTAACTTGCCAGCTGGTTAGGTGAAGCGCCAATCGCTGAATGAAGTCGGGTAGGTCCATTCCACCGGAATCGCTTTGGCCACTTCGCAACATCGTGCGAAACGAGTCGACAAAGACCATGCCAGCGTTTGAATCCTCGACCTCCTTGACGATAGTGTCGAGCACCGCAGCAAGGTCTTTTTCCATGACCACGTGGCTAAGATTGATAAAGCGAATGGCGCCATCGACCTTGCTCATGTCGAAAAATGAGAATTGCTGTTGATAGCGAAGCATCTTGATGGCCGGCTCGCCAAGCACGGTGAAGTAGAGAGCCGGGCGTTCCCGAGTGGCGTTGGCGAACATGATCTGATGGGCCAGTGTGGTCTTGCCGCCGCCAGGGTTGCCAGCGAGAATATTGAATGAATATTCCGGCAGTCCGCCCGCCAAGATTTCGTCAAGGCCGGGGACACCAGTAGGCAAACGTCGGATAGATACCCGGCCCCGCCCCTGATTTTTAATCTCACTGTTCATGCGATTGGCCTTGTATCTCTCATGTCTTCTGTCACCGACTCGTCGGGCCAGGCGTCACGAACGAGACGAAGCGTGAGGGGTTCGCCGACAAACGTGACCAGAAGCCCTAGAAACTGCGTGATGATCGCGAGCACCGCGTCGCCCGAGACCTGCTCAAGCCCTTCGAGCAAACCATCCGCCCGGACCGAAATCTGACACAGCGAATGATCCTGGGCCTTCGCCAGCGCTAGGGCTCGCCGCACGAGCGAGGTGAAGCCGTCCGATCCAGCGAACCGCGCCAGCGCGAGCCGCAAACGCTCGAACACTCGCGCCGCTTCGTCGACCGTTTCGTCGATCGCACCCGGAGCCGCCCCTTCCAAGGTCAGCAATCGCTGCGCTAACGCTCGCATCGGCAAAAGCGGATTTCTTTCGAGCGACATGGGTCACTAGTCGATCTATTCGCACAACTTTTCAACCGTTTTACGGTTGCCTCCCGCGACCGCTTGATCTGTCGATTACGCTTGATGCAAATTTGAGAAGCTTTCAAAACAGCGAACGGTGTC
>JBPBQE010000074.1:0-6615 GCA_050954595.1 Janthinobacterium lividum | reverse complement strand
CATGTTCCAACGTGACCACAGCATCGTCCAGCTGTGCCATCCAGCCGCCGATCACCTGGCCCAGCGTAACGGGGGTCGCGTCCTGCAAGTGGGTGCGGCCAACCATGACGACGTGGCCATGCTCCCGGGCCCTGCCGTCCAGGGTGTCGCGCAGTTGCAGCACAGCGGGGATGGTGGTGTCGGTCAGCACCTCCACGGCGGCGATGTGCATGGCGGTCGGGAAGGTGTCGTTGGAAGATTGGCTGTGGTTGACGTCATCGTTCGGATGCACCGGCGTCTTGGAGCCGAGCTGTCCACCGGCGATCTGGATGGCCCGATTCGCGATCACCTCGTTGGCGTTCATGTTGGTCTGGGTGCCGGAACCCGTCTGAAACACGACCAGCGGGAACTCGGCGTCCCATTGACCCCCGATCACCTCGTCGGCGGCGCGCACGATCAGTCCGGCCCTGTCAGGCGGGAGTTGGCCGAGTTCCGCATTGGCCTTTGCCGCGGCCTTCTTCAGCACACCCAGAGCACGGATCATCGGACGCCCGAACCGGAAGCGGTTCACGCCGATCGGGAAGTTTATGCGCGACCGCTGCGTTTGCGCACCCCAGAGGCGGTCAGCCGGGACCTGAACCTCTCCCATAGAATCCGTCTCGATCCGGAAGGCAAATTCCGGGTTATTCGCGCGCGTCATGCACCCTCCGCGTCTGACCAGATTGGCTGGGGTTAGCCGACCCGCTGGAACATGCTGAGCATGGCCCGAAAACTACCAATCAGAAATGGGGTCGGCACCGATGGCTACGTATTTTGTTGCTACACGACCGCCAATGCAGGATCGAGAAAGGCGTCGGTGATGGACTCCGACGCCTACGTTTTCACCGGACGGGTTTGCTATTCACCGTCCGTTTCCACGATGCCGTGTAGGTCCTTGGCCAGGGCGAAGTAGTTGACGCTGCCCTTGGTCACGATCCGGTTGGCATTTTGAAGATTGCGGCGGTCCTCGCCGGTAAGGTCGCGCGCGGTGATTACCACCACCGGGATTTCGCGACAGCCAGGCCGATCTCGGAACGCGTGTAAAAAGGCGAACCCGTCCATCACGGGCATCTCCAGATCGAGCAGGACTGCCCGGGGCAAGTGCGTGTCAACTCGGGTCAACGCTTCCCTACCGTTCGCGGCTTCCGCCACGGTCCAGCCGTCCCGCTCCAGGGCGAGCCGAAGGTGGCGACGGGTGTTGGGATTGTCGTCGACTACCAGCACATCGCCAGCCGCCTCGCGAAAACAGTCCATCACCGTGCGGAACCGATCCCAATTAACGGGTTTAGTCACGTGGTCGGCAGCGCCGAGCGCCATGGCAAGGCCATTGTCATTGATGAACGTCACCATCACAACCGGAATGTCGGCGAGCGCCGGATCTTCCTTAAGTGATCGCAGCACGGACCATCCGTCCATGCCCGGCATGGTCACATCGAGCAGGATGGCGCGCGGACGCAATTGTCGGGCCAGCGCCAAGCCACTTGCCCCGTTAGATGCGGTGCGCGCTCTGAAACCTTCCCGGTCGAGAAAGCGGGTCATCAGCTCCTGCTGAGCCGGGTCGTCGTCGATGACGAGAACCACCTCATCGCACGAGGTGTCCTCGATATCTCCGGCGTCGGACGGCTTGCCCAATTCCTGCTCTGGAAGTGTCGCGGGCAGGGTAATGGTAAAGGTGGTGCCGTTTCCGTAAACACTGGTCACCGAAACGTCGCCGCCCAGCATGGCCGTGAACGCCTTGGTGATGGACAGCCCCAGCCCGGTGCCGCCGAAACATCGAGTGGTGGAGACATCGGCCTGCGCGAAGCGCTGGAACAGCTTGGCCAGTTGCTCCTCCGTCATCCCGATGCCGCTGTCTCGCACGCTGAACACAAGGAAATCGCCGGTCGGCTTCGATTCGCGCCGGGCGCCTAAGGTAACGGTGCCGTTTTCCGTGAATTTGGCCGCGTTGCTAAGCAGGTTCAATAAGTTCTGGCGGAGCTTGGTGACGTCCGTGTGGGCGGAACCGAGGTCGGGGGCTAGGTCGAACTCCAACGTGTTGTTCTTCTTGCGGACCAAGGCGTCGACGGTAGAGGCCACATCTCGCACGATTGCCTCGACCTCGAAAGTCTCGGCAAAGACCTCCATTTTACCGCTCTCGATCTTCGATAGGTCGAGCACGTCGTTGATGAGGCCCAGAAGATGGCGAGCATTACTCTCGATTTTGGCCATGTCGGCGGTAAATTCCGCGGGCTCGACGCCGTCCGCCACCTCCTCCTGCAGCATCTCGCTGTATCCAATGATGGCCGACAGGGGCGTGCGCAGCTCGTGGCTCATGTTAGCGATGAAGGTGCTCTTGGCCAGGTTGGCCTCCTCCGCCAGCTTCTTCGCCGCGGCTAGGTCCCGCTCCACCGCCTTCTGTGCCGATATGTCGATCGCTACCGTCAGCAGTGACTGCCTGCCATCCGTTGTCTGGATTGGGCTGATCGTATTCGCGACCCACACCACCCCGCCGTCTCGGTGCACGTAGCGCTTTTCCACCGTCACTGGCTGGCCCATTGCCACCGCGCTGGCGATCGCGTCCCGCGCGGCGGGCCGGTCCTCCTCGTGCGTGATGTCCAGCTTGTTTAGGGACAACAGCTCCTTGCGGGAACGGCCGGCCAACTGACAGTAGGTGTTGTTGACCGAGGTAAACCGACCTTGGATATCCGACTCCGCGAATCCCGCCCCGGTCTGCGCGAAGATGCTTGCAAGGTGCGCCTCGCTCTTACTCAGTGCCGCGAACGTCGCCGCCCGCTCCAATGCGTCCGAGACCCGGTGTGCCACGTAGTCGATCAGCGAGACCTCCTCTGGCGTCCAGGGGTGCGCCTCCATATCCCCCACGTAAAAGGCGTCCCGCAGCTGTCCGTCGTGTACCAGCGGTATCGCTACCAGCGCCTTGAGGCCAAGGGCCAAAGCTAGAGGCACCGTATTCCCCCCGCCCATCCGACACCAGGGGCGCGGCCCGAGGCATTTGGCTGGACGACAGCCTGCCGGTGGCCAGTCCTCCATCCGCCATCGAGCGCAAATTTTCAACCAGGCCGTGGGAGCCCACCCGCAGCAAGCCGGCCGCCCCCACTTTCAGAAACGCCTGCAATGCTGCCAGGCTGCGCAGTGGCAACGCCCGGTCCCCAGTGACGGCACGCAGCTCAACCTCGAGCGTCAGGCGGAGTGTCCGTCGGCGGTTCGAAATCACCTGACCAGTGGTTTCGACGGACGTGCAAAATAGCCCGGCTACGGTCCCGTCCACATCACGAACCGGGGTGTAGGAGAAAGAGAAATGCGTCTCCTGCGGCCTACCGCCTCGCTGCATTATGAGCGAGATGTCGTCCATGTAGACGGGCTCACCCGCAAGTGCCTGCTGCACCAGCGGTTCAATGCTGGATCGGATCTCGGACCGGACGTCCAGATACGGTGCGCCCAGCGCGCCAGGGTGCCTGGTAGCCATGATCTCGATGTAAGGGTCGTTGTATAGCATCAGCAGCGTTGGCCCCCAGGCGACGAACATGGGTTGCTTGGCCACGAGTATGATCTCGACAAGCGTCTTCAAAGGCTGTGGCCAGCTATTCGGCTCGCCGAGCGACGTCTCGCTCCAATCCTTGTCGCGCATCAGCTTGCTCATCGTGCCGCCCTGCGACAGGAAGCCCTGCTTGTCTTCCACTATCATCGAGCTTCTCCGTTTAAGCCGGCCACAAGTGATCGCGCCGGGTAGGGCCTATCGCATACGGGGCACTCTATCCTGCGCAGGCCGCAGGTGTCCTTACGCTGCTTCGTGAGAAGCCGGGAGATCGCTTTCCAGTAAGATGATTCGTAGGCCATCTAGCGTAACCGCCGACTACCAGTCTCTCGCAATGCAATGCCCACCTAGCATCGCTGGTGGCAGAGATGCCGGGCTTGTTGCAGCGTCGAGCTGAGAACTAGCCGGCGTTAAAGGTCGGCGTCGATGCCCAACGCTTTGGACAGGATAGTTGATCGGCTAAGCCTGCTTCCCACACCCAATGCAGTGGTGTCCCGCTCTGGCTGGCCGAGAGCCGACTGTCCGGTCTGATGCCGCAATTTCAGTTAGCAAAGACTGATTGGGCAACATTTACCCCCCTAGAATCAGCGTGACTACTTTGTCAGGTGGTGCCGAAGCATGGCGCGCAGTTCTAGCAAAAGTGCCTCCTGCACCGCAGTAGACTCACTGCCCAGGATCATGACGGAGCGCATCAACGAGGGCACCAGCAGGGCCAGCCGCTCCGCCTGTCCATCTGGTAAAGCCGGACTCGCAAGCCCGAACAAAGCTGCGATCTGAACACGGCGGTGAGCACGAACCGCTTGGCGCCAGACCTCGTCGCCGGCGTGCTCGACAAGAACGGTATACTCGGGGTGCTGGTGCAAGAAGACCGACAATTCTCGGAACAACGCATCGGCGATCGCGGCGGCCGAGCATCCTGTCACCTCAAGCGCTAAAGCGTCCAGCAGGGTGGACAAGGTCTGCGCCAGATCGGTCAGCATCGCCTGCGCCAGCGCCGGCTTGGTCGGGAAGAACAGGTAGAGCGAGCCGATCGACGCCCCGGCCCGGGTAGCGATCTCCGTCATCGTCGTGGCCTCGTAGCCGCGTTCCACGAACAGCAGAGCGGCGGAGGCCAACAGTCCGGCCACGCGATCCCTGCCACGCTGGCGCTGCGGTGCCCGGAATGTGAGCGCCGGGTCGCTTGCAGTATCTGAGGACATCCTCGTATATCCGGTATTAGAGGTTAGCCTCAGGTATAGCCTGGGCTGCCCGGTCTGCACCAGGATCCCCCCTCATGTCATTTTCAAGTCCGGCCCAGGGTGACAGCTACAAGTGGGTGGCGCTCAGCAACACCACACTCGGTATGCTGGCGGCAGCGATCAACAGCTCCATCCTGCTGATCAGCCTGCCTGCCGTGTTCCGCGGGATCGGGTTGAAGGCGCTGGAACCCGGAAACGTCAACTACCTGCTTTGGGCGATCATCGGCTACATGATCGCAACTGCCGTGCTGGTGGTGGCCTTCGGCCGGCTGGGAGATCAGTTCGGTCGGGCAAGGATGTATAATCTAGGGTTCGCAATCTTCACCGCGGCTTCCGTGGCGCTCAGCCTGCTGCCGGGTCGGGGGGACTTCGCAGCGATCTACCTGATCTCGGTTCGCATGATCCAGGGTGTCGGTGGTGCCCTGCTAATGGCGAACTCCACGGCCATCCTGACCGACGCTTTTCCTGTGCCTCAGCGTGGCCTCGCTTTGGGCATCAACGTGGTTGCCGCGATTGGTGGACAGTTCATCGGCCTGCTGATCGGTGGCTTGCTGGCCGACACCAATTGGCGGCTGGTGTTCTGGATTAACGTGCCGGTCGGACTGCTGGGCACGATCTGGGCGTATTGGAAGCTGCGTGATTCGCCGACACGGGTGACACACCGGATCGACTGGGCCGGCAACGTCACCTTCGCGCTCGGGTTGGTGTTGATCCTGTCCGCGATCACCTACGGCATCCAGCCCTACGGAAACCAGGTGATGGCCTGGACTAGCCCCTTCGTGCTGACCCTGTTCGCGCTTGGGCTGCTGTCGCTCGCCGCCTTCGTGGCCGTGGAGCGGCGGATCGAGCGCCCGATGCTGGACTTCAAGTTGTTTCGCATCGCGCCGTTTGCCTGCGGCAACATTGCGAACATGTCGTCTGCCGCAGCTCGGGGCGGGCTGCAGTTCATGCTGATTATCTGGCTGCAGGGGATCTGGCTTCCCCTGCACGGCTATTCCTTCGAGGACACGCCGCTCTGGTCAGCAATCTTCATGCTGCCGCTAACGGCGGGGTTCCTCCTGGCGGGGCCGATCGCCGGCTATTGTTCTGACCGTATCGGCGGCATGCCGTTCGCGGTGGGCGGGATGGTGCTGGGCGCTGCCAGCTTCGTGCTACTCATGCTGCTCCCGGCCAACTTCTCCTACGGCGCTTTCGCGGCATTGCTATTTGCCAACGGCTTCGGCTCCGGCCTATTCGTGGCGCCGAACAGCACGCAAATCATGAATGCGGTGCCTGCCCAGGAGCGCGGCCAAGCTTCGGGGATTCGGGCGACGACCACCAATGCGGGGCAGGTGCTATCGATCGGGCTATTTTTCAGCCTGATGTTGGCCGGGCTGGCGGCGACACTGCCGCAATCGATGGAGGCCGGCTTGCTGGCCGAACACGTGCCGTCGGCGGTGGCGCACCAGGTGGCCGAAACTCCGCCGGTGGCTAGCCTGTTTGCGGCGTTCCTCGGCTACAACCCCATGGGGGAGTTGATCCCAGCCGAGGTGCTGCACGCGCTGCCGCCGGCGAATGCGGCGGCGCTGACCGGAAAAACCTTCTTTCCCGGTCTGATGTCGGCCCCATTTAAGCACGGGCTGGTATTCGCCTTTAGCTTTTCGGCCCTGCTTTACCTGGTCGCAGCCTTCACCTCGTGGCGCGGCGGCATGCAGCTGCAACCCGTCGGGTCACAGATCGATGCACCACGGCCTTTTACTGGCTCCGACTGATAAGCCCATCGCCTTGGTTGCGGGAAAATGACTGTTAGCCCAGGGAGATGGACGATCCTAGTTGGATCGTGAGGGT
>JBPBQE010000511.1:0-6630 GCA_050954595.1 Janthinobacterium lividum | reverse complement strand
GAACAGGATGTCCGCAGCCAGCAGGTCGGCCACCCACGCCTTCGTCGTCCGTCGCGGCATGGCAGTGGCGATCAGGCCGTAGAGCTCCTCGAGGCGGGCGTTGCGGAGCACCGGATTGGCCAAGTCGGCATCGGCCGCAAGATCGTTGCGTCCGATCATGCGGAAGAAGCGGTGCCATTGCGGCGTCGTGTAGGGCAGCACGCATAGATAGCCGTCGGCGGTCGCGAACGGGCGGCGCATCGGGTTGATGATGCGGTTATAGCCGGTGGGACCGTTGGCCGGGACGTAGCTCTCGCCGCCGAGATGCTCCGGCAGCACGAACGCCACCATCGCCTCGAACATCGGCACCTCGATGAACCGGCCCTCCCCGGTCTTCATTCGCTGGATCAGCGCGGCCAACACTGCGTTGACCAGCATCAGCCCCACCGCCTTGTCGGCCACCACGGTCGGGGTCAGCTGCGGCGTGCCGGTCGTGCGCGCATGCAGGCTGACAAGGCCGGACATCGCCTGGATCGTGTCGTCGGCGGCCGGCCGGCCGGCATACGGGCCCTGTTCCGAAAAGCCGTAAGCAGCACAATAGATAATGGCGGGATTGATCGCCCGCACGCTCTCGAAATCCAGCCCCAACCCTAACATTCCCGCGGACCTTACGTTGGAGATGAACACGTCCGCCCGCGCAATGAGGCGCAACAGAGCGTCCCGGGCAGCCGGCGCCTTCAGATCCATGCACAGGCTGCGCTTGTTGCGATTGAGCTGGAGGAAGGCGTGGCCCATGCCCGGCGAGCGGGTCGGCAGCGAATTGCGGAACGGGTCGCCGGAGGGTGGCTCCACCTTAATGACGTCGGCGCCGTAATCGCCCAAAGTCTGCGAGGCCAGCGGCCCCATCGCCAGCGTGGTCATGTCCACCACCGTCAATCCGGCGAGCGGGCGCTCGGTCATCGGAACAGGACCCTGTCCGCGTTGTCGTGCATGATCTGGCGCAGCGCCGTATCGGGCAGCGCCAATGCCCGGGCCGCGGAGACGGTGCGTTGCAGGTCGAGCAGCGGATAATCCGACGCGAAGATCACCCGTTCGCTCCCCGGGGTACTATGCCATCGCCCGCCCATGAACGCCATCAGCGCGGCCGGATAGGCTTTCGGCGACCAGGCGGAGGTGCAGATGTAGAAATGCTCGTGCCGGGCAGCGAGGCGAACTGCCATGTCGGTCCAGGGGTCGCCGATATGGTGCGCGATGATAACCAAATCGGGGAAGGCGAGGGCAACGTCATCGAGATGCGCCGGGTCATTTGGGGCCATGGGCCAGAGCGGACCGGGCATACCGACATAAGTATAAAGCGCCAGCCTCAGCTCCGAGCATTTGGCATAGAGCGGGTAGTACCACCGGTCGTTTGGCGGCAGGCCCCAGGGCGATGGCGTGATGTGCACGCCGACTAGGTTCGGGTCGCCGGCCAGATCCTGAATCAGCCGCGGGTTCTGCATCAGATCCCAATACGAACCCGGCCCGTGCTCTGGCGGCATTACCGTCGCTACCCACCGCAACCGGCCGTCAGCCTTCGCACATAGCGCAGCGAGTTCCTGGTGCAGCGAATGCAGTCGGTCCAGCGTCGTCGGGTAATACACTTTCGCCGCCAACACACCCCGAGCGACCCCGGCAGCGTCCATGTTCGACAGCAACTCGTCACCGGTCAGCCTGGGAGCCTGCCCACCTGGTTGGTCGGCGTGATGGAACGTGCGCATGACCCGGCGCAATCGCCGGTCGTCCGTCCAAGGCACCAGATCCGCCCTCGGCGGGTCGCCCTCAGCACCGATCCAAGGCGAGTGCAGGAAGGCGTCGATGATAGGCCCGTCGTACACAGGCGCTCCTTCCTCGAGAATTTTCTTCACGGTTGCGAAAAAGACTTCCATGGGTCGGATTCTGTGTCAATCATCGCGCACCAGACCCAGCCACTGGGCGCCGCCGAGGGGACACGCCGTGCCGAACGCCATCGACGCTCCGATCCTGTCGCGCCGGAATTTCGGCACGCTCGCCCTGGCCGCCGGCGTGACCCTGAAAGGAGCACGGGCGCAGGGCGCCAAACCCCTGACGATTGGCGTCCTGAACGACTCCTCAGCAACCACGTCGGACCTCTCGGGCCGTGGCGCCGTCACCAGCGCCGAGCTGGCGATCGCGGGTTTCGGCCCCACTGTGCTCGGCCGCCCGATCGTGCTGCTGAAGGCGGATCACCAGGCCAAGGCCGATCTGGGCGTATCCCTAGCGCGGCAGTGGTTCGACGGCGACGTGGCCGCCATCTTCGACGTGGGCATCACCACCGTCGCCTTGGGCGTCCAGCAGCTCGCGCGCGACAAGAACCGCATCGTGGTGTTCACCAGCACCGGCACCGTCGATCTCACGCGCGCCCAATGCAGCCCCAACGGCATCCACTGGACCTACGATTCCCATAGCGTCGCGGTCGGTGCCGCCCGCGCCAACATGGAGGGCGGCGCGAAGCGGTGGTTCTTCCTCACGGTCGACTACGCCTATGGCCGCAGCCTCGAGGCTGAAGCGACTGAGTTCATCCTGGCTCATGGCGGCACTGTGGTCGGCTCCTCCCGCCATGCAATCGAGACAAAGGATTTCTCCTCTGAGCTGCTGAAGGCGCGCTCGTCGGGCGCCGAGCTGATCGGCCTGGCGACGCCGACGCCGCTCATCGCCAATATCGTCAAGCAAGCCTCCGAGTTCGGCGTTGGCAGCGGCGGCAATCAGCAGAGACTCGCGCCGATCGGGCTATTCGCCAACGACGTCAAAGGTATCGGCCTGCCGCTCGCGCAAGGCCTGCTCGTGACCGAGCCGTTCTACTGGGAC
This sequence comes from Janthinobacterium lividum, assembly GCA_050954595.1. Classification (GTDB taxonomy): domain Bacteria; phylum Pseudomonadota; class Alphaproteobacteria; order Acetobacterales; family Acetobacteraceae; genus JAVVHH01. The sequence goes on along the minus strand of JBPBQE010000511.1, from coordinate 3,789 downwards.
CAGAACGACGCGACGCGCGCCTTCTCCAAGCGCTTCTACGAGCGAGAGCAGAAGATGCCGAACAGCTTGCAAGCCAGCGTCCACGGCGCCGTCACGCACTATCTGCGCGCCGTCCAGGCCGCCGGAACCGATGAGACCGCGCCCGTTCTTGCGGCGATGAAAGCCGCGCCGATCAACGATTTCATGACCCATGACGGCCGCATTCGCGCCGACGGCCGAGCCGAGCGCGAACTTTTCGTCTTCCGGGTCAAGTCGCCGGAGCAGTCGCACTCACCGTGGGACATCTACGAGCAAATCGCCCGCATTCCCGGCAACGAAGCATTCTCTCCGCCCTCACCGGCGTGCAGCTTGAACAAGGCGTGACGCCGTGAAGGCCTGGGCTGTCGTCGCGCATAACGCGCCGTTGCAATGCGTCGAACTGCCGGACCCGGAGCCGGTGGGCACGGAGATCGTGGTCGAGGTGACGCATTGCGGCGTCTGTCACTCCGACCTGCACCTCTGGAAAGGCGGCTACGATCTGGGCGGCGGCCGCATGCTGTCGGTCAAGGATCGTGGCCTCGTGCTGCCGGCCGCGCCAGGGCATGAGATCGTCGGCCGTGTCGCCCGCCTCGGCCCTGACGCGTCAGGCGTCGCGATCGGCGATGTGCGGCTGGTCTACCCCTGGGTCGGCTGCGGCCAGTGCGCACATTGCCGCGCCGAGGAGGACAATTACTGCACCGGCCAGCGCAGCCTGGGCGTCAGCGTCAGCGGCGGGTTCGGCAGCTTGGTCAAAGTGCCGCATGCTCGCTACCTGATCCCATTCGACGGCATCGATCCGGCACTCGCCGCCACCTACGCCTGCTCGGGCCTCACCGCCTACGCCGCGGTCCAAAAGATCATGCCGCTCGACCCAGTTGAGACGGTTGCCCTGATCGGCGCCGGCGGCCTCGGCCTGGCCGCCGTCGCGGTCCTGCGCGCGCTCGGTCATTCCGCGATCCTCGTGGTCGATCCAAGTGCCGAGCGCCGCGCTGCCGCGCTCGAGATGGGCGCCAGCCTCGCCGTCGACGGGTCCGGCACCGATGTCGCCGCCCGCATCATGGCGGCAGCGCACCCCACGGCCGTGCTCGATTTCGTCGGCTCTGACGCGACCGCAGCGACGGCGATGGCGGTCCTGCCGAAAGGCGGCAAGCTCATCCTCGTCGGCATCGGTGGCGGGGAGCTGACGCTCTCGGTCGCCGGCACGATTTTCCGGGCCCAAACGGTTCAGGGCAGCCTAACCGGCAGCATCCCGGAACTACGGGCGGTTATCGGCCTGGCCCGCGACGGCAATCTGCCCCCGATCCCGATCCGCACGCTGCCGAAGGACCAAGCCAACGCAGCCATCGACGCGCTCGAGGAGGGCCGGGTCACCGGTCGCATCGTTTTGGTGGAGAATGCACCGTGAGCAAGCGACTGTTGCAGCTCGTAATCTGCCTGGCCGCCGCGACGCCGGCGTCGGCGCAGATGACAAAGCCGGCCATCAAGATCGGCGTGCTCGGTGACTTCAGCAGCAGCTACCAGGACGTCGGCGGCAAAGGCTCCGTCGTGGCCGCCCAACTCGCCGCGGAGGAGTTCAGCGGCCGGGTCGCCGGTGTGCCGATCGAGGTCATCTCCGCCGACGTGCAGAGCAAGCCCGACATCGCCTCGGGTATTGCCCGCCAATGGTATGACAAGGACGGCGTCGACATCATCTTGGATCTCCCCGCCTCCAACGTCGCCCTTGCAGTGCAGGATCTCGCGCGGACCCGTGGCAAGATCAGCGTCACCACCGGCGGTGGCTCGACCGACCTCACCGGCAAGGCCTGCTCGCCGACCGGCTTTCACTGGGTCTGGGACACCTACGCCATGGCGCACGGCGCCGGCGAGGCCATCGTCAAGGCCGGCGGCAAGAGCTGGTTCTTCATCACCGGTGACTTCGCCGCTGGCCTCACGCTCGAGCGCGAGGCCAGCGAGGCCGTGGTCGCCAATGGCGGAACCCTGCTCGGGTCGGCCAAGGCGCCGTTCCCCAACACCGATTTCAGCTCGCAGTTGCTGCTCGCCAAGCAGTCGGGTGCGCAAGTGCTCGGCGTCGCGAACGCCGGCGACGACGCGGTCAACATTGTCAAACAAGCGAGTGAGTTCGGCAACACGCCCGGCCAGACGATTGCCGGGCTGATCACCTACATCAGCCAGATCCACACGCTTGGCCTCCAGGCTACGGCGGGCATGCAGTTCATGACCGGTTATTACTGGGATGCCAACGACCCGGCGCGCGCGTTCGCCAAGCGGTTCGCCAGCCGCATGCAGGGCCGCATGCCGACCATGTCGCAGGCCGGCGTCTATTCCGCCACCCGCCACTATCTGCAAGCGATCACGGATACCGGCACCGACGATGTCCCGACCGTCGTGGCGGAGATGCGGGCGACTCCGATCAACGACGCGCTGGCCCAGGATGGCCGGCTGAGGGAGGACGGCTCGATGGTGCACGACATGATGCTAGTGCAGGTCAAGACGCCAGCGGAGTCCAAGGGTCCTTGGGACTACTACAGCATTCTGCGGACCGTGCCCGGCGATCAGGCTTTCCTGCCGCTGTCGAAGGTCCCCTGTCCGTCTTTGAAACCATAGGAGCACCGCCCCATGCAAGCTTGGGCCGTCGTCGCCAGCAATGCGCCACTCGAACTCATCGAGATGCCGACCCCGGAGCCGACCGGGACCGAGGTGCTTGTCGAGGTCACCCATTGCGGCGTCTGCCATTCCGACCTGCACTTCTGGGAAGGCGGCTACGACCTCGGCGGCGGCAAGCGGTTGTTGCTCAAGGACCGCGGCGTGACGCTGCCGCGCGCAGTCGGCCATGAGATCCTCGGCCGGGTTGCCAAGCTTGGGCCGGATGCGGCTGGCGTGACAATCGGCGATCGGCGGATCGTGTATCCGTGGCTGGGCTGCGGCGCGTGCCGCTGGTGCAAGGCCGAGCAGGACAATCTCTGCCCCAACCAGCGTAGCCTGGGCGTGGTGCAGAATGGCGGCTTCGCGTCGCACGTGCTGGTGCCGCATCCGCGCTACCTGGTCGATCCCGGCGAGGTGGACCCGGCTGTCGCCGCCACCTTCGGCTGTTCGGGCATCACGGTGCTGAGCGCGATCCGCAAAGCGATGCCGCTCGAGCCAGACGACCCGATCCTGCTGATCGGCGCCGGCGGGCTCGGCCTCCAAGCGATCGGCATGCTCCTGGCGGTGGGCCATCGCGCAATCCTCAGCGTCGATCTCGACCCGGCCAAGCGCGACGCGGCCCTGGTAGCCGGCGCAACAGCGGCCATCGATGGCGCCGCGCCCAATGTCGCCGCGGCTATCCAGGACGCGGCGGGCCGGCCCGTCTATGCCGCGATCGATCTGGTGGGCGGATCGGCGACGGCATTGCTCGCCTACGGCGCCGTCGCCAAGGGCGGTAAGGTCGTACAGGTCGGTATCTTCGGCGGCGAACTCACGATGTCGCTGGTCGGCTTGGTGATGAAGGCGGTGTCTGTGCTCGGCAACAACACCGGCGACATTGCCGACCTGCGCGACGTCACCCGCATGGCGAGCGAGGGCCGCCTGCCAGCGCTGCCGATCACGCTGATGCCAAAGCACGATGCCAACCTGGCCATGCAGCGGCTGCGCGACGGCAAGGTGACCGGCCGCATTGTCCTGACCGCGGAGGCCTTATGAGCGACTTCGACCCGGCCACGCACCGCATGGTGCCCGAACAGCGGTGGTTCGAGGACTTTGCGCTCGGAGAACGTTTCGTGCTGCCCAGCAGGA
>JBPBQE010000056.1:0-6635 GCA_050954595.1 Janthinobacterium lividum | reverse complement strand
ACGGGCGGCGGTGGCGGATGGGCGAGCGGCACGGCGACAGCGGGCGGGAGCGCCAGGATCGCCGGCGGACTGACCGGGATCGCCGGCTTGACCGTCTTGGCCGGGGCAGGGGGTGCTGCTTTCGATTCGGTCCTGGGAGCGGCCGGCTTCGGTGTTGCGCGGTGAGGCGTCTGTGGCCGGGTCGCGGGCGCACGCTGGGGCGCCAGTGAGTCCAGCGCCCCGTCATTAGTGGTGACTTGGGCATGGGCAGCAACCCCCGCCAGCAGCAGCCCGGCTGCCATCACCACCGTGACAACCGGGATGCCGCGCATCAGGCGGCGCGGCCCTCGGCGGCCGACACGCCGTCGGACACGACTTGCAGCAAGCGCGGATGCAGGTGCGGGTTCGCGGCAACGATGTCGTTGCCAGCGCTTTCGTGCATCACGGCTTCGGCGCCGGCTGCGTCGGTGACGAACCCGCCGGCCTCACGCACGATCAGCATCCCGGCGGCCATGTCCCACGGCTTGAGCCCCAACTCCCAATAGCCATCGTAACGGCCTGCCGCGACCCACGCCAAATCCAATGCGGCGGCGCCGAAGCGACGGATGCCGGCGACCTGCGGCATCAGCGTGCCGAGCGTGCGGGCGAAAGATAGGCGGCGGGCGGCGCTGACGGCGGCGAACGGGATGCCGGTGGCAAACAGCGCGTCCTTGATCTCGCGCCGGGCAGCGACACGCAGGCGGCGCTCGTTGAGGAACGCGCCGACACCGCGCTCGGCCCAGAACATCTCGTCGTTGACCGGGTTGTAGATCACGCCGGCGGAGATTTCCGTGCCGCCATCGGGCTTGCGCTGCTCAAGGGCGATGGAGATGCACCAGTGCGGCACGCCGTGAAGGAAGTTGGTGGTGCCGTCGAGCGGGTCGACCACCCAACGATGCGTCCAGTCGGCCGGACCGCTGGTGCCGCTCTCTTCCATGAGGAAGGCATAGCCGGGACGGGCCTTGGCCAGTTCCTCGCGAACGGTCTGCTCGGCGCGGATATCGGCCTGGCTCACGAAGTCGGACGGGCCTTTGACGCTGACTTGGAGTTGCTCGACTTCCGAGAAGTCACGCAGCAGCCGTTTTGCCGCCTTCTGTGCCGCGCTCTGCATCACGGTCATCTGTGGGGAGAGGCGAAGAGCCATATTCACTATTCCTTGGAGGCCCTCTCCCGCCAACGGGAAAGGGCCGGATAGACTGTTAGCTCTTGGCGCGCTCGACGTAGGTCGCGTCTTCGGTGCGGACCACGATGCGCTCGCCGGCTTCGACGAAGGGCGGCACCTGGGTCTTGACGCCGTTGCTGAGCTTGGCCGGCTTGTAGGAGCTGGTTGCCGTCTGGCCCTTGACCACCGGATCGGCCTCGACGACTTCGAGGATGACGGTGGAGGGCAGGCGGATGCCGACCGGGTCGGATTCCACGAGGTCGACCGTGACCTTCATGTTGTCCTGCAGGAACGGTGCGAGATCGCCGAGCAGGTCCATCGGGATGTGGGTCTGCTCGAAGCTCTCGGGGTCCATCAGGACGATGTTGTCACCCTCGGTGTAGGAATAGGTGTACTCCTTTTCCGAGGTCTGGAGCCGCTCGACGCTGTCGGCGGTGCGCCAGCGTTCGTTGGTCTTGTTGCCAGTCTTGAGGTCGCGCATTTCGACCTGGATGAACGCGCCGCCCTTGCCGGGGGTGATGATCTGCTGCTTCAGCACGGTCCAACGGCGGCCGCCGTGATCGAGCACCTGACCGGCGCGAATGAGGTTGGCCTGCTGCTTCATGGAAAGAGCCTGTTTTCAATACTGTCGCGGAGGACGGGCTTTTATCCCGCCGAAGGTGACGCGGCAAGCGCGTGCGAACCACCCCACGGGTCGCGCACGGTTCCATCGCCGAGGTAGTCCGGCCCGATCGGCACCTTGCCGCGCCCGCCCTCGATGTCCAGCACATAGGTCGGCCACGCCATTCCCGTGACCCGGCCGCGCAATGCCTCGAGCAACTGGCGGCCTTCAGCGATCGGCACGTGAAAGCGCGCCGTGCCGGGCGCCGGGTCGAGCTGATGCAGGTAGTAGGGCTTCACGCGGGTGCGGAGCATGGCGCGAAACAGGTCTTCGAGCGCCGCCGCGCTGTCGTTGACGCCACGTAGCAGCACGCTTTGGCCGATCAACGACACCCCGGCGGCATGCAGCGCGCGTAGGGCGGTGGCAGCTTCGGGGCTGAACTCGCGGGCATGGTTGGCGTGAACGGCGAGCCAGACCGGGGTATCGCGATCGAGTGCGGCGAGCAGAGCGGGCGTGACGCGGGCCGGGTCGGTGACGGGTACTCGGGAATGAAGGCGGAGCAGTTCGACATGCGGGATGGCTTGCAGGCGGTCGAGCAGGTCGCGGAGGCGGCGGGGAGCGACCATGAGTGGGTCGCCGCCGGTGAGGATCACCTCGCGGATGGCGGGGCGGGCGGCGATATAGGCGATGGCAGCGTCGAGATCGGCCGGCGACATCGCGCCGTTACCGGGGCCGACATGCTCGCGCCGGAAGCAGAAGCGGCAATAGACGGGGCAGACGAGGACGGGCTTGAGGAGCACGCGGTCGGGGTAGCGATGCACCAGGCCGGGAATCGGGCTGTGCGCCGCGTCGCCGATGGGGTCGGCCAGTTCGTGCGGCAGATGGTGCAGTTCGGCCGACGTCGGGACGAATTGAAGACCGATCGGGTCAGCCGGGTCCTCGATCAGCGCCTGGACGGCTGGAGTGATTGCAACGGCATACCGGGCCGAGACGAGGTCGAGAGACGGGGTCTGATCCGAATGCACTAGGCCTGCGGCGAGAAGGTCGTTGGTGGTGCGGAGGGTCATCATTGGACAAAGGGGAACATTGTAGTGCTCGGGCCGTGTCGTGGTTCAGTGCCGGCGGTCACCCCGGCGACGATGGTTGCGATCAGCTCCATTTGTTCGTTCCGGACCAGTTCGGTCACGCGAACTCCGTGGCTGCATATCCCTGCATGAACAGCAGCGCTCGCAAATTGCCATGATCGATTCGAACGCGCGCGGCAGCGGCAACGATGGGCTTGGCGTGGTAGGCGACACCCAGGCCGGCGGCCTGGATCATGTCGAGGTCGTTGGCACCGTCGCCGACGGCAAGGCAATCGTCGGTCGACAGGCCGTAGATTGCGGCCAATTCCCGCAGGCTCTCCAGCTTGGAGGTGCGATCGAGGATGGGTTCCTCCACCCGGCCCAGGAGCTTGGCACCGTCGTCGAGCAGGGTGTTGGCGCGGTTCTCGTCGAAGCCCAGGGCAGCGGCGACGCGAGCGGTGAAGAAGGTGAACCCACCCGAGACCAGCGCCGTCGTGGCGCCGTGGCGCCGCATGGTGGCGACCAACTCGTGGGCGCCCGGCATCATCCGGGTCGCGGCCCAGGTTTGTTCCAGGGCTGCCAGGTTGAGGCCTTCGAGCAGGGCAACGCGCTCGCGCAGGGCGCCCTTGAAGTCGATCTCGCCGGCCATGGCCCGCGCCGTGATGGCAGCGACGCGGTCGCCGACGCCGGCGAAGTGCGCCAGCTCGTCCAGCGTCTCGCCGACGACGATCGTGCTGTCCATGTCGGCGATGAGCAGGCGCTTGCGTCGGTTGCCGGCCGGTGTCACGACCGCGTCGACCGGTGCGTCGCCAAGGGCAGCGCGCAGGGCGTCCGGGTCAGGCGCGGCGGGGCAGGGCAGATCGACGGCCTCGCCGGGTGAGAGCGTGACCGGGCTGGCAGCGCTTGTGGCGGCGACGGCGCGGGCGATCACGGCCGGGTCGAGCTGGCCGGGTGCTGCGATCAAGGTGAGGTAGAACGACATCGGCCGGGCACATGGCAGGGAGGACGCACTGCGGCAAGCACTGATCATCGCGGGGCCGACCGCCAGTGGAAAGTCGGCGCTGGCCCTGATGCTGGCCGAGCGGCTCGGCGGCACGGTGATCAATGCCGACAGCATGCAGGTATATCGCGAGGTGCCGATCGTCACCGCGCAGCCGAGTGCCTCCGATCACGCCGCCGTGCCGCACCGGCTCTACGGCATCCGCCCGGCCGCGGAGCCCGGCAGCGTCGCCTGGTGGCGTCGCGAGGCGCTGGCGGCGATGGAGGACGCGGCGTTGCCGATCCTGTGCGGCGGCACGGGCTTGTACCTGCAATCCTTGACGGCCGGGCTGGCCGACATCCCCGAGCCGGACCCGGCGCATCGGGCCGAAGCACGCGCGCTGGTCGCTGCCGACGGGCCGGCGGCGATGCACGCCCGATTGGCCGCCGTCGATCCGGAAACGGCAGCCGGGCTGCGGCCGAGCGATCCGCAACGGCTGGCGCGGGCTTGGGAGGTATGGCGCAGCACCGGGCGCGGACTGGCGGCATGGCAGCGTAACGCCGGTGCTCCGGTGCCATATGCATTTCGGTCGATCGTGCTGGACCCGCCACGGGAGGCGCTGTGGGTCAGCGTCGCCTCACGGTTCGACGCCATGCTCGCGGCCGGCGCCCTCGACGAGGTTGCCGCGCTGTGTGCGCTGAATCTGGACCCGGCCTCTCCTGCGTTGCGCGCGTTGGGTGTGCCGGAGTTGAGCGCGGTGGTGCGGGGGCAGATGACTCTGGCCGATGCCCGGCAACAGGCGATCGCGGCGTCCATGCGGTACGTCAAGCGGCAGGCAACATGGTTCCGCAACCGCAAAATTGGGGACCCAGCTATGACGCGCAAGATAATGTCTCTCTGGAGTTCTGATGCGCAAGATTGGGAAAGCAGAATAGAGGATTTCAGCGGTTTCGTTAGCGGGAGGGATTGACGGACGGCATGTCGCCTGCCACATCGGGCAGACGATGAACCAGATCCTTAAGAGCCCAGAGACCGCCACCGACCAGATCGGCACCCACCAGACCATGCTCAAGACTGAGCCGACGAGTCAGAACGGTGCCGAGGTCCTATTGCGCGCGTTGCGTGAGCAGGGGGTCGAGGTGATCTTCGGCTATCCCGGCGGTGCGGTGCTGCCGATTTACGATGCGATCTTTCAGCAGAACAGCATTCGACACATCCTGGTGCGCCACGAGCAGGCAGCCGTGCATGCGGCCGAAGGCTATGCGCGCAGCACCGGCAAGGTCGGCTGCGTTCTGGTCACCAGCGGGCCGGGTGCCACCAATGCGGTGACCGGGCTGGTCGACGCGTTGATGGACAGCATTCCGATCGTCTGCCTGACCGGGCAGGTGCCGACGCACCTGATCGGCAACGACGCATTCCAGGAAGCCGACACCACCGGCATCACCCGGCCGGCGACCAAGCACAACTACCTGGTCAAGCGTAGCGAGGACCTCGCCCGTATCGTGCACGAGGCGTTTTACGTCGCACGCAGCGGCCGGCCCGGCCCGGTGGTGATCGACCTGCCGAAGGACATCCTAATCGCGCCGGCGCCGTATCAGCCGCCGAGCCAGAACGGCCACCGATCCTACCGGCCCGTCACCGCGCCGGACCCGGCCCGCATCCTCGACGCCGTTGCCCTGTTGCGCGGTGCCAAGCGGCCGATGATCTACACCGGCGGCGGTGTCATCAACGCCGGGCCGCGGGCAGCCGAGGCGCTGAACAAGCTGGTGCGGGCGACCGGCATGCCGTGCACGTCGACCTTGATGGGCCTCGGTGCCTACCCGGCGAACGATCCGCAGTTCCTCGGCATGCTGGGCATGCACGGGACCTACGAAGCCAACATGGCGATGCATGGTTGCGACGTGTTGCTCAACATCGGCGCCCGGTTCGACGACCGGGTCACGGGACGGTTGAACGCGTTCAGCCCGGAAAGCCGCAAGATCCATTGCGACATCGACCCGTCGAGCATTAACAAGAACGTCGCTGTCGAGGTGCCGATCATCGGCGATGCCGCTGCAACCATCGAGGCGTTGCTGGCGGCTTGGGCTGAGAGCAGCCTGCCGAACGACCGCGAGGCGGTGACCAACTGGTGGCGTCAGATCGACGGTTGGCGGTCGATCCAGAGCCTGAAATTTAACCAGGACATGGGCCGGGGCGGCATCATTAAGCCGCAATACGCGGTCCAGCGCCTGTATGAGATCACCCGCGCGCTGAAGAAGGACACCTACATCACGACCGAGGTCGGTCAGCACCAGATGTGGGCGGCGCAGCACTTCAAGTTCGACCAGCCGAACCGGTGGATGACCTCCGGCGGGCTTGGCACCATGGGTTACGGGCTACCGGCGGCGATGGGTGTGCAGATCGCGCATCCGGATGCGCTGGTGATCGACATCGCCGGCGAAGCGAGCATCCTGATGAACATTCAGGAGATGGCGACCCTGGCGCAGTATCGCCTGCCGGTGAAGGTGTTCATCCTCAACAACGAATACATGGGTATGGTCCGCCAGTGGCAGGAGTTGCTGCACGGGGGCCGGTATTCGGAAAGCTACTCGGAAGCGTTGCCCGACTTCGTCAAGCTGGCGGAAGCCTTCCACGGCGTGGGCATGCGGGCGACGTCGGTGGACGATTTGGACCGGGTCATCCACGAGATGATCGCGATCGATCGGCCAGTGATCGCCGACATCGCGGTGGACCAGAAGGAAAATGTGTTCCCGATGATCCCGAGCGGCGCGGCGCATAACGAGATGATCCTCGGGCCGGAGCATCAGGACC
>JBPBQE010000106.1:0-6678 GCA_050954595.1 Janthinobacterium lividum | reverse complement strand
GACGCACTCCGCCGGGTTGATGCGCCTGGTCGTCATGCTTGCTGGCTCCGCGCTGTTTCTTGCCGAACAGGAAGGCGCCGGACAGGTGGCCCGGCGCCACGTCGAGGAAGCGGCGGCACTGCGGATCGACACGGACGATTTCGTCGACACCGCGCTGGCACCGAACCCGGTGCAAAGCATCGATCCCGCTCCTGCGCTTCCAAAGTCGACACCTCGACGGCCAACCCGTCGCTACGGCGCGGCAATGGCGATCGCCGCCTGCGCGTTGGCCGGCATCGGCCTATGGGCGACGGTGCCGCGGAGCGCACCGACCCCGATCCTTGCCACGGTATCACCTCAGCAGACCATGGCTCAGCGGGAGCCGCCATCCGAGGCGGAACTCGCTCGACCCACGCCGCCAGCAGTGCCGATCGTCCTACTGCCGATGCGGTCATCGCCAGACATCCAAGCGCCTGCGCTAAGCGCGCCGGAGCCGACGCAGACGTTCAGGGGGCCGGTGATGAACGTCACCATGCAGCAAGGCGGGCAGCTGGCGCTGATGATCCGACAGCGTGAGCCGGGCCGGATCACCGTCGATTTCCGTGCTTCCTCCGGCCTCATCGGCGCTGGACAGATGACGGGCACGATGACAGGCGACGGACGGATCAGCGTGACAGGCCGGCTGATGATGGGACGCAACCCGTTCGACTGCGTCCTGAATGCCGTTTCCGACGGCGATACCCTAGTCGGCGAAGCCAGCTTCACCCGCGTCGGCACGAACAGCTCGGCCCACAGCACATTCAACCTGACCCGGCGGGGCTAATTCCTTAAGAATGTGGAAGCCGGCCAAACCGGAAACGCCGTGGTGGGTGCTGTTGGGATCGAACCAACGACCCGCTGATATCTAATCAGCTGATCAAAGCTGCTAAACAACTGTTTGAAAACATAAAATGGTTCGCTCGCAATGCTAGCGGACCTCATGCGGACCTTGCAGTGCTGATTTCGGCACTTTGCTGGGGTTCTGCACGGTGAGCCGGCCGACAACCTACGTCGCCGAGACTGCCGAAGCGATCCTGCAGCGCATCGCCGGCGGAGAGAGCCTACGCTCGATCTGCGCCGCGCCAGACATGCCGGCAGAGAGCACGGTTCGAACCTGGGGCGCCAGCCAGATCGGCTTTGGCGAGCAGTTGCGACAGGCGCGGGAGGCATCCGCCTCGCATTGGGACGAGCAGGCCGAGCGCGTGCTGGTCGAGGCGGTGGGCACGCGCGAGGAATTGGCCCGGGCGAAGGAGTTGGCCCAGCACTACCGCTGGCGTGCCTCGAAATACGCGCCCCGCGACTACGGCGAGCGTGTCGACCTGAACGTGACCGGCGCCATCGCGATCGGTGCGCAGCTGGCAGAGGTCCGCGCCCGTCGCGCGCTGATCGATGGCGAAGCTGAACCCGTCCACGCGCTGCCGGCGCCCGGTGAAGCTGGGGAGCAAGCGGCATGACGTGGACCAGCTACCGTGACGAGGAGCAGCCATCATGGTGCACGGGCGTCTGGCAGCCTCTGCCGGAGGGCTATGACCCGGTGCTGCCGACGATGGGCTCTGGCGCCTCGCTGATGCCGATACCGGGCTACGCTGTGCCTCTGTTCGGGACGCCAGTGTTCGGGAAGGTGTCCCTCGGCACGCCGGCGCGCGATCCAACGGTCGGCGTGTTCATCGACCAGGGATTGCCGGCCGATCTACTGGCCGCCGGGACGTATTACCGCAATCCACACCGGACCTATCTGTCGCACCCGTTTGCGATTGGCGTGAGCATGATCGGCGACCCCGACGCACGGATCGGTGGCGATCGAATCGGGCAGATGCACAGCTCGCTGTCGAACGACACGACACAGACGAATGAGCCGTCTGTCGAGATCATCATCCCATGATCGGCGCCGATCCCCGCCAACTCGACCGTGAGCTTGTCCAACTGGCCGCACGGTGCTCGCTGGACCCACTGGCGTTCGTGATGGTGGCGTTTTCCTGGGGCCGCAGCGAGTTGGCCGGCCACGTTGGGCCGGACGCATGGTAGCGCGAGGTTCTGAGCGACATCCGCGACGGGCTGCGGTCTCCTGAGCAGGCTATCCGTGAGGCTGTCGCGTCCGGGCATGGCGTTGGCAAGTCGGCGCTGGTCGCGTGGCTCATCTCGTGGGCGATGACGACCTGCGAGGACTGCCGCGGCGTCGTGGCGGCGAACACAGAGAACCAGCTGACCCAGAAGACGTGGGCGGAGTTGGGCAAGTAGCATCGGCTTTCGATTTGGCGCGATTGGTTCGAGCTCTCGGCGACAGCGTTGCACTCGGCTGACCCGGAGCGGGTGCGGACGTGGCGCATCGATGCGGTGGCGTGGTCGGAGCGAAACGTCGAGGCGTTCGCCGGCCTGCACAACCAGGGCAAGCGCATCCTCGTGGTGTTCGATGAGGCGTCGGCGATCCCCGACGTGATCTTCGAGACGACGGAAGGGGCTCTGACCGACCGCGACACGCAGATCGTGTGGGCAGCGTTCGGCAACCCGACCCGGAACAGTGGCCGGTTCACGGAATGCTTCGGGCGCTTCAAGCACCGGTGGAACACGCGGCAGGTGGACAGCCGAACCGTCGCGATCACCAACAAGCAGCAGATTGCCGAGTGGATCGCCGACCATGGCGAAGACAGCGATTTCGTGCGGGTCCGTGTGCGTGGCGTGTTCCCGCGTGCTGGCTCACTGCAGTTCATCGGGACGGAGATGGCGGAGGCTGCAGCGGCGTCGACGCGGGAGCCCGAGGCGCTGCTGACGGATGCGCTAGTGATAGGCGTGGATGTGGCGCGGTTCGGCGACGACCAGAGCGTGATTTTCTTCCGCAAGGGGCGGGACGCTCGCTCAATTCCGCCGATCTGCCTGCGGAACATCGACACAATGTAGCTGGCGGCGCGCGTGGCGGCCGAGGCGGAGAAGTATCAGGCCGACGCGGTGTTCATAGATGGCGGTGGTGTCGGCGGCGGTGTCGTGGACCGGTGCAATCAGCTCCGTGTGCAGGGTCTGCACGAGATCCAGTTTGGATCGAAGCCGACCGGATCGAGAACGGGTGAGTTGGGGCGGCTTCGCAACAAGCGGGCGGAGATGTGGGCGGCGATGCGGGAATGGTTGCCGCGTGGCGCGATCCCGAACAATCCGGAGTTGATCGCCGATCTGACCGGGCCGGAATACTCGTACGACGCCGACAACGCGATCGTGCTGGAGAGCAAGCCGGGCATGAAGCGGCGCGGTGTGGCGAGCCCGGATCTGGGCGACGCGCTGGCGCTGACGTTCGCCTACGTCGTGGCGCCTTCGATGAGGTCGGGCGGTGTGCCCCGACAGCGGCAAGAGCGCCGCGTCTACGACCCCCATGCAAACCTGTAACGAGAGGACCCGGCGATGCGCGCACGCAATCTGAAATCCGAGCTGCAGCACAATCTGAGCGTGTTGAACGGCTCGATTGCCGAGATGGAGGCGGAGCGGGTGTCGCTCGCGCTGCCGGCGCTCTCTGGCGACGCACAAGCCATGCTGCGGCTGGTCGATCTTCGTAGCGACATCGAGGACAAGCGCGCGGGCTTGCGCGACCTCGAGCAGGCAATCTCTGATCTCGAGCCGGCTGTGCAAGTCGAGAATGCGACGGAGCGTCTCAGGCGGCGCGAGGCGCTGCATGGGCAGTATGGCGGTGCCTGCGCTGAGGTGATGGACAAGATGGACGCGATTGTTGCGGCGGTCCTGCAGCTCGGAGAGGCGCTGAGGGCTGCGGCCGCGCCCGTGGATCGTGCCCGCCATCTTGCGGTCGAGCTGGCTGTCCCGATCGCCGGAAGCGACATCGGGCACGTGGCGCAGCAGCGGATGATCATCGCCCAAAATCTCGCGATCAGGTCGGTTCGCGATCTGGTCGAGACGGCGCTCGAGGATGTGCAGGTGCTGGTGCGGCACACGGCACCGTTCCCGCTGCGCTCGAATATCAATCTGGCGGAGCAAATGCGCCGTAGCTTGGCCGCGATCGATACCCGGGTCCGCGAAGCTCTGGCGGATGACCGGCGCGCTTCGGTGGCGGCCGGTGTGGTGCTCGAGGATGTGGCGGCGTGATGGATCCGGCGGAGACCGCGGCCCGCGCGTTCTTCAACTCGGCGGGTGGCTCGTACGAGATGCCGACGCCGGCGGCGCCTACGGCTGCGGCGGCAATCCCTGTCCCGGTAGCTCCTGCGCCTGCGGTCGTCCCAAGCGTTCCCGCGGCATTGCCTGCCGCGGTTGACCAGGAACCAGTTTCCGCGGCCGACATCTACGCACCGGTGCTGACGCGCGGCTCGGTGGACTGGACCGAGCCAACGGCCGAGCCGGGCCAGTTCGACCTGCAGGCGCCCTATGGCCTGCTCGACCAGTCAGACGAGGTGAGGGCGGCGCTGGCTCGGTTGCGGGACGGCTTGGCGGCGGCCGGCGCCGGCGTGACGGTCGCGCGCGAGCTGTTTGGCGACGCGATCCGGGCTGCGCAGGATACGCGCTGGGTGGTGCCGCGCGAGCAGGCGGAGACGCAGCTGCGGCAACATTTCGGCGCCCGCTATGACGCGCAGGTGGGCGCCGCGCAGGCGCTGGTGCAACGGGCGGCGGCGCGATGCCCCAAGATCATCCCGTTCCTTGAGCAGACGGGCCTTGGCAACTCGCCCGAGTTTATCCGTAAGCTGGCCGTAGCAGCCGGCAAGCGGAGGAATGCATGAGCCCGTTGCCTTCTACAAAAAGACCGTTCGCGATGGAGACGGGCAATGTGTGAGCCAACGACCCTTGCCCTGATCGGCACCGCTGTCAGCGTCGCCGGCGCGGGTGTCGGCGCATACAGCGCGATCCAGCAAGGCAACGCCCGGTCGGATGCGGCCAACTATCAATCGGCGGTCGACAAGAACAACGCGACCATCGCTGGCTGGAACGCCGACATTGCCGAGCAGAGCCAAGTGGCCAAGACGCAGGCTATCCAGCGCACGGGCTCATTGCGGGCCGGGGCGCAGCGGGCGGCACTGGCGGCCGGCGGTGTAGATGCAGCGAGCGGGTCGTCCCTCGACGTGCTCGACGCGACAGAGACGGACACGGCGCGAGCAGCGAGCGCATCGCAGTATCAGGGCGATTTGACCGGCTATGGCTACCGGACGCAACAGCAGAACTTCCTGGGGCAGGCAACGATGGCGAGCGCGAGCGGGGCTAACGCGGCGACGGCCGGGCTGATCGGCGCAGGCTCGACGCTGCTGAGTGGGGCCGGGCAGGTGGCAGACAAATGGTATCGCTACAAAGACCTCATGGTCCCGACGAAGCCGGATCAAACCGGGGTAGGGGTAATGCAGGGCGGGCTTTACTAAAGGAGCTAGGGTGCGTTGCCATGGCATCACGCCGGCGCTCGTTTGCGGCGCCCTGACGGCTCGGACGCTTTTGGATGCTAGGGCGACAACAGAGCGGCAGCGTGTGGCAACCTCCACCAAACGGAACCGGCCGTTAGCTCAGCAGTTAGTTTACGGAGACGGCGCGGGTTCGTTTGGCGAGGGCGTACAATGAGCGTCCGTCAGTGGCGGTGGCAACAATTCGCCAGCGCCCTCGTTCTCGGTATCTTCGGTCTCGTCGCTTGTTCGGACGAACCGGCTTCTGCTGGGATCATACCGGCGCGTAAAGGCAAGGTCGTGCGCTGTGCCAGTCTTGTCGCGGTAGCTTACTCTTCCAAAGATATACAAAGAGGAGCCGGGGATCGTTTGTGGTCTTATGTTGAAACCCCATGCTCTCTGACCTTCGGATACTATAAAACTTGTAAGAGCTTTAGTCTGATCGACATTTTTGTCGTCGAGAATGTCTCTCAAGAAATTCTGAGTGTGGTGTTGCCATATAGGATTATACATAGTTATCGAGGAACACCGCCATTCGACATAGAAGTCGCTTTCCGTGATGGTTGCGGCTTCTCTGCCTTTATTGATGATATAAGCTATACCGTGAAGATCTTTTGCGATTCGAATGTCGGGCGGATTCCCCTCCGAAATTTTCTTTTTAGAACCGTCCCATATATGAATTCCAAAAACGGACAGCTTTGGTGGGAAGGCGAGAGTAATCTGATTAGACGCGGCATCCGCTTGGCGTCTACTTTCCTGAGTAGCGCTTCGGGCCTCTCTCAAAGCCGATATGCTCAAGATGACAGTGGAAACAGCTCCAGCTGCAGCTATTGCATTAAGTAAGGCTGTGATTTTCCAGTATCTACGCTCTTTGCCGTGGTGCTCTCTCTCTTCGCTGTGCCGGCCTTTTTGTTCGGGCTTATTCAAGGTAACGAAAACCCTTTTATTTTCTGGTTGGGAGTCGTTTGTGTCCCTATTGGACTTGGATGCCTCTTGGGAAATTGGGCCGTCGGCTGGTTTTGGCCCTTCTGTTCTTTTTTCTGACAATCACAAGTCTCCGAGGTGCATTCCTTCCAAATCCAATGCTGCCACCACCGCCGATATGAAGGTAGCGGCAAACGTTCCCCGTGCCAGCTTGCTCGTAATCGACGCCTCTCAACGCCGGGTGGAGCCGACCGACAAACCGTTCAGAATCCCTGATTGGGACGAGTTGCCGGTGCCGGGTGAACCGCGATCGTTAGCGGTAGCGATAGGTGCAGAAGGCTGGACTGCTTTGCAACTGAGCAACGGCAGTTGGGTCACCTTCTAG
>JBPBQE010000445.1:0-6717 GCA_050954595.1 Janthinobacterium lividum | reverse complement strand
CGAATGCCGGCGAGCTCTGGATGCTCAAGGCAAGCGCATCTCGGTCTGGAAGGTGTCGGACATGTATTGCGAGCCGTGGTCGTGCCGGACGGCGAGACGCGGGCGACGTCTTTGCTGATGGCATTAAAGTGGCGTTGCACGCCCTGGCCTAGCGGCTCGAGCGCTTCGAACCGGGTGCCGCGCCTTGCGGCATGGATGCCGACGCACCCGGCGCTGTGATGGTCGACGGCAATGAGGACCGCGACCTGTCCCTCGGCGGTCCAGGTCGTGGTCATGTCGGTGCCCTACATGGTGTCGATGGTATCGGGGATGATGGTGCCGTCATGGTTGCGCGGTCCGCGCGGCTGACCGACACGCCCGGGTGCAAGCAGGTCGTTCTCGCGCATGAGTTGCAGCACTCGCCGCAGCAACGTGCGGATGCCGCCGATCCGCAGCCGGGCCCAGACCTTGCGGTGACCTTCACCGTGAAAGGGGCTGTCGGAGAGGACGTCCCCGTCCGTTCCAGCAGGGCTGCATCCGGCATCGGGCCTGCTGGACCCGGCCTCTACCGGGCTGGGGCCGGATGACGGTGCCGATAGATGCTCGCTCTCGCACTCCGCCAGATCCGGCAGACGCAGGCCAGGCCGTAGGACTTGCCGCTGCTAGGCGACAGTATGCGGCTCATCGGCTCGATCCCCGGCGGGGCCAAAGGCCGCTGTTGTCCTCCACCGGCGCGATCTTCTGCTCAAGAAGCTGCGTCTTGAGCAGAAGGTCGCCCAGCCGGGACTTGAGGGGGTCGCTCTCGCGCTCCCCACCATCTGCCGGCCTAGTCGCCAGGCTGGCCTGGCCGCCGTCGAGGAAAGCGTCACGCCAGCCGCTCAACGTCGCCGCAGTCACACCGAGCGAGCGCGACACCGCGTCCAGGTCCTCGCCGCGCAGGAGGCGCAGCACGGCGTCTCGCTTGCGCTGCCGCGACATCCGTCCGCTACGCCCAGTCCTACGGTATCCATCTACTGTGTCGTCATCGTCCATCCCTTTCACCGATACGGTCCGCTTACGGGATGTCTCATTCAACTGTGGGGCGCAGGAGATCATTATTGCTGGGTTCCTTGTATTGGCAGGTTTGGTTTGATAGAAATTGTACCGGGCAAAGCATGAAAGTCGTACCGCTTATGGGTGAGCTAATACGCCGGGAAGCGGCTGCGAAGCCGCTTGACTTTAGCGGGGAGCGGCTTACGGCAGCGATATCCGGCCAAGTCGAGGTCGAGCATTATCATCGCTATCTCCTCGCTCGGGACTACTGCCGGGGGCTGGACGTGCTCGATTGTGCATCAGGCGAAGGATACGGTTCAGCGCTCCTAGCTCAGGTTGCTCAGTCCGTGGTCGGCGTTGAAATCGATGCGGTAAGCGTCGAGGCTGCGCGAACCGAGTTCACCTATCCCAATCTAAGCTTTCAGCAAGGTGACGCGCGTGCCCTTCCACTGCCTGACGCGAGCGTCGACGTGGCGATCTCCTTCGAAACGTTGGAACATCTTACTGAGCAAGATCAATTCCTATCCGAACTGCGCCGTGTGCTACGCCCTGATGGTTTGTTAATCATAAGCACCCCCGATCGCGATATCTATTCGCCGATAGGTACAGTAGCCAATCCATATCATCGACTGGAACTGACGCGCGTAGATTTCGAGGCGCTTCTTCGTAGGCATTTTATAAATACGGCGTTGGCCGGCCAACGAGCTATAATAGGATCAGTGATTCTTGGCGCACAGCAGGATGCTCCGGCTCGTTCGTTCGAGCGGCGCGGCGACAATCACATTGAAGCCAGCGACCACATGGCGCGTGCCATGTACCTTATTGCACTGGCTTCGAACGCCCCCCTGTTGCCTCTGCGCAACAGCATTTACATCTATCGTAGCGACCTCGACACCGACTCAAGAATTCGCTTTGAGGCAGAAATAGGCCGCCGGGCTGCCGAACAGGAAGCACTCGAGGCGCAACAAGCCAACTTGAGCGCAAAAAATGCCGCATCTGCACAAGTCGTTGAGCTCGAAATTCAAATAATTGAATCGAACGAACGAGCGAACGAAATTAGAAACCGAGAAGCATATGCTGTCGAAGCAGTTGAAGTTCTGCAGCGCCAGGAGAAGTTGCTGCAATTACAAGTTTCCGACCTCGAACACAGACTACTTGAATCGGATAAATGGGCAAACAGAAGCAGAGAACAGGAAGCGTATGTTACCGAAACAATCGAAGTCTTGCAGCGCCAGGAGAAACTGCTGCAATCACAGATTCTGCGCGTGGAGCATAGCCGTGAAGAAGTGGAAGCCCGAGTTGTTCTTTTGGAACATCGCGGGGAAGCTCTAGAGCAATATCTCGCGAACGCCCTTATGCGAGCCGCTCACGCAGAACGGTTGAATACCGAAACCAATCAACAATTGACTGCTGAGTTAACCGCCCATTCGACGGCACGGCAGACGGCTGACCATCTGATACAACGGCTTGGACAAATCGAGGACAGTTCTATCTGGCGTGGGTCATACCCGATCCGGCGGTTCGGAAGCCGATTTCCAACTGTGGCGCGCGGACTGCGGGTTAGTACAAAGGTCGTTTGGTGGGCGGCCACGTTCCAGCTGCTGCGTCGTTATCGTTTGTGGCGAGATTCTCGTGCTTTGCAATACATCTCGCCTCTTACCAGAGAACTCGACACCTCGTGTCTCCAGGTCAATACGGCTTCTGATGTCGCACCGGTGTCCCTACTTGCCACGTCGGTCATCGACGGCATTAACTTGCCTCACTCGCATAAACCGGTCGTATCTCTAATCATCTCGACCTATGGCCAACTCGAAATGACGCTTGGGTGTTTGAAGTCTATTACAGCTTGTCTGCCCTTGATCCCGATTGAGATAATCGTTGTGGATGATGCCTATTCAGGGCCGGAAGACATGTCTGTGCTACAGTACATTCCCGGCATCTTGCTCCTACGCAATGCAGCTAATCTAGGTTTTTTGCTAAGTTGCAATAAAGCCGCTCGCACTGCCAGGGGTCGCTACATCCACATGCTGAATAACGACACTGAACTGCAACCCGGTAGCATCGATGCTTTGGTCGAGTTGCTAGATGAGCGCTTGGACATCGGTATGGCTGGATCAAAGTTGCTCTTCCCGAACAAGCAACTGCAGGAAGCAGGCGGCATCTTGTGGACAGATGCGACTGGCTGGAATTATGGCCGAGGTGAAGACCCTGACCGACCCGAATTTAACTATGTCCGTGAAGTGGATTACTGTTCCGGCGCCTCCATCATGGTGCGGCGAGAGCTATTTGAATCACTCGGCGGATTCGACGAGGTGTTCGCCCCAGCCTATTACGAGGACGCTGATCTTGCTTTCCGTATTCGCTTACAGGGCTACAAGGTCGTCTACGAACCGCGTTCCGTGGTAGTTCATCACGAGGGCGTATCGCACGGCACCGACGTGACGTCCGGCGTTAAAGCACACCAACTCGTCAATCAAAAACGCATGTTAGCTCGCTGGGAAGAGACCCTAGCGAAAGAGAACTACGAGAGCGGCCAGCACGTGATGCGCGCACGGGACCGGGCAAAGGCGCGCAAGATTATACTGGTTCTTGAGCATTATACATTGGAGCCAGACCGTGATGCCGGGTCGCGCAGCACGATGGGGATCATCGATAGCCTGCTCACTGCGGGCTGGGTAGTAAAATTCTGGCCACTCAACCGCGCTTATAACCCCGTATACACGACGGCAATGGAGCGGCGCGGAATCGAGGTGATAGACCATCGCTGGCCCGGCGATCTCGCGACATGGATGCAGAGCAACGGGCTCGAGTTAGACCATGTGCTAGTGGTACGGCCGGACACTGCCGCCATGACGCTGCCCGCTATCATGGCAAATGTGAATGCTCCGCTGAGCTTCTATGGCGTTGATTTGCACTTTGCCCGAGTGCGCCGTCAGGCCCTACTGGATGGCAACCTAGACCTGATGCATGAAGCTGCATATCTGGAACGCCTGGAACGCCGGGTGTGGCGTAGCTTTGACTTGGTGATCTATCCATCTGAGGCTGAAGCAGCCACCGTGCGGGAGATGTCCCCCGGCACACGCGCCTGCGGCATCATTCCCTTCTGCTTCGACGCCAGCCCGCCACGGACCATCGCGACAGAAGGGCGCAGCGTTCTGTTTGTCGCAGGTTTTGCTCATCCTCCCAATGTCGACGCGGCTATGTTCCTAATAAAGGAGATTATTCCTTTGCTGGAAACTCGCGTTGGCCCAGTGACGGTGACGCTTGCCGGCTCCAATCCAACCGAGAGCGTGCGGAAACTAGCTGGAAAGGATGTAACGGTTACCGGCTACGTGACAGACGAAGAACTCGCGACACTGTATAAATCGCATCGGGCTTCGGTAGTACCGCTCCGGTTCGGCGCCGGCGTGAAGGGTAAAGTGGTCGAGTCGCTCAGCCATGGCTTACCTTTTGTAACGACCTCCACAGGATCCCAGGGCATCGAAGGCCTAAGCGAGGTCGTGCCAGTGCGCGACGATGCAAATGAGATTGCGCAGTGCCTCGCGCTACTACTGACGGACGACGAAGCGTGGCTCCGACAGTCGCAGGCACAGACAATGTTTGCAGTGCAAAGGTATTCGCGAACAGCGATGCAAAAATCTGTGCTTAATGCATTCGAAATGGTAGAGACAATGACTAAGACTTTTACCGGCGCAGCGATGAGCTGACTCTGATGTGATTATCCTTGGCCGCTGCGGTGTGATTCGGTTCTCCTGCAGCGGATGGGGAAGAGGATGGCACTGTCGATCAGGTCGGATCTATCGTCTACGGATCTGCGGGCACGGGCCGGCAGCTAGCGAGCCCAAAGCAGCGCCGCATGCGCTGGCGGTTGCAAACGCGCTGGACGGGATGACGCGAGCAGGGGCGGCACGGCTGGCGGGGCGGTGACCCGCTATAATGCCGAATGTTCCGCGGGGCTCGAGGACCGACCGAAGCCTGGCCGCCGGACTTGGCCGAGAGTGAGGAGGCGGCGCCGGCCGGCCTGATCCTGCGTGGCCCGGATCCTGAACACAGCAGAATCTCGAGCTACACCCGCGAGAATGTCGCTCGGGTGATCGAGCAGCGCCTCGGCAAGCGTTACCATCCGGCGAGCTTGAGCAAGCTGCTACGACGCATGAGGTCTCCCGGCAGAAGGCGCGGCAGGTTCTTACCCTAGCTCCCGTCCAAAGGCGCAGGCCGCGTGGGTAAAAGGGCTGCCAAACGCGCTGGTGGCGACAGCGGAAGCGCATCCAGACAAGCAGACCAAACATCCAGGAGCAAGCCACTTTCATATGAGTCGAAGCTGGAATATTTGGCTGTTTAGATGGCAGATAATTTCCGAAATTACTATTATGTGTCTTTTGAATTTCAGTGTTTGCGATCTGGTAAGTTTACTCGATAATAAGCAATTTTATAAGAATATCACATCTGTTTCAGAAACTTCTACTTTGATAACTTCAACTAAGGAACCGGTCGAGATTTCAACTTCTTTCTCAATTAAGTATACAACTGTAAGCCCACCATAAGATCCTTCACCGGCGTGATAAGATATTTTTGCAACGGATTTTGCTCGATTAAATGCCACTTCTCGGACAACAGCAATGAAATTACCTTCCTCGAGGTCTATGCCGCTAATGCGATTAGCATCTAGGAATTGAGCTAATCCCAGTTGGGACTTTAGGACCAAGTTCTGGTCTGGGTGCGTTACATCTACAGTTCGAGATAGAAACACCTCGAATGCCACATCGAAACCCACAGAACTCGACATATTTATCAGCCGCTCTCGTACTACATATGTATTATGCCTGCTAACTTCTTGGCTAGCAATTATATCCATCCTCTCTAGGTATTTGGTCCCGGAGTGAGGTGACGGGGGTCGAGCTTGAAGATGTCGGGGGTAGTGTTCCAGGCGTGGCACACGGCTTCGAAGGGTGTCTTCCATCTGAGTGCCTTGAGGTGCTTGGCAAAGTTATATGCTGACACGAAGGCGATGACGTGCGCCTTGAGGCTTTCCAGGCTTGGGTAGTGGAACATCTTGATGGTGGCGTCTTTGACGGTTCGGCTCATCCGCTCGGCCTGGCCGCTGGTCCATGGATGGTATGGTATGGTCAGCTTGTGGGTGATCCCGTTCTCGGCGCAGACGCGGTCGAAGATGTGGGCACCCAGGTATCGCCTAGTCGGGCCGTTCAGGTTCTTGGGCAGATCTGCGAGAGCCATGCCGTTGTCGGTCAGCACGGTGTGGATGGCATAGGGGAACGCTGCCACCACGCTGCGCGAGGCAAGTCGGCTCCGTTCATCTTCCCGGCGTCGTCGCGGAATTCGACGTAGGTGAACTTCGACACGCGATCGATGGCGAGGAACATGTTCAGCTTGCCCTCGGCAAGGCGCAGTTCGCTGATGTTGATGTGGACATAGCCGATTGCGGTCTCGACGAACTTGCCCCGTCTGGAGGCCTTGTTGGGATCGTCGGGCAGGCGGGAGATGCCGTAGCCTCCTCCTCCGGGCCCAGCACGGTGCTGTGCGGCACTGTCGGATCCATGGGTGCGTCGGCCGTGATCGTACGGCCTCGCCACTTGGTCACGGTGGTGCGGCTCAGGCCGTAGCGCTGGGCCAGGGTGCTGGTCGTCTCTTTCGACGCTTGGAGCTCGGCTCGAACTCGCGGCGTCGTTCGGGCGCTGCCGTGAAGAC
>JBPBQE010000490.1:0-6722 GCA_050954595.1 Janthinobacterium lividum | reverse complement strand
TATGAACCTCCGTAGCGCGCTACTCGCCGCCACGGTCCTGGCAGCTGCCCCGGTCGCGGCCCAGGCTCAAGCCGTCAGCGGACTTTACATCGGCGCTGGCGCCGGTGCGAACTTCATGCAGGACCAGACCATCACCCGCACGACCTTCCCGCAGGTCGCGACCCCGGTTTCCGCCCTCAACCTTGGTGGTAACCGCGGCGTCAACATGGGCACCGGCTTCACCGGCGTCGTGAGCGTCGGTTATGGCCTAGGCAACGGCCTGCGCCTCGAAGTTGAAGGCGGCTTCATTCAGAACCGCTTCAAGAAGGCCGGCGGCAACGCCCAGGTCGGCGTAGCCAACTTCGGCGGCGACGAATACAAGTACACCGGCATGGTCAATGCCCTGTATGACATCGACCCGGCCGTGTTCGGCCTCGGCACCCTGCCGGTCGTTCCATATATCGGCGGCGGTGTTGGTTACGCTTGGGCCCAGCACAAGAATGCTCGCATCCTTGGCTTCGTCCCGGCTACCCCGGGCGTGAACGTTCCGTTTGGCCAGTATCAGTTCCGCAGCAATGACGGCGAGGGTGACTTCGCTTACCAGGCCATCGCCGGTATTGCGTTCCCGATCACTGCCGTGCCTGGCCTGTCCCTGACCGCGGAATACCGCTTCATGGGCCTCGTTGGCGACCGGACCTACACCTACCAGTATGCGTCGAACCGCCCGCAGCTTGGTGGTGGCGTGTCCACCCGTGCGAACGTTCGCTTTGACGACGACTTCAACCACTCTGTGATGCTCGGCGTTCGCTACGCCTTCAACGCAGCTCCGCCGCCGCCGCCGGCCGCGCCGATTGCTCAGGCTCCGGTCCGTGAAGCGGCTCGCACCTACTTGGTGTTCTTCGACTGGGACAAGGCTGATCTGACCCCGCGCGCCCGCCAGGTCGTGTCTGAGGCAGCTCAGGCGACCACCCGGACGCAGGTTACCCGCATCCAGGTCAACGGCTTCACCGACACGTCGGGCACGCCGCAGTATAACCAGGGCCTCTCGGTCCGTCGTGCGCAGAGCGTTGCGAACGAGCTCGTGCGTGACGGCGTGCCGCGCAGCGCGATCTCGATCCAGGGCTTTGGTGAGAACCGCCTGCTGGTTCCGACCGCTAACGGTGTGCGCGAGCCGCAGAACCGTCGCGTCGAAATCATCCTCCAGTAGTTGATGGGCTAAGGTCGGTTGGCTCATGTTGAGCTAACCGACCAACCCGTTACAAAGGGCTGGTCCAGCAATGGGCCGGCCCTTTTGTATGTGTAGGCTGGTGTCGCGTAGGATGACGGCCTTAGTGAGAGCGCCGGTCAGGACGCTCGGAAGGAATCTCGATGTCGCGTAAAAGCTTGTTCGCTACCACTCTGCTGGCAGCTTCGTTCATCGGATGGTGCGGCGCGTCCGCGCAGCCGGTCACCGGCCTCTACATCGGCGCCGTCGGCGGCGCCAACTTCCTGCAGCGCGAGCAGGTTCGAGTCGCCGTCCCTGGCTCAACCGGGCCACGATACGGCAGCAGCGGCTTCGAGACCGGCTATGTCGGTATCGGCAGCGTCGGATATGGCTTCGGCAACGGCCTGCGCCTCGAAGCCGAAGGCAATTACCGTCGCAACGACTACGGCCGCGGCAATGCCGCACTCGGCACCAATGGACGCGAATCCAAATATGGGGCGATGGGCAACGTCCTGTTCGACCTCGATGTCGGCAGCCCCTACGTTTATCCTTACGTCGGCGCAGGTGCAGGGTATGCCTGGGTCGATCAACGCGCCGGCTTCTCGGTTCCAGGCTATAACGGTCGCATCGACGATCGCGAAGGCAACTTCGCTTATCAGGCGATTGCAGGGCTATCCTTTCCCATTCCGCCCGTGGTCGGCCTCTCACTCGTGGCTGAATACCGATATTACGCCGTCGCCGGTGACCGGACCTATGCTGCCGGCGTCAGCGGGGTCGCAGCTGCCGGTCAGTACAGAACCAAGTCTGACTACAACCACAGCTTGATGCTCGGGCTGCATTACGCGTTCAACGTCGTGCCACCCCCGATGGCAGCGGCACCGGCAGCAGCGCCGGTTCCGGCCGCCGAAGCGGCGCGGACCTATCTGGTGTTCTTCGATTGGGATCGGGCTGATCTGACGCCTCGTGCCCGCCAAGTCGTCGGCGAAGCAGCTCGCGCGACCACGCGGACCCAGGTCACGCGGATTGAGGTCAACGGCTACACCGATGCATCCGGCACGGCTGGCTACAATCGGGGGCTGTCGATGCGCCGGGCTGAGGCTGTCGCCAACGAGTTAGTGCGTGACGGGGTGCCACGTGCGGCAATCGGGACACAGGGCTTTGGTGAAACCAATCCGCTGGTGCCGACGGCGGCCGGTGTGCGCGAGCCGCAGAACCGCCGGGTCGAAATCATCCTGCGTTAGAAACTGGGGCGGGCTCGCACTTTCCGGCGCGAGCCCGGTCAGCCTACTTCTTGTGGCGGGTCGTGGTGTGCGTCGTCGTGTGGGTCGCGCTCGCGCGAGTCGCGCGAGCCGGCGTAGCCTCGCAGGTCTGGTACGACACGGGCTGACCAGCGGTCCGGCCGGCGGCGTATTCGCTCAGCTCGCTGCCGTTCTTCAACGCCAGCACTTCCTTGAACACCTGCTCGTTGTGCGGGCAGAAGCGGCTACCGTCTTTCTGGCTTGCGTCTGCGTTCGCATTAGCGAGCAACGTGACGTATTCGTCGTGCCGCTTCTGGCTGTTACGGCCATAGGTGCGCGAGAAGTAGTTGCTGGTGGTGCGTTCGTCCGAGTTCAGCTCGTTCTTGAACTTGGTGATGAACGCGTTGTACTCGGTGTCGTTCTTGCAGGTGAGGGTCTGCACCATCAGCTGGGTCTTCAGCGCTGCAACATCGAGCGCGTCGCGGTCGGCCGGCGATACGCACACGGCACCGGCAGCGTGACTGGTGAGCAGGCCGGCGACGACCAGGCCGGAAATCAACGTCCGCATTAATTTTCTCCTAACGAGACGAGATCCAAGCCTCGTCATCCTTCAGCTGAGGTAAACCGGCTAGCGCGTGGAAATGCAACTGAAATGGCATTTTGCCGAGTCGCTTCTTTACGCCATCTCGCCTCAGCCTCTTTCTTCTGCTCACGGCACCGGTCATGCTGGTCTGCATCTCTGCGACGATGGTTGGACGCCCAAAATGACACGTTTCGATCCGTTTAGCGCTTACGACCCGGGCCCTTACTATTGCGAACTGACTGGATCCGGCGCGACGGGCGCCGCGGGTGAGCATGTCCGACGACAAATCGCAGAAATCGGGCTCGATGTCCTGCGCGCGCGCGCCGAGATGGCCGAAAGCGATCTAATGGCGCTCGGGATCACCTTCACGGTCTATTCCGATGCTACTGCGATCGACCGTATCCTGCCGTTCGACTGTGTGCCGCGTATCATCCCGCGGCTTGAATGGGACCTGCTCGAACGCGGCGTGCAGCAACGTGTTCAGGCGCTCAACCTGTTTCTGGGCGACATCTACAACGACCGCAAGATCGTCAAGGATGGCGTCGTGCCGGGTCCGCTGATCTTCGGCAATGCGAATTACTGTCAGGAGATGATCGGCTTTCCGGTCCGATTCGGCACTTATGTCCATATTTGTGGCATCGACATCGTGCGTGACGAGCACGGCGCGTTCTGTGTGCTTGAGGATAATGCACGAACCCCGTCCGGCGTTTCCTATGTGGTCGAGAACCGGCATCTGATGCTGCGCAATTTCCCCGACCTGATCAGCGGCATCAAGCTGCGACCGGTCGACGATTACGGTCGCCGGCTGCGTAATGCTATGGATGAAATCGCCCCGGAGGGCGTCGTCGACCCGCAGGTCGTGCTGCTTTCCCCCGGCATCTACAATTCCGCCTATTTCGAGCATGTCTTCCTTGCCCGCGAGATGGGCGTGCCACTGGTCGAAGGCGCCGACCTCGTCGTGGAGGACGATCGAGTCTGGATGCGTACGACGTCCGGCTTGCGCCCGGTTCATACGATCTACCGGCGCATCAGCGACGATTTCCTCGACCCGGCCGTGTTCCGGCCCGACAGCGCGCTCGGCGTCCGCGGGCTGATCGGAGCGTGGCGGAAAGGGACGGTGAGCCTGGCCAACGCCGTCGGCACCGGTGTCGCCGACGACAAGGCCGTCTACGCCTACATGCCGCGCATCATCAAATACTACCTCGGTGAAGATCCGATCCTGCCGAACGTGCAGACGCATATCTGCGCGGAGAAGGAAGGGTTCGACTACACGATGGCGCACCTGCACGAGCTGGTCATCAAACCGGTCGGCGAGAGTGGCGGCTACGGCATCACGGTCGGGCCCCGTGCCAGCAAGGCGGAGCTCGACGTCGCGCGGGCAGCGCTCGTGGCGGACCCGGCGAACTGGATCAGCCAGCCGATGATCGGCCTTTCCGTCGCCCCCACGCTCACCGAGACCGGGCTCCGACCGCGGCATCTCGATTTGCGGCCCTTTGCCGTGACGGGCCGGTCCACCTGGGTGCTACCCGGCGGCTTGTCGCGAGTTGCCCTCAAAGAAGGCAGCCTGATCGTCAACTCGTCGCAAGGCGGCGGCTCGAAGGATACCTGGGTGTTGGCCGAATGAGCTTGCACAGCAATGCCCTGCTCACGCGTGATGCTGAGGGCCTGTTCTGGATGGCGCGCTATCTTGAGCGCGTCGAGAACCTGGCGCGGCTCATCGACGTTACTCAGACCTTCGAGGGACCCGGCGGCGAGGCCGGCTCGTGGTCGGCTCTAGTCGCGATCAACGTCGATGGCGAGCGACTCGCCGGACGCGCAATCGACGGCAAGACGGTCAAGAGCTTCTACCTGCTCGAAGCGAGCAATCCGACCAGCGTTCCCGCCTCGCTCGAATTCGCGCGCACGAAC
Organism: Janthinobacterium lividum; assembly: GCA_050954595.1. GTDB lineage: Bacteria > Pseudomonadota > Alphaproteobacteria > Acetobacterales > Acetobacteraceae > JAVVHH01. The sequence continues at coordinate 1,810 of JBPBQE010000490.1, read as the reverse complement.
GCGCGCACGTTACGCCCGCTGATCAGCACGGAAATGTGGATGCAACTCAACGTGTTTCATCGCTCGATCCTGGCGAAGACGCCGGCCGATCTCGAGGGTGACGCGCTGTCGCGGCTGTGCCGACAGATCAAAGAGGGCGTGCAGGCCCATACCGGCATCACGGAAGGCACCTTCGCACGTGACCAGGGGTGGCATTTCTACCTGTTGGGCCGCTTGCTGGAGCGCGCCGATCAGATCACGCGGCTGTTAGACATCAAGTACCATCTGCTGGTGCCAGGGTCCGGGGAGGAACGCCGAATCGTCGACCTGACGCAATGGAACGTCGTGTTGCGGGCGGCCGCCGGTTACCACGCGTTCCGCCGGGTTGCGCAGGCCGGTTTCGAGCCGTGGGACGTTGTGTCGTTCCTGCTGTCCGACACGACGTTCGCACGCAGCGCGGCGCTGTGCGTGCGCGATATCGGATGGCACCTCGAGCAACTGCGTAGCCGGTATAATCTGCGCGATACCGCCGGGCCGCTCGAGAAGGTCGATGAATTACGCCAGGCGCTTCAACCAGGGTCCGGCATGATAGAGCCGGGCGGTCAGCTGCACGATTTCCTGGACAAGCTCCAGTTGGATTTGAGCAGCCTCGGCGACGAGATCGGCACGGCGTTCTTCCGCGACTGGCGGCCACTCCGAAAAGTCTGATGCAACGATGGGGCCGGAGTCGACGCTCCGTCGGGTTAGTCGATTTATCCGACTAACCCGCGTTGCGTCGTCGGAAGCGGAAAAAGGCAACGATCGCCAGCGCGCCTGCCAACATGGCGATCGACGCCGGCTCCGGCGTATCGACAACCGGCGTGCCGCCACCAGGAGTGTTTCCGCCAGGCGTGTTTCCTCCGGGAGTGCTGCCGCCCGGGGTGTTGCCTCCGGGCGTGCTTCCACCAGGAGTATTGCCTCCAGGAGTGTTTCCGCCAGGCGTGTTGCCCCCGGGAGTATTTCCGGTAGGCGTAGTCGTTCCACCGCCCTCAGGCGTGGTCGTGCCACCGCCTCCGGGTGTCGTATCGCCAGGGGTGCTGGTGCCAGGCGTTGTGTCGCTCGTGGTGGATTGATCCATCATCTTGCGGCCACCTGTCGCGGGAACGCTGGTCCCAGGAGTGGCGACGCTAACCGTCGACGGAATGGTTGTGGTCGGGCCGGCCGGGATGCTGGCGATCGAGCCGATCGGCACGCCTGGCGTGCTGGCAGGTGTATTGGCAGCGAGAGCAACCGGACCCGTCGAGCCGCCGATTATGCCCGGCGATGATCCACCACCGACGAAACCCGGACCGATGAAGCCAGCACCGGGACCACCGAGGCCTAGGCCGGCCGGGCCATAACCGCCGGCATACCCCGGACCGGAGCCGCCGTAGCCGCCGAGCCCTGGACCAACGAAAGCAGGGGCACCATATTCGGGAAACGCTGCACCAGGAAAACCGCCCACACCGCCGACAGGCGGGACAGCGCTAGCCGGCGGCAACAATACCAAGCCACCGGCAACGATCGGCCCCGCTACGCGCTGACAAACCGTCATCACGCCAGGAGGTGGGGTCACCGCGGCGAGAGCGCGATGAACATGATGACCAGCTACCCGGACGTGATGCTGGACGCCAACCAAGTGACGGTGGGGGTGCCACTGCCGGACAGCATGCACCACCGGCTTGGCAAGTTGCACAACGGGACGCAGCAGCGGATGGCATTCGATCATTCAGATAACCAATCACTACACGACGGCGGAATACGATTTCAGTAGCCTGCTGGCAAAGCCGTAATCACTCTATGGGCTAAATGT
>JBPBQE010000120.1:0-6787 GCA_050954595.1 Janthinobacterium lividum | reverse complement strand
GGCTAAGCCCAACGCGAAATCGGTCCCAAAGGTTTGGGCGCGTGTTTGTCGAGATCTCGCGACCGAGGCGCGTTTCGAAGCAACTGGAGTCACCCAGGGCAAACGCCGTGTTCCGCCAAGTTTTGCGAGGCCACTCGGTTCCTCAGAAATGGCGGAACGAGCAGCACCGCAAGGCGATCCGTCTTCGGTCAGGCCTGCCACTGGCGACGCCATGCCGGGAGTGGCCGGTCCCGTCAGCCGCAGCGTGTCTGAAGCAAGGCGCGATGCCGTGATGCAATCCCTCAAATCACGCAGTGGCGGCTAGCTGCCACAAATTAGGAAACATGAACATGGATGGTATCGAAGCCTCCCGGTCGGAGAAGACCGGGAAGAAAACTCTAGCGTCACCCTCGCCGGTCGTCGTGGTCCGTATGGGGCGAGGACGAACCGGAGGTAGTACAGCCCTGGACTGGATAGTGCAGATCGCGCGTCATCAGGGCCGGTCGGTGGTCGTCGCGGACGGTGACAAGCGCAACCCCACCCTGGCCGGGCTTTACCCGCCAGGAACGCCTGGCGGCGCACTCCAGCCACTGAGTGAGGAGAGTCCGGATGTCGTGGCGTGGATCAACGATTGCCTGGCCTCGGTCGCGAGCGATCGGGTATCGCTGGTGCTCGATTTGGGAGGCGGCGACCGCGTGCTGGCTGAAGTTGCCAACGATTGGCCAATCGTTGAATTCTGCGAGCAGCGGGGCATCCAAACCCTGGCAATCTATGTTTGCGGCCCGGATCAGGATGATTTCGAACACATCCTTTCAATCCATCGAGCCGGTTATTTCAGGGCGGCGCGATGCGTGCTGATCCTGAACGAGCATTTGGTGCCGCGAGGCAAAACGCCTGCAGGTGCTTTCGACGCCATTCTGGCACGGACGGAGTTTCTGGAATTGGTCGAGAGCGGGATGCAGGCGGTGGTCATGCCGCGGCTGGCCTGCATGGATCATGTTCGTGCGGCGGGGCTTTCGCTGATGGACGCAGTGGCTAACGAGCCCGGGCTGAACGGCAAGCGGTTGGATCCCGTCCGTCAGTTCCAAGTGGAGAATTGGCACAAGCGGATGACGGAGGCGTTTCACAATGTCGGCGCGTTGGAGTGGTTGCCATGACTGGACCTCAGAAGGGTGTCGTGCCGGAAAGTTCGCCTTCAGGGCAGGAGGCTATGAAGCTGATCGATACATTGCGGTTCAGCGCAGATGCTTTGGACCGGGCGATGCACGAGGAGGGCATTGATTCCTCTTCGTCCCTTGCCGTTTGGGGGAAAGCGCAGAGAGACTGCTTAAACGTTATGATCCTGATTGCAGAAAACTTCGCGGAGCGGATCGACGATCGCACTGATGCCGTCGAGCGCGCTATGAATACACAAATCGAGCGGGTGAAGGTCGAGATCGAGCGGTGTCGTCAGGAGACACAGCGATTGCAAGCAGTTACGGGATTGGCTGTGGAGGAACGTAAGAAAGACAGCCAGGAACTGGCGAAGGAGCTGTCGAAGCTAATTTCGAAGGGGATCAAAGAGGCGACGTTGATCCGGGAGAAGCGGTTCAACCGGATGCAGAACTGGTCGGCTGCCGGTTTCCTGGCGTTCTGTCTGCTGTCGTGTTTCGTAGGCGGTCAGGTTTGGACAAACCACAAGCTTGAAAACAGGGTGATTGAGCGGTGCGAGCGTGCTCAAGTTTCAGCTGGTGGCACGACGTGGTGCGATATGGACATTATTCGAGGTAAATAGCTAGAACCGGGCCGGAGATGCTGTGTTATAGTGCACACACATTTCCGGCCTTCATCATTTTCTATTTTTTGTTCTCGCGGTAAGCTGTCATTGCTTAGCCAGCTTTGCTGTTGCTACATAGCTACCCGTCAATGGCAAATAATGTTGTCGCAATCGAGAAATTTCCAGCACTCGACTACGGCGGCCTGCACGATAGAGGATGCGGCATCCTGCCTGGCCAACAACTCACCCGCGATCTGCCAAACCCGTTCGCTCGTCGGGATCATGCTCGTCGGTGTATCCCATAAAATGAAGTCGATGATCTCCTCCACATACTCAATCTCCATGTTTGTCATTGAGTTGTCAGCGTCCTGCATGTCAGTGCCTAAACAGGGTCACACCATATAACGATGGCATACCCCCTATCCGCCTAAAAACCACGCAGGGGCCAGAACTGACGAATTAGCCTTCTGGTACGTATAAGGGGATAAAGCTGGAACGCAGCTGCGCTGGAACTCAAGCCGCCCGGGCATTTCGGCTATTCCGCGACGGGTCCAGTACTCAACCGGAATGACGTCAAGCAGGTGATTTCCGCACACTCCGGATCGACTGCAGATCAACGGCGAAAGCCAGGCAAGCTTGGGCGGAGAGCCCTGTCGGATTGGAAGCTTGCGCAGAAACCACCCTGAGGAGGTTTTCCGACAGGGCTTATGCGTACCAGAAAGCCTGTTCGTCAGTTCTGGCCCTTTTATCGTTTGGTGTTCGCTGGTGTGCACGCTGATGGCTCAGATTGATTTAAAGGTTTTGCCGCAATAGATGGAGGGCGCTGCCCGGAACCGGGGTGACGGCAATCCGGCTTTATCGCCTTGCCGTCATCATGGCCTGGGCTGGTTCGCCGGTCGCGGACTGACCTGCTTTGGTCACGGTCCGCCGCGACGCTGGTGCGGCTGACAAACGGCGCGGCGGAACAGGCGGGCTCACAAGTATAGCCGGTTCAGCGCGATCTCTCCGCCCGGCGTGTGTAGGATGTCGTCATGTTCGCTGTCGATGATGCCACTGCCGAAGCCATCCGCCGTGCCGTTGAACAGAGCGGCGAGTTGGCCGGCGTCGTCGAATTCCGACGGCACTTCCCGCTGATTGTCGATGGCGCGCACGCCCGATCGTGCGTGCGCGCCATCGCGGGATGGAAGCTACCCGTCCCTGTGGAGAAGCCGCAGAGCTAAGCTCTGCTACGAGCAGGCAATTCCTTATGCGCTGTGGCGCTTCCGGCGGATGAAACCGACAGCAGCCAGGCCGCTGCCGAGCAGAGCAAGCGACATCGGCTCAGGTACTGCGTTGGCGGTGGTGCTGGCGTTGCTGGTGAAGGTGAAGTTGACGTCCGAGGACAGGCCATTCTGCGAGCTGGTCGCCAGCGAGAACATGCCGGTGCTGGCGTCGGCGTCGATGCCGTCCGTGAAGAGAGCGCTGCCGGTGATCGTGACGCTGGTGCCGAGTGGCGAACGGGTCAGGGCGGCGTTGGCGAAGTTCAGGACGATGTTGCTGGCGTTGCCGAAGCTGATGAAGGGATTGGTCATGAACGGGTTGGCCATCCCATTCCCGAGCGCGATGTCGGAAATGCTGGCCTGGATGCCGTTCAGGCCGGTGAAGCTGCCTTTTGCGTTGCCGACCAGCGCGGTGCCATTGGTGCCATAACCGTTGCCGGTGCCGCCGAAGGCGTCGCCGAAATCCAGGCCAGTTGCGGTTGCGGCAGTTCCATCAACGTAGCTGCCGCTGAAGGAGGCTAGCGAGAAGGAGCCGCTGATCGGTGCGGCAAAGGCGGCGCCGATAGAAGCAACGGTGACGACGGCAGCGAGAAGCGCGTTCTTGAACATGACGATGTCTTTCTACAAAACCTAAAGTTGTATCAGCAACCACCATGCCAACCTTAAGATGTAAGTAGAATCAATCATTTACACGTTATGATAGAAAGCTTGTCTCAATATTTGTAAAATATCCTGACAAGAACACCTTCAACCGCGTGTGAAATTGCTGTGGCGTTCAATGCATTAGAGGGCACAGCGATCTTTCACCGTGCAGCGCGGGGCGTCATGCCAAGTTCTGAGATGAGCGCTCTGTCGGTTCCCGACGAGACCAGCGACTAAAAGACGGCCCGATCTCGCCGACGAACCGAGTTCCCTGCCATATTTCAACTGAGCGATTGGACCTCATCAACTCTCCCGCATGCATCATTGCGGCGAAGTCCGTTGAGCAATCGAAATCCTGGGAAACTGAACGGGTACCTTGGAAAGGCATCGTGTAAAAGCGATGGGCCATGCTTTACCCCTTAATAGGAGGATTAATCCTGGCCCCACGCGGTTCGCATCACACTAACGCAGGTAACTACCACCGCTGCCGTTGCTGATTTGTCATGTAGCCTGGGCGGTGGTGGAAGGCTCTGCATCCCTCGTGTGTCATGGGCGTGTTGTTGGGTCGATCGGTGAACTTGCCTATGTCACCGCGACGTTTCCCAGCAGCAGCCGAAGCGCCTCATGTTCCGGGCCGGATCCGTTGATTGCCAGGAACGCTTCCACCGACATGTCCGACACTGCACCTCCCGAAGCGACGTTGGGTGTATGGCGAACCAAGCAGTGCTTGGGCGATTTTTCACGAACGAGCTGCCAGAGATCGCCGTTCGAGCTCTGATAGACGTGATCAAGCTGGCTGGTGGGCTCTCCAACCTTGTCATCGATTAGGCGGTAAATGATGGACAAGCTGTCGGTCATCGGTGATCCCAAAATGCCGCGCAACGTCACCTAGGGCTTGTGCATGGCGACGGTGTGGCCTTCTCGATTTCGACAACCCCCGCCTTGAGGAGAACAGACCCTCAAGCCGGGGGTTTGTCTCAAAGGTTAGTTGGTCGTGCCTAGAGCGCGACTAACGGCTGTGCCGCGAGGATTGGCACGGGTGCCATCAGCCTGACTGGGATAGGCGCCCGAAGTGTCGGTGCCGGCGGTCCGGTCAAACGCGCGCGAAGCAGCCGTGCCGGGCGGGTTGCCGGGCGTGCCATCTGGGCGGCCGGCAGTGTTGAGTGGGTCATGCTGCGTGCAAGCAGCCAGGGCGCATAGAGCGAGCGCTACTCCGGTCGCACGAAAGAAGGAAGATGACATCAGCATTTCTCCATAGGGTTGGTCAAAGCAAGACAGCCAGGCCCACGATGAAGATGATGCCTCCAAATAGTTGAGAAAAAGAAAACAACGAACGTTAGTTGTGCGTTCTTCAGCCTGCTTCGGGACTGGAGGCTGATTGCCGACTGTGGGTCGTGTGAGCGTCGCCGATGAGCGATCTGCCCATACGGCAACGAACGTCCACAACGTCATGGTCCCGGGTGATCTGACACTGGTGGATCGCGAGTGTTTTTATCGTGTTCGCTGCCGGCCGTGATTTCGGGAAACGGTCTATCCGAACCGGCGTTCAAGGACCGGAACAGGAGGCATTATGCCGAAGAAACTCTTGAGCGCCTTGCTGCTTGCCTGCGTTCTAGCCACCGCAGGCTGTGCGCATTGGTGGCGCCACGATCACGATCGAGGCGGATATGGTGAGCGGGGCAGTTACGGCGAGCGCCGCTGAGACAACTCTAGAGCTTGGGTGCTCCATAATTCAGGGTCACAGAAACCCAGTTCCGGCGTGGCCTTTGAAGCTGTTGGCACGTCGAACATAGCCTTGCACCGTTTCCACCCGCTTGTGACGGCTCACTTCCATCATCCGCAGCACGTCGGCACCAGCCTCGGCTGCACTGGTGAGAAAGCCAGCTCGCAGGCTGTGGCCGGCGAACTCGCGCGGGTCGAGCCCGGCGGCGGCGGCATGTTGCTTGACGATTAGCGCGACGGATTGGGCGGATAGGGCAGCGCCGATGGTGCCGTGACGGTCGATCGACCGCAACAACGGACCTTCTTTGAGCCCGGCCGCCTTCATCCAGTCTTGCACGGCCGTCACCGGCCGCAGCTTGATCCCGCGCGGGATGGCGATCTCCTGGCCACGGCCTTCTTGGTCGGTCTTCGAGTGCCGGATGTGGACGCGCAGGCCTTCCGCCTCGAAGGTGAGGTCAACCACCTCGAGCGCGATCAGCTCGGAACGGCGAAACGCCCCGGCAAAGCCCAGCGCCAGCAGTGCTCCATCTCGCTTGCCGGTGAGGGTGTCGGGCAGGGAGGTGAGCATGGTGGCGATCCGCTCGGCCGTGGCGGGCGCCTTCTGCGTTGGCCTGGTGCCGATCTTGCGGCGGGCGCCGCCGAGCACGACGCGGACGGCCTTGCTGCTGGTCGGCGGCTCGAGGCCGGCGAGAGCGTGGGCATAGGCGATGGCCGCAACCCGGCGCCCAAGTGTTGAGGCGCGAAAGCCGGCATTGGCCTGATCGGCGATGAAGGCAGCCACCGTCTCCGGCGCAGCCGGGATGGGATCAAGCGCGCGGCCGGCGCACCATGCGGTGAAGGCGGCGAAGTCGGAGCGATAGGCGCGCCGGGTCGCGGCTGACTTCTCGGCGAGCGCGTAGTCGTGGATGGCGGCCTGATCGGCTTGTGTCAGTGCAGTGCCGGGCGTGACCGCCGGCAACACGTTGTTCACATCAGCCCCTTCAGACGCAGAAGGCCGAAAGCGGCCACGGTGATGCTGTCGGTGATGGCGCCGTCCCGGATCATTGCCTCGACCTCAGCCAGGGCAAAGGCACGGGTGATTAGATCCTGCTCTTCCAGTTCCGGCCTGGCGGCACCGGCGGTCAGGCCGGTGGCGAGGAACACGTGGAACGGCTGGTTCATCGTGCCGTAGGCGGTGAACATCTTTCCCGCATGCTGCATAGTGGCTGCCGTCAATCCGGTCTCCTCAACCAGCTCGCCGCGAGCGGCTTCGATCGGATCGGCATCGGGCCGTTCGTCCCAGATCCCTTGCGGGAACTCCCACCAGCGCCCCTGCACGGGGTAGCGATACTGCTGCACCAAGTGGGCGACGCCGGCGTCGATCGGCGCGATCACCACGAAGTCGCGCTTGTCCACGACGCCGTAGATCCCGCTGGAGCCGTCGCGCCGC
>JBPBQE010000475.1:0-6833 GCA_050954595.1 Janthinobacterium lividum | reverse complement strand
GACTGGAATGTTGCCTGTTGGATGGAAGCCTGCATCACCGATAAAATCGGCGCCCATAGTGTGGGCGACCATAGAACCCCCGACGCGGACCGTAGAACCCTCGGCGCGGACCGTAGAAACCGGGTCGCGGTCCATAACCATACCCCCGCGGCGGACCACGATAGTAGCCTGGGCCTGGCCCATAGTACTGGACTGTCTGCACTAAGGGTGCCGGGACCTGGCCAGCCTCGGCAGGCGCCGGAGCAACCCCCAGCATGACCCCAAGCGCCAGGACAGCCGCAACCCAATAGCGACGAAGATTGACAAACATCCCGCACCTCCTGCGAATGTAAAAGCATGACACGAACAATAGGCGGCATTGTGGCATAGCAGGTGGAGGACAGCCCATTATCCCCGCCGAAACAGCCGCCTTCCATGCCTGCGCATCTGCTGGCCACGGCTTGATGATGTGGTTGGCAACCCGATCCGATCCTGTCCCCGCTCCACGCTGAACGGCGATAAACTGCGGCTTGGCCGGTTTTATTGCCAAGTTGGGACAATGCGGATGCCCGCAGATCGCGTCGAGGTCGCAGCACCTTGTAGCGCATCGGCAGTAAACGCTTCCTTAACAATTGACGAGCATCGTCCGGCTCACTCGAGGTCTGGGAGCGCCTTGATGGCTATCACGACTGACCAAAGTGTCTCCGGCCTGACCCGCAGCAATACCGTAAGCCTGTCAGGCGCCATGACCCAGTATGACTTGTGCGGGCACGAGGCCGGGGTAACCTTTCTCCACGTTTGGGACGGTTCGGGTTACGTTGACTTCGCCGCGTTCACCGCGTGGTGCGCCGGCCGCGCCCTCGACCCAATCCCGGCCGTGCCGGAGACAGTGGCCACATTCATCGCCGATCAGGCCAACGCCGGCTTCCGTGCCCTCTAGGGGTCACCTCACCGTTTGCTCAAAATCGCACGTTAAGCGGATTTTGCTCGCGGCCACGGTCGAACGAGCGTCGGACGGTCTTGCCGTCGATCGCCACCACCTCAGTATCCCTCCGGCGAGGGCCGCGGATGGTGGTTGAGTCCATCAACAGGCTGATCAGGGCTCCTTGTTGGCAATCTGCATGCTGGCCATGTTGTGGTGGGTGGTAGCCAAAAAAGAAGGTATTGTACTGGGCCGCATAAGAGTTGACCTTACCTTTTGGTGCCGCTCAGCAGAGGTGGAAATGCTCCGGCACCAAGTCAGGACATATGCGAACCGGTATTGCGGCCTCGGTGGGCCTTTGAAAAACAACAAACAGACATTTCGTGCTGTGTGGAAAAACTAACGGGGTCCTGTTTAGTTATTCCGCATCCAGTCAGAAATGGCGTCTTCGGCTTCTTGCAGGATCTTGTCCATCGATCTGTGCCTTGTGCCCCCTTCCCAAATCAACCCACCTTCATCCAATACTCTTATGGTGGAAGTGCTGTGGCCATCACGCCCAATCTCGATCCAACCATCTTTGATCCAGCCGGCGATATTGGGATATCTCTCGGTGAAGTCGTCAGGCACGACTTTTCGTGATTTGATGGTCCTCTTGGCCGTCGGTGGCGCACCGATCAGATGGAGACCAAGGGCAACGGCATGCTTGCAAAACCCGTAGTCCGACATGGCTGGACAGGTGCATTCGGCGACCAACCCTTTTGACGTCAACTTCAATCCAACGCGGTAGGGCTGTGATCCCATGACTTCGCCAATGGCTTCATCACGCGTATGCTCATGCAGCTGAACAGCACCGCCGTCGGAGTATTTCTCACCGCGTGCATAAACTTTGGGGCCAGCCAGCTCGCGTAGGCGTTGCGGCGACAGAAAGGCCTGAAGCGTTTCTTTTTGTGGCATGCGAGATTGAGCCTTCTCAGAAAGGTGCGGTGTTTTCCATGCCTTGCAAATCTGCCTGAAGCTGTTCAGCGCTGACCTTGCGCTGTCCAGGGTCTCCGTTTCGCGGGTCCTGCTCGTTTGGCTCATGCCGCCAGTTTGGCGGCCTGCTTTCCCCAGTTCCAGGGCAGCAACTCGTGCAGCCGTGACGCGGGGTGGTCGTTGATCCGTCGCAGAACGTCGGCAAGCCAGGCATGCGGATCGACGTCGTTCAGCTTGGCCGTGACGATCAAGGAATACATGGCCGCAGCGCGGTCGCCGCCCCGATCGGACCCACAGAACAGCCATGCCTTGCGGCCAAGGGCCACGCCGCGCAGCGCCCGCTCGGCGGCATTGTTCGTCAAACAGATGCGTCCGTCCCCGAGGAACCGGACGAACGTGTTCCAGCGCTTGAGCATGTAGTCCATGGCCTTGGCAACCTCGGCATGGCGCGACATCTTGCCCCGGGCTTCGCGCATCCAGATCTCAAGGTCGGCCATCAGCGGCGCTACGTGCATTTTGCGCAGGGCAAGACGCTGCTCCGCCGGCAGGCCGTTGATGCTGCGCTCGACATCGAAGATGGCGTCGATCCGGCGCACCGCCTCGGCCGCGAGCGGAGCGCGCGCGACCTGGGCGAGGTCAAACAGCTTGCGACGCCCATGTGCCCAGCAGCCTGCCTCGGTCAACGGCCCGGGCCTGCGTCCTGGATGGTAGAGGTCGTTGAACCCGGCGTATGCGTCGGCCTGCAGGATGCCGGCGTAACCGGCCAAGTGCTTGTTGGGGTGCTCGCCCCGGCGGTTGGGCGAGTAGTGGAACACCGCCGCAGGCGGTTCCGGTCCGCCGAACGGCTGGTCGTCGCGCACGTAAGCCCACAGGCGACCGGTGGCGGTCTTGCCGCGCGCCAGTACGGGCACGGTGGTGTCGTCCCCATGGATACGAGCGGCCGCCATCACGTGCGCCTGGATCAGTGCGGTCAAGGGCGCAAGCGTCGCGGTGCAAGCGCCGACCCAGTCAGCCATGGTCGACACGTCGATCGCGATCCCCTCGCGCGCATAGGTCTCGCTCTGCCGGTTCAACGGCAGGTGCTGCCCGAACTTGGCTTCCAGGATCATCGCCAGCAGCCTGGGCCCGGCGCGGCCGCGTGCGATGGGGTGAAACGGCGCCGGCGGCTGGATGATCGTCTCGCACGCCCGGCAAGTGAACCGCTCGCGCACAGTCTGGATCACCTTCCACCGCCGCGGGATCACCTCCAGCGTCTCCGTGACCTCCTCGCCGAGCTTGGCCAGCTTGCCTTGGCAGCACGGACAGGCGGTGGGGCCGGGAACCACCACGCGCTCGCGCGGCAGGTGGGCCGGCAGCGGCCCGCGTACCGGCTTGCGGCGGACGGTGGGCCGGGGAGGAACGTCCTCCCAATCCGGATCCGGACCGAGTGCCGCCTCGTCCTCGGCGCACGCGGCTTCCAGTTCCTCCAGCTGCAGCTCCAGCTGATCCAGCAGCTTGCGGCCGCGCTCGGACGAGGCGCCGAAGCGGTCGTGCCTGAGCTGGGCAATCAGCAGCTTGAGATGCGCCACCATCGCCTCCGCGCCGGACGCGCGCGCTTCCGCCTCGCGCCGCGCCAGCCGCTCGGCCGCAAGCGCCGCGCGTAGCTGGCCGATGTCGTCCGGAACGGGTTCGGGGGCGGGCATCACAGTGCCGATCCAACCACATCCGACGTCGGCTGTGTACTCCTTTCCGACAACCGGCCAGGTCAGCCGGCCATCTCCGGTCGCCAGGTCCGCTGCGGGTTTCTCCAGTCGATTCCTTCCAGCAGCATCGAGAGAGTGGCAGGGGTCAGCGAGACCACGCCTTCCTTGGCCTGCGGCCACACGAACCGGCCCCGCTCCAGCCGTTTGGCATACAGCGACATGCCAAGGCCGTCATGCCAAAGGATCTTCACTAGGTCGCCCCGGCGGCCCCGGAATACATAAAGGTCGCCCGCATGCGGGTCCCGCTCCAAGGCCTGCTGGACCTGCAAAGCCAAGCCGTTCATCCCGCGCCGCATATCCGTGTGTCCGTTGGCCAGCCACACCCGCATACCTGACGGCAAAGGGATCACCGCCGCACTGCTGCCATCACCCGGCGCAGAACCGCCAAGCCGACATCCGCACCCACTCGGACGCAAGTCCCATCCGGCAGCGCGATCTCGATCCGGGCTCCCTTCGCAGGAACTGTTGCTTTGCTCGGGATCGGCGCGGGCAAGGCAGGAAGCGGATCGGTCGTGATCTGCACCGGCATGAAGGTCGGCATCGGCTCTGGCACCAGCTCGCCGCGTCGGATCTGACGTCGCCAGGTCCATAACAAGCCGCGGCTCACCTCGTGGCGACGGGCCACATCGACAAACGACGCCCCAGGCCTCTCAGCTTCGGCCACGATCCGAAGCTTCTCCTCCAAGCGCCAGCGGCGGCGGCGCTCAACGCCTGTGATAATCTCCATCCCGCAACCCGCCTCTGATCTTAACGACGCTCGTACAAGCGCAGCAAAGATCACTCAGCAGCATCAAGCGTGGTAGGTGTTACTCACCGGGTGGATACCCACCTCACGGTCGAAGTCGCGCACGAGCGTGCCGACCCAGGACAGGAACGCCGCCTCGAACGTCACAGGGTCGATCAGCATGAAGACACGTCGAAACGTGTCGTGCGACGGGATACCGTTCGGCAGATCGAGAAAGGTCCTCAGCCAAGGCAGCTTGTTGTGGCCATACAGCGCGATGTCGTCTCAGCTTTCCGCACAAGCGATCACAGCACAAATTGCGATGACCAGGATGTCCGTCAGCCGGTGCTCGACTTTGCCGCCGCAACGAGGATCTTCGACGTCATGCAGAAGGTCCAGCAATCGATCCAATGCCAACGGGATGTCCCTTCTTTCAGAAGGAACTGTCTTCAATCACCAGAGATCAATGTACAAGACCGCCCGCGCAGATACCCGCCAAATCTATCCTGAAAATCTCATGCGTTGCTCCTGGTGGCCGAGCTAATGCATCCATTGGCGCTGGTTCGGCAGCTTCCGGCGGCGTTGGCGTTTCCAACGTGGCGGAAGGCTACGGCAACGCACTGGGCAACTCGGTCGCCGCAGACAACGCCGCCATCAGCTTCACCACCACCGGCACTGGCCAGGCACTGTCAGTAAACTTTACAGACCTGTATAGTTGATTGCTTCCACGGCGCTTTTGACCGGCGAGCCGCCAATGCCGCCATTCAGAACAGCTTCTCCATCACCGCAGCTGGAGCAGGCACGCCACTGTTCACGTTCTCCCCAAGCGACCTAAATCGACAGATCTCCTCAGTCGCCGGCGTTCCATCGAGGAATCAGGTTGGACCAACCTCCTCCGCCTTCTCATTCCTAACGCCGGTTCTTACGGTGGGCACCAGCTACAACATCGCCCTAACCTCGACGGCGAGCCAAACCATTCAGCCGGGCATTGCCGTACCTGAGGCTGCTTCACTTGGGCTTCTCGGGATCGGACTAATCGCAATGGGCTTTGTTCGCCGCCGTCTGCAAGACTGACGATCAGAACCGAGTCCGGCGATAGCTGGTTTCAAGCTGCTCGGGAGTACGTCCGGGCGGCAACTGCCTCGTAAAAGTGGGGGTGTGACGCACGCCCTCGCAGCACGACCTGACTGATTTGGGCGACACAAGGCTGGCGTTCGCCGGAAGCCTCTACCAGCGGTCCCAGGGGATTAAATTGAATGCCGGTTGCTGACAACAATCGGATCAGGCTTGGCTCCATCAGCGCGCACCAATGTGTCAATTCCATCGCCTGACTGGCTTGCAGGATTCCGCGAAAAAGTGCGAGCCGTACAATTGGCCCCGATGTCGCAGCATCGCGCGCCTGTTTAGAAATTGCGAAACGAGAAATCTCGCCCATACTTTGCATCGGCAAGCCACTGAGTAGGGTGGGGCAGCAATACCGATGCATCGGCAACGCACTCCCGTTTACATTCGCTTGACTGCGAACAACCCGGGAGGTGGCAATGACCTCGCGGGTTGAAGCCCGGCGAACGAGAATATGTTGGGCAGTGCGATCAAACTGATCTTGATCAATTTTAATACCGGGATCAGCAGTAAGAAATTTTCGCTCGAGATAGTACACTTGATGTCGGAGGGCCTGAGCTTCTCGAATTGACTCGGTGGTCTTTGCCACTTCGACGGTGATTGCAGTCTGCAATGCTTTTTGTTCGTCACGTCTCAAGGGCATTTTTGTCCTCATTCACGGGCCCGTGTTCATATGAGGAGATTTCGAGTTAGGCAATCCTTAATTTCTAATTTGGCCAGGTACTATATTGGATTCATTCCAGTTTCAATATGAAAGAAATAATTGTTTATACAATCAGGCATTTAGTTTACATATTAGTGGTTTTCGAACATGGCTTTCTTAGACCAGTGCGAGAAGGGAATATTTGAATGTTCTTCTTGCCTAATTGTTTGTTGTTCCAGAATGGAGGTCAATCGATTATGCTTAAGCCCGATCCAGTGACGGCTAATCCGATTGAAGCCGCCATTGATCAGCAATCTCCATTTTTCGCCTCAAAGGATCAGGCAACAATTGACGTGGGGCGAACTCGACAATCGCAGCTGGCTGATAAGCCACTGGTTGCTGACGGTCTTCGTTCCCAAACAATTTTTTGATTTCCGCGAGATCTCGCGCCCAATCCAACACGTCGTCACTAACGATCTCAGCCATTCTAGCCTTCTAGAAAAGTCTTTTCACAAAGCAACTTTTAGTTGAAATACCAGCATTTACGCAAGCAATAATACGATGAACATTCACGCACTCGTTATTAAATATCCTGAGATTACTAACATTGTTGATTGTTCTACTTTAAATGTTGTAATTGCTCACCTGGGTAGGTTCGCCGCCGTCTGAAATTGCGGCGATGCGGTGAACCAATTGTCGGTTGACGCGGTCACGAGCGGGCTGATTCGC
>JBPBQE010000560.1:0-6839 GCA_050954595.1 Janthinobacterium lividum | reverse complement strand
AATTCTACTGGCGTCGCACCTGCTGTCGATCGTGGAGAAGCGGGCAGCGGCGCTAAATGGTGAACCGGCAGTATGACGCCACTCCGCACCATTCAGCTCGCTGGCTACCCACTGCGCATCTATGCCTCGCCGCTGACCGTACCCGACCACCCATGGGCGTCGTTCCACGACCTGATGACGCTGGCCGAGATGGACGAGGTCGATCAGCCCCGATGGCTGGACAAGTTACGGCAAGAGCTGCCCGAGATGGTGCACGACCTACCGGACGGGACAGTGATCGTGGCCGAGCCGATGGTCGGCGGCATGTTTCAGGCACTCGACATGATGGGCCTGGAGGACATGCAGGAGATGCGCGACGAGTGGACCGAAGCGTGGATGGAGCTATTTGCGATCCAGCTGGCCGAGATGCCGGGCGATACGTGGGAGCAGGCAGCGCGCGAAGCTGAGCTGCGCAATGTTCCGAACATGCGGGGGAAGACAGTGCTGCAATGATGGTTGATCGAGAGTCTGCTTATGGCGACGCTGTAATCGTGTGACAGCGGGCATCATGCTGGCGACCGCGATAATCGAGGGAGGGAACGCCCCCACGATCAAAGGAACGGATACGCCCGTGCCCTGGTGGAGCTTTACCAAGACGGTGCTGTCTGCTGCGGCGCTCCGCCTTGTCGATCACGGCAAGCTGGACCTCGACGCCCCGGTAGAGAAACGTCCCTTTACACTGCGGCAACTCCTTCGGCATGAGGCCGGCCTACCCGACTATGGATCGATCAGCCGCTACCATGAGGATGTAGCTGCTGGAAAAGCGCCGTGGCCGATTCCAAAGATGCTCGCCGCTGTCCAAGCGGATCAGCTGCGGTTTGAGCCCGGCACCGGCTGGGCCTACTCGAACATCGGCTACCTGATGGTGGCGCAGACGATCGAAGCAGGCTCGGGCGTGCCGCTCGCGGCTGCCCTCTCTTCGTTGGTGTTCGATCCTGTCGGATTGCAGACCGCTCGGCTCGCCATGTCGGCCGATGATCTGGCTAGAGTGGAGATGGCCGGCGCGGCCGGTTATGACCCAAGATGGGTGTATCATGGGCTGGTGACTGGAACGGTGGCCGATGCCGCTCGCCTCCTTCATGCCTTGGTGACGGGCAAACTGCTGCGACCCTCCATGCTAACGACCATGCTGGAAGCCCGTCCGTTGCCGCAATATCGTAGCGAGGCACATCCTAATCCAGCCTACGGGCTTGGCGTGATGCTCTCGGCTACCAACCCACAACTCCACCCCATAGGTCACACAGGAGAAGGCCCCGGTAGCCGGATCGCCGTGTATGCGTTCGCCGACCGTGTCGCAGCAGCTTGGACCTCTATGCCCACCGACGATGATGCAGAGATGATCGCTCAACACCTGCTTGCCTGATCGCCCAAGCCGATCGAGCCATTCCCGCAAACGGTCAAAATCGAGAAAAACTTTAGCACGCTGATTTCATCTACCGCTGCTTGGGGTGGAAACCGGACCTACATCGCGTCAGAAAGATCCCTGGTGCGATCCAACCAGCGTGGCAACAGTCAGGTGCGAAGCAGCTCCGGTTGGCGGTCGAGCCGCCGCACGGCAGATCCGAACAACACCAGGAATTGGATGGCAAAGCCGGCCACGGAAGCCAGGAGACAGGCCGCTATCCCGAACTGAGTAGCCAGAAGTGCCCCGATACCGGCACCGAGAGGACGCGCTCCAAAGGTGGCCGTCATCACAAAACCTGAGACCCGGCCGAGCATGCTTCCTGGCGTTACCGCTTGCCGCAGCGTAGTAGTCGTGATGGTCCAAAGAATCGGCCCGGCTCCGAACAGGAACAACGACAGCCCGGCCAGGAGACCAGACGGGCAAATGAGCGTAGCGAGCATGAGCAAGGAAGCGACGAGCCCTGCGGCCGGTCCGACGGCGATCATGGTCCCGAACGGGAGGCGCGTCGCCAGACGGCTGGCCAGCAGCGCGCCGATCACCATGCCGGCGCCATAGGTGCCCAGCGTGGCGCCGACCTCAGCGGCCGTGAGGCGGAGCGAGGTGACGGCGTAAGCCACGTAGACGGCCTGCAGCACGAACCAGGCCGTGTTGAAGAAGACGGCCGTAACGAGTACGGGCCGCAAGAGCGGATGCGTGAGCACGAAGGCCGCGCCTTCACGTACTTCCTGGAGAACAGCCCGCCGCACTGGCGGCGCTGCGGCAGGCGTGGGCAGACCGGCCAGGAGCATGATAGCCGATAGGGAGAGCGCCGTTGCCCCCACAAAAGCGGCAGGCGCGCCCATAGCGCCGACAACGAGGCCGCCGAGGGGCGGCCCGGCCGTGTAGGCTGCGCTGCGGGCCAGTTCCAGCCAGCGGTTGGCTGCCGCAAACCCTTCGTGGGGAACCAGGACCGGGAGGAAGGCAGGAGCAGCGACGCTGTAGACGACGGTGCCAATGGCACCCAAGAAGCCCAGCGCTGCAAGAAGTGGAAGGTTGAGAAGTCCTCCGACAAGCAGGACCAGGATGGTGGCCAGGGACAGGGCGCGGATTACCTCAGCAGCGACCATCAAACGTCGGCGTGAAATTCTGTCAGCCAGGACACCTGCCAGCATCGAGAAGACCAAGAAGGGGAGCGTCTGTGCCGTCTGTAGATAGCCGGTCTCTGCCGGGCCTGCGTTCAGGAGCAGCACTGCCACCAGGGGCGCAGCTGCCAAGGAGAGTTGTTCGGCGAGCTGGGCCGACATGTTCGAGAAGGCAAGACGGCGGAAGGCAGGCGGGAGGTGGGGTGTCGGGATCAAAGCCACGGATAGCATCCTGAAGATTGCTACGGCATTCTCCTCATCGATCCTCCAAGTGCACTCCGTTTGTTGCCTTCAAATTCGCTTTCTCACGGACCTTGTCTTTCCCGCGGTGCAGCTGCTCGACGTGGCCGGGCCGTTGCAGGTGTTCGCCTCTGCCAACGAGCAGGTGGTTCTTTCGGGCGGGGCCGCCCCCTACAGGCCGAGGACGGTCGCGATGAGGACGGGCGGCGTCGGGACCTCCGCCGGGCTCGACCTCGCCGCGGCGCCGCTGCCGGACGCCGGGTCACCCGTGGACACGCTGGTCGTGGCCGGTGGCCCGGGTGTCACGGCGGCGGCGGCGGATGCCGCACTGGTAGGATGGCTGGCGGCCCGGGCGGCCTCGGCCCGGCGGGTGGTGTCCGTTTGCACGGGTGCGTTCCTGCTGGCCGCCGCCGGCGTGCTGGACAACCGTCGTGCCACGACGCACTGGTCGTTCTGCACCGAGCTGGCCGAGCGCTTCCCGGCCGTCCACGTCGAGCCGGATCCCATCTTCCTGAACGACGGGCCGGTCTGGACCTCGGCCGGGGTGACGGCTGGGATCGACCTCGCACTGGCCCTGGTGGAACAGGACCTGGGCCGGGCCCTTGCCCTGGCCGTGGCCCGTCATCTGGTGGTGTTCCTCAAGCGTCCGGGAGGCCAGGCGCAGTTCAGCGCCGCCCTGTCCCTGCAGGTCGCCGACGAGCGCTTCGGCGAGCTGCACGAGTGGATGGCGTCCAGCCTAGGCGGCGACCTTTCACTCCCGGTCCTTGCACGCAGGGCCGGGATGAGCGAGCGCAGCTTCAGCCGGCACTACCTCGACGCCACGGGCACAACGCCGGCCCGGGCCGTCGAGCGCCTGCGCGTGGAAGCCGCACGAAGGATGCTGTCGGAAACGCGGCAGCCGGTGAGCCGGGTGGCGACGCGCTGCGGCTTCGGCTCGGAGGAAACCATGCGCCGGTCGTTCCTCCGCCTGCTGGGAGTAGCACCCCAAAGCTACCGGACGCGGTTCGGTGCCTGAGGGCGCGGTGCCTGGGCCGGCATGCCTGGGATCTGGTGCGGGCGGGGACCGCCATCCCGCCCGCACCAGGCCGGTGCGGTCAGCCGAAGGACACGGGGCCGACCGCCCCGCACCACCGCCTGACCTTGGACGGGTCGCCTTCGTCCATGTAGAAGAAGTGGGTCATGGTCGGATGCACGGCAGGCCCGCCGCCGTCCGGGGTCATGGTGACCTTGCCCCTGAACACCTTCAGCGCCGGGCTGTCCCAGTACTCGAGCACGTCGTGGTGGGCGGTGAAGCCGGTGTCGATGAACTTGCGGAGGTTGTCGCGGATGGCGTCCCGGCCGTGCCAGTCGGCGACGCCCAGGTTGCACACCGCGTCGGAGGCGAAGCAGTCGAAGCCCGCGCCCCAGGTCTTGTCGTCGATCTCCCGCCAGAATGCCAGCAGCCAAGCAGGAGGCTCCATCCTCGTGAAGGTGACCTGTGTCATGGTATTGTTCCTTGCCGTGTCGGGTTGGGTCGCCGCCAGGGCAGGGGGCACGACACCGGCCAGCCCCATCGCGAGCCCGAGCACGGTTCTGCGGTCGAAGGCATGTGTCATGGGTTCTCCGTGGTGCTGCGGTCCGCGCCCGCTGCGAAGGTGCCTCGCGGGACGGCGCGCATCAGGCAGTCAAGGGAGAACGGTCTCAATTACGTCGGAGGTCATTGCCCCCTGGTTGCGCGGCGACCAAGGTTGGTCGGCAGGATGGCTGGTAAGCAGGTCAGATGAACGGCGTCGTTTCCACGATCCGGCCCGCCCCGCGGGGTGGGGAACTCGGCGAGCTGCTGCGCGGCTGGCGGTCGGCGCGGGGCCGGAGCCAGCTGGACGTGTCGCTGGACGCGAACATGTCCCAGCGCCACCTCAGCTTCGTGGAAAGCGGCCGGAGCACGCCGGGCCGCGACAAGCTCCTGGCCATCGCCGACGCGCTCGACATCCCGCTCCGGGAGCGCAACGCACTGCTGCTCGCCGCGGGCTACGCGCCCCTCTACCGAGACGGAAGCTGGGACGAGCCGCAGATGGCGGGCATCACCGCCGCAGCCGCGCGCCTTCTCCGGCAGCAGGAGCCTTACCCTGCGGTACTGATGGACCGCCACTGGAACGTGTTGTCGGCCAACGCCGCGGCGCCGCGCTTCTTCGGCCTGTTCATCGATATGGCGGAGCGCGCCGGGCCGCGCAATATCCTGCACCTGATGTTCGACCCGGCCGGCATGCGGCCCTTCATCCGCAACTGGGGGGTCGTCGCCGCCTCCCTGCTCGGCCGGGTGCGGCGGGAAGCGGTCGGCGGCGTGCTCGACCCGCGTAGCCGCGAACTGATCGAGGCGCTCCTGGCCTACCCGGGGGCGCCTGTCGGGCGTGCGCCACTTCCCTCGACCACCGACCTGCCGATGGTCCCGCTCAGCTTCGAGAGGAACGGAGCGGTGCTGAGCTACTTTTCCATGGTCTGCACGGTGGGCACGCCGACCGCGGTCGCGGCGCAGGAACTCCGTGTCGAATGCATGTTCCCGGCCGACCAGGCGACGGAAGATCAACACCTTGCGCTCATGGCACCAGGAACCGGACATCCGTGGCCGGAAGCCGACGAGGCCCCACATCCGTAGGCGAGGAGGACGACCCATGGCCGGCTACCGGCTGCACTACTTTCCAGAATCCGGGAACAGCTACAAGCTCGCGCTGATGCTCCATCTGTGCGGCCAGGCGTTCGAGCCCGTCTGGACCGACTTCGGCGGCGGCGTCACCCGTACGGCCGAATGGCGGGCGGCGGTGAACGCCATGGGCGAGATCCCCGTGCTGGAGGAGGACGGGCAGCGGCTGACGCAGACGGCGCCCATCCTGCTCCGTCTGGCCGATCGCTACGCGCGGTTCGCCCCGACGAACGACACCGAGCGCTTCGCGGTGCTGCGCTGGCTGTTCTTCGACAACCAAAAGCTGAGCGGCTTCATGGCGCCTTACCGCTTCCGCCGGGCGTTCACCGCCGATCCCGACCCCAAGGTCCAGGACTACCTGCGCCGCAACGTGGAGAACGCGCTGGGCATCGTCGACGGGGAGCTGTCGCGGCGCCCGTTCATCGCGGGGGACCGCCCGACCGTGGCCGACCTGTCCATGTGCGGCTACCTGATGTTCCCCATCGACGAAAGCGGCTACGACATCCCGAAACGCTTCCCGGCGACGGGGGCCTGGCTCCGGCGCATCGCCGCGCTACCCGGGTGGACGGCCCCGTACGACCTGCTGCCGGGACAGCGCCTGCGCAAGTACGTCGGGGAGTGATTGCACCCTGGTTAGAGGCGGCTGGCGCGACGCGTTCCTGGCCGCTGGTGAGGCGAGCCTGGCGACACGGTCCACCGACGGCGAGGTGCTGGAGAGTCAGCGGCTCAAGGCTCGGCTGGGCGAGATGCTCCTCGAGCGCGAGCTGCTGGAAGCCAAGGTCGTTGTAACTGGCGCAGGGCCTGGAACCGCGACCGACGAGCAGCTGTCCCAGGCCAAGATTTGTGCAAGGCTCCGGGCTGCACTGGGAGGCGCTGGACGCCGACCTGTTCGGGATCCGAGGCGACCGTCAGCTACCTGGCTGACGCCCATCACAGGCCCACAGTCGCAGGTTCAGGAAGGGTTGCCTGCCGCGGTAGATCTCCGCGGCGCAGGCTATCGCCAGTCGGTGTGGTGAGCGGACCTACGCCCGAGCTTGCAGATCAGATGCCAGTCTGCTTGTCGTACGGGCATGACCTATCCAGCCACACCTCTGACCCGCCGAACGCTGTTCGTCGTTACGAGTTGGCTTAGCGCCGCGAGCGTCACCCCAGCCAGTGCCGTCGGCTCAGACGCCCTGAGCGTCATCGAGCGAACCCATGGTGGTCGCCTTGGCGTCTTCGCCCTCGACACCGGGTCGGGAAAAACGCTCAGCTACCGTCCCGACGAACGCTTTCTGCTGCAAAGCACGTTCAAGGGCATTCTTGCGGCCATGGTCCTGTCTCGCGTCGATGCCGCACAGGACGATCTCGCGCAGCT
>JBPBQE010000047.1:0-6889 GCA_050954595.1 Janthinobacterium lividum | reverse complement strand
ATGCTTTGGTTATGCACGCGGTAGTAGCCGAGCAGATCTGGCATATTTGCGAGTTCCCCTTGCTCCTGTAATCGCCAGTAGAGGTCTGTGTCTTCGGCGTGGAAGACATGTCGATATCCGCCGATCGCCGCGACGGCCGCTCGCCTGACCATCAGGAAAGGATGGATAAGATAAGGCTCTTTCTGTGGAAACAGAGATGCATTCGCCATCGCCGGGTTGTCGGGTACTTCCTTGGGACCAAGGTGTTTTCCGTTCTCGTCAATGTGGATCACCGCGCCTGAAACGCCGCTGCAACCGGGATGCGTCTGCATCCAGTCGAGCTGCCGTTCGAAGCGATCCGGGACCGCCAAGTCGTCGGCATCGTGTCGCGCGATCAGGTCGGCCGTGCAGATCGCCAGCCCGGCGTTCAGCGCATCGACGATGCCGCCATTCGCCCGGCGGACGGGGACGATGCGGCGGTCGGCTTTTGCCATGCGGTCGAGGATGAACGCGGTCGCATCAGTCGAGCCATCGTCGACGACGATAATGCGGATGTCTTGGATGGTCTGCGCCTGGATCGACCCGATGGCGCTCTCGACGGTACTTGCCCCGTTATAAACCGGGATAAGTACGTCCACTGTGGCCTTTGTCACTTGACTAAGCTTTCATGCTCTCTGATGCCTGTCTCACTACCATAGCTCGCCCCGCGCCAGAACCGTCGCCGCCACTCGCCAATCATGCCTCAACGACGTACAGCGATGAGACCGAAGAGGATCTTCCGCGATGGGCCAAACTCAGACCAATCAGGACATCGACGGGGAGGACATCCTCCTCTCCGCCTACGGCACGCGCTATGCCGAAAAGGACGCCTACTATAACCGTCACCGCCGCAAGGCGGACAGGCTGTTCGACGCCTGGTTGAAGATCAAGCCGAGCTACCGCCGCCTTACTGCCGCCGCCGAGCGCATGACGCCGCAGCGCATCCACGTCGCCGGCGTGGACGTGCCCTCACGACGTCACGACCTTGACGGCGTGCTCGCAGTGCTTAAGCAGACGCGGCACGACGTGTCGGTCTCGCTTGCCCCGATCGGCGACCGAGGCAAGTTCACCAACATCAATCTCGCGCT
Organism: Janthinobacterium lividum; assembly: GCA_050954595.1. GTDB lineage: Bacteria > Pseudomonadota > Alphaproteobacteria > Acetobacterales > Acetobacteraceae > JAVVHH01. Next base: position 5,783 of record JBPBQE010000047.1, on the reverse strand, counting down.
GGCGGAGGTCGACCTAGATGCGATCGACTGGCTCATCGTAACCGACGACGATATTGATTTTCCAGCTCATTTCCTAGATCGCTTTGTCTACGCCTGCTTTGCCAGCGGCTTGCGCATTGCCCAGCCGGCGCACCGCTTCGAATCGCACACCACCTGGACACTCACGCAACGGCGCTGGAACAGTCTGGTCCATACGACCCACATGGTTGAGTGCGGGCCGTTGACCATCTTCCATCGCGACGTGTTCGCCGATGTCCTTCCGTTTCCCGAGACGCGGTGGGCCTGGGGCCTTGACGTCCTATGGGGAGAACTGGCGCGCCGCCGCGGGCTGCCGATCGGGATCGTCGACGCGACGCCGATCGCCCATTTGCGCCCGGTTGCGCAGCTATACGAAGCCGATGCGGCCGTCGCCGAGGGCCGAGCGCTCCTTGCCCAGAACGGTGTCGCGCGTAGCAATCGCGAGATCCTGAAGACGACGGCCATCCTGACCAAGTTATAGGCCGGGTCATGCCCCGGTTCGCCTTCATAGTCCTGTGCCATCACAAGCCCAAGTTGCTGTTACGGCTCGTCAAAAAACTTCGACACGAGGACTGCATTACCGTCATCCATGTCGACGGTAAGTCAGACGCGAGCGTGTTCCGCGCGACAATGCCGCCAGAGTTGACGGCCTTTTTTGTTTCTGACCACGAACGCGTCGCCGTTCATTGGTGCGGTTTCTCGATGGTCGATGCCACTTTAAGGTCGATTCGGCACGCGCTGACCGTCGCGCCCCGGATTGAGCGCTTCGTCTTGCTCTCGGGTGTTGACCATCCGCTGTACCCGATCGGCAACATCCTCGATCGGCTGTCGGGCAGCGAGGAGTTCATCCGAGTCGACCGGGTGCTCGATCCCAATGGGACGGAATGGTTCGATCGCTGCGCCAATCGAGTGTTCCTAGGCGACAACCGGTGGCTCAATCCGCGCGAGTGCGGCCGCACCGTCGATCGGCTCACCAGACGGATCGAACAACGGCTCACGCGTCTGACGAGCTACGAGGCGCCCGTGTTCTACGGGCCAAGCTGGTGGGCTCTGACCCGGTCCGCCATTGACCACATTTTGCACATCGAGCGCACGCATCCCGAGGCGATCAAGTGGTTCCGGCGAACGCGCAGCCCCGACGAGATGTTGTTCCAGACCTTAATGCGCGCCTCCCCTTTTGCCGACCGCATCACACAGGACGCTACTCGGGCTGGAGGGGTAAATTGGCCGGCCGGGCTAGCCGGTGTGCACTACGCCGAGTTTCTCGATGGAGCCGCCTCGCCGAAGACGTTGGAACTGAAGGACCTGCCCGCCCTTAAGGCGTCCGGTGCGCTGTTCGGCAGGAAGATCGATCGCAGCCGTTCAGGTGCCTTGCTGGAGGCATTGGCGACAGACTCATGAGAAGCCAACGATCTCCCGACCCTTATTGATGAAGCGGCCGATTTCCTCGGCCAGGGGGTGGGCCAACGCGAACAACGTGATGAGCCACAGGATGACACCCACAACAACCGAGGCGAGAACGAACAGGATCGGCACCGCCGCCGACCAGCCGAACGCGAGCATGAGGATCAACGCCGGGCCACATGCTGCGGCGGTAAGCAAAGCACTCTGCCGGTAGATCCGGCTATAATCCTGCCAGTGTGTATCAGTCATGCGCTCTATGTGGGGCCGATAGAGCATGACCGAGAATAAAGCTTCACCGACGCGCGCCAGTGAGGCCATGACCAATCCGGACAGGCAACCTCCCACGAAGAGGACGAAGCCGACCGCGGTACGGATAAACTCGAGACGGGTCTGACGGGCAGTCTCCTGCTTGACGACGAACACTTCCCACGTCAGCGTCAACGACACGGCGATAACGCCCCATAGTGCCAGCCCTGCCAGCGGCGGGGCCGCCGCAATCCAGTCCAAGCCGTAGACGGTTGCGATGAACGGCCTTGCAAGGATCGCCAGGCCGGTGAAACTGGGCCACAGCAGCGCGGTCAACACTTGAACCGTGCGCAAATACACGGTTCGCAAGCTTTGACCAGCCCGTTGCTGTTCCGCCAAATTGACCATCATCACCCGTCCGATGACGGTGTAAAGGTTACCCCACAAGAGATTGTTTAGGTTGGAGGCCCGTCCCCATAGACCGAGCGCCTCAAGTCCCAGCAAACGCCCGAGCACGAAATCCGAGAGGCGTCCAGCGATGGAGTTGATTCCCTGAATCGCCAGCTGCTGTAACCCAAACTGCAAGAAGCTGCGCCACTCCGAAAGGCTCATGCGAAGGCATACATGTTGCCGTCCCAGGGTCATCGAGCCGACCGCGCCGGCCAAGGTGCCGGCAACGGCACCCCAGGCAATACTCATGTAGCTGAACCCTTGCGTGGCCAGGGCGATGGTCGTAATCGTCGAACAGATCGCGCGGGCAACGTTCAGCCCGGCAATCGCCCGGAACTTGGCGTTTCGCTCAAGCATCGTCACGGGTGTAAACTCAAAGATTCCAATCAAAGGGATGATGGCGAGCACGAGCATAACGCTGCGCACGCCGGGTGCCCCGAGGAACGCGCTCCCTAGAATGCTCAACCCGACGATTCCGGCAGATAGAATGATCGACAGGACCATGTTCATGGTGAAAGCGCTGGCGAGAATCGCGAGATTTATCTCGGCTTCGCGAATGACGTATAGGCCCACCCCGAACGATTGGATGATTCCGATGATGCCGATCACCGCCGCAGCAATGGCATAGACGCCCATCTCGTATGGTGTGAGCAATCGAGCAAGCGCGACGGAGCCACCAAATTGTAGGAAGAACAACCCACCCTGCGAGCCGAGCATCCACGTCATCGAACGGCGGACTGACATGGAGTCTCCTGAGAACGAGCAGCCCCGCGCAAAGATAGCGCCTGACGAGGTGCTCTTAGAACGTTTTGGGATAGGCGTCGAACTTTGGCGCGTTTGGCCGCGGGTTGCTCGGCAGTGACTCAGGGGTACATGTCACCCCGGCTCGGTATCGATAAGGGGGGGGCCTCTCAATTCGGCTGGTAGAAGCCGACACCCTCGAAGGCTAGATCGGGGCGAGTCTGGGAGATGATAGTCTGCTCGTCTGGGCTGTCAGTGTAGAAATGCGTGCCCATGCGAGTGTCGAAATACCGGAACACCGCGGTATCGCCAGCGTGGGCATGGAGGTGCTCCGCAAATGTATCCCCGGCCTCATATGCGAGGTCTGGACGCGAGGCGATTACTTGATCGCGCTCGCTGGTGCTGGCAGTGAGGAACTGCGTTCCGTGAACTTTGTCGAAAAAGCGATAGACCGGAGCAGCGTCCGGATCAGTGGCGGACGGGTCGATCGCGCGAAGACCAGCGCTCTCGAGAACGAGATCAGGACGGCTGGCAACGATAGCGTCCCGCTCGTTGCTGCTGCTGGTAAAAAAATGTGTACCGGCAACCGTATCGAAAAAGCGGTAGACGGCGACACTATCGGCGAGTATCGGCACCGTTTCGACCTGTTGCACGGCGCCGCTCTCGGGCGCGGTGGTAGCCGAAGGAATGATCGCCGGAGTGGTCAATGGACTCTGGGCCGAGGACGCGATTATCGAGACTTGTCGATTCCATTGATTGTCGCTGACCGCGACCGGTGTGGAGGTAACCAGAACCGCACCCACATTACCGTCCGAATAGACGCCCACAACGCTGTAGATCGTTTTGCCGACGAGCGTGTCGATCGGATGCGCAGCACTGGCATGACGCCATGCCGCGCCGTCTGGAACGAAGACGGCGCTGACCGCCACCTTCTGGCTCTGATCAACGGCTGTGACCGTGTTGGTCCCAATCACGACGACACTGGGCGCGACCAACAACGTTGGAGCAGTGGAGAAGCTGACCAGAGGAGCAGTTACAGGCGCAACGGTGAGCGCAACCGACGGAGCTGCACCTTCATCGGTTGCGCCGAAGTAACGGGCCCAAGCGACTGCTTCCAACGGCTTCTCACCGTTCAGGAAGCCCCAATTGCCATCATTTTGATAAGTCGCCCAAATGTCGACGTTCTGGATGACGACGCCTCGCGCTTCAGCTTGTGCCAAGGCGTCCGCAAGCCATTTCGGAAACGCTGGGTCGTCGACAGGGCCAGTTGTGTTGCCGTTATTGCCGGCGCCGGTCTCGGAAATTGAGAGCGGCTTATTATGCGCAGCCGCAAGATCGACGGCGTCTTGAAAAGACCAGCCGTTGCCGTTTCCCTTAGGTGCATACTGCGAAGCGTCGGTATACTGCCAATAGTGAGCCCGGTTGGCCGGATCGGCAGCCCAAGTGGCAAGATCACCATCTTGAGCCGACGTGCCAGTCAACCATTTAGTCAGGTCGAGAGGGTAAACTGGGCTGTAGGTGTCAGTGCCGATGATGTCAACATAGGCATCACCAGGATAGAGTTGCGCGGGTGGCGTCTTGGTCCAATTGATGTCAGCGGGATTCCAGATGGTTTGCACGGTTATACCGGACGCGGCGCCCTGGTCATGAACGAGTGTCGCGACATGTTGCCAGGCGGCGACAAAATCGGCGTTTGCCGTTGGGCTCACGCTGTTCCCTGGGCTCCATGGCATAAAGTTGCCGTTGAACTCATAGCCAAGGCGGAGTTGGAGCGTGCTGTAACCCTGCGAGGCCCAACTCGTGATGATGCCTTTGTAAGGTGCGTCAAGCGTGCCGGAGATGATGGATTTGTAGAAGGTATCCGCATTGCCCCAACCGTCAGCGTTAGACGCCAAGGGAACGCCAATGACTGGAATAACGCCGGAGCCAGGGCCGACGTAACCCGACCCAGTCTTAGCCCACGACCAAGCGCTCCAACCGGCATTGGAAGTCCACTGACTAGGGTCCTGCCCGAAATCGACGAATGTGTTCATGAACTGCGGTGACACACCCATGACAGTTTTGAATGCGTCGAATGCATCAAGAAAAACTTCATTCGCGGCAGGATCGTTACCGTTGGGATTGCCAACATAAAGGCCGAGAGGGTACGTCGTCATGCAAGCGCCGCCAAAAAGATTAGAGTTGGCTGAGTATGGCCCGTATTGCGCCCGCAAGGAGAGGAGTCTTGTCTTAGGCGAACCTACTCCTTAACTATTACAGATGGGTTAACGGCTCTGTAAGTGGGGGAGGTGTAGGAGGTGAAAAGCATCCGTGGCCAATAATATTCTGTATTAGCGGGACTAATCTTGAGTGTCCCGAGTGCGTCGGCCCCCGACTGTATCAATGATCAGAATTAGAATAGTTTGCGGACAATCTTCGCTCTGTATAACTCTATTGAAGATTTATATCGGTGTTGGAGCTAGTAAAAAGCGACCGAGCGTAGGAATCATCAACCTAGCATCAGTATAAAAGCGCGTGAACAGAAGGGGCGACCGTCTCCTGTTCACGCGTTTGGATTAGCCGTGCTTGTTCTTGCGGACCAAGCCAAAACTAACCAGCGAGGTGCTGAGAAGAGCGATACTGATCGGCTCCGGAACTGAAAACGGAGCGTTGGACTCGGCAACGCCGGCGAGCTCGACGGCGAGTACACCGCTGGTGAGGGTCACAGAGGTGAAGGGGTCGGTAATCGAGACATAGGCGCTGCCGCCCGGACTCTAGAAAAGAAGTTCGCGGCTGTGGCCTGCACCAGCAACCCGCGCACCGTGTCACGATTGCTGAGCGTCAGCAGGTTCGAGGTGTCGATCGATCCCCAGAGCAGCGCAAGCGAGATCTGCGCGGTGCTGAAGGTGATCGTGATGGCGCCGGAAGCGCCCAATGACAGGTAA
>JBPBQE010000424.1:0-6922 GCA_050954595.1 Janthinobacterium lividum | reverse complement strand
CCGACGGGCGAGCCGCTGACCGCCGGCCTCGGGCCGGGAGCCTGGGCCAACCGGCATGACGAGCCAGACCTGGCGTTCGATGACGGCAAGCCGAAGATCGTGCCGTTGCGCGCCGCGCCGGGCTTCTTTCTCGCCATGGAGGACCCGATCGTCATCGGCTACACCGTTGTTGGCGCCGACAACATGGTGGCCGGCACAGTAGTCGAGGCCTGGATCGACCGCTCCGAGGTCACGGTGCGCTACCTGGAAGTCCAACTGCCGGGCGGCGAACTGGTGCTGCTGCCGACGACATTCGTCCGCATCGAGAACAAGCGCCGGCAGATCATCTGCCGCTACATCAAGGCCGCCCAGTTCGCGCTGGCGCCGGTGCCGAAGACGGCCGACCAGGTTACCCTGCTCGAAGAAGACAAGATCCAGGCGTTCTACGCCGCCGGCAGCTTCTATGCGTGGCCCGGCCGTGAAGGCCCGCTGCTGTGAGGGGCTTCCCGGGGCCGCTTCCGACCGGCGAGACGCTGCTGTGGCAAGGCGCCCCGGACTGGCGGGTGCTGGCGCGTACGGCGATGCATGTGCGTGGGCTGGGACTGTATTTCGTCGCGCTGGCGATCGGTGCGGTGGCCACGGGGCGGATCAACGCGGCAATGACCGTCGCCGCGTTGGGACTGATCCCGATCGTGCTCGCCTACGCGTATGCCTGGGCGGTGTCGCGGTCCACGGTCTACAGCATCACCAACCGCCGGGTCGTGCTGCATATCGGGTTGGCGCTGCCGGTGACGCTGAACCTGCCGCTGAACCGCGTTTCGGCGGCGGACCTGCGCGCCGGCACCGACGGCAGCGGCGATCTGTCGCTGACGCTCGAGGGTGCCGACCGGTTCGCCTATGTCGTGCTCTGGCCGCACGCGCGGCCCTGGCGTTTCGCGCCGGCACAGCCCACGATGCGCGGACTGCGCGATGCCACGGCGCCGGCCCAGGTGCTGTCGCGCACGCTGGGCTCGCCGGTCGCGACGGAATCGGAATACACTCCGATGCAAACGCCGCTCGCGGCCTAAGATAAGCATCAGAGGAGCCCGTTGATGGCAAAGCCGACCGTCTTCCCCCGCCTGCCGCTCATCGGCGTGTTCTCGCTGCTGACGATCGCTGTCGTGGGTGCGTTCGTCGGCCGGCTGAACCATACCAACACCACCACCCTGCCCGGCACGACGCTGGTGTCCGAGCGTGACCTCCGCTTTGCTGACTTGCCGGATGGCGGCGTGTCGGTGCTGTCCGGCAAAGACGGCCACGAGGTTGCGGTGTTCCATGGCGAGCAGGGCTTCCTGCGCGGCACGTTGCGGGGCTTCGCCCGCACGCGTCATCTGACCGGTCTTGGCTCGGACCTGCCGTTTCAACTGTCGCGCTGGTCCGATGGCCGCCTCACGATCGACGATAAATCCACCGGTCAGCACGTCGAATTGCTGGCGTTCGGGCCTACGAATGCCGCCGTGTTCGCGCCGCTGTTGGATCGCAATTGATGGGTCTGCTCTCCGAAGGCACGCTGGCGATCAAAGCAGACATCGACATCGAGAAGACGTTCGACAGCTTCCACGCCTACGCCGTTCCCGACGGCATCGACATTCGACCCGGCGATATCGTCTATCTCCACGGAGTTCCCACCGATATCGGCTTCGGCGAGCGGTTGGTGATGCAGTGCGACGCGACGGTGCATCGTGCCGGGCCGTTGCTGCGCGGATGGACGGCGTTCATTTCCATGTTCCAGCTGACCGACCTCTACGAAGTCGGCTTCGAGCCCAAGGAAGCCTCATGAAGCAGGTAAATTCCACTACCGAGATGGCGCGCGAAGACACCATGCTCGCGCCGCGTTTCTACACCACCGATTTCGAGGCGATGTCCAAAATCGACGTCTCCGGCGTGCGCCGCGAGTGGGACAGCCTGATCGCCGAGATGCGGTCCGACCCGAACAAGGGCCACTTCATCCGCGACGAACGCTCCGATGTCGATCTCTCCGGCATGGAGCCGGCGCTGCGGGCCGAGCTGCTCGAATTCCTCGTCAGCTCCGTGACCGCCGAGTTCTCCGGCTGCGTGCTGTATGCCGAGATCAAGAAGCGCATCGCGCCCGGCGACATCCGCGACCTGTTCACCTTCATGACCCGTGACGAAGCGCGTCATGCCGGGTTCATCAACGACAGCCTCAAGGACATGGGCGTCGGCGTCGACCTGAGCTTCCTGACCAAGGCCAAGAAGTACACCTACTTTCAGCCCAAGTTCATTTTCTACGCGACCTACCTGTCCGAGAAGATCGGCTACGCCCGCTATATCACCATCTTCCGGCACCTACAGGCGCATCCGGAGCGGATGATCCATCCGATTTTCGGGTGGTTCGAGGAATGGTGCAACGACGAGTTCCGCCATGGCGAGGCGTTTGCGCTGCTGATGCGAGCCGATCCCAAGGTGCTGTCCGGGGTCAACAAGCTCTGGGTGCGGTTCTTCCTCTTGGCCGTGTTCGCCACGATGTATGTGCGCGACCATGCCCGCCCGGTGTTCCACGCCGCGCTCGGGATCGATCCGACGGAATATGATTTCAAGGTGTTCCGTATCACCACCGAGATCGCCAAGCAGGTGTTCCCCGTCAGCCTCGACCTCGATCATCCGGCGTTCGCGCCGGGTCTGGAGACGCTGCGGCGGATCACCGTCGGCCAGCGGGCCGCCCGCAAGCAGGGTGGCGTCGTCGGCAAGGTGAAGAATGCGGCGCTGACTCTGAAGGCGGCCGCCGTGTTCGCGCGCCTGTTCTTCATCCCGGTGAAGAACAACGTCCTGCGCGAAGACGTGCGCATGGTTCCCGCCTGGTAGCTGGGCAGTGGCCGTCGACCTTGCCGCTGCGGGATACGCGCTGTTCGTCTGGTGGTTCAGTACGGCGGTGATCATCCTGCTCGACAACCTGCCCCGGCGGACGTTCCGCTGGAGCATGGCGGCCGGGTCGATCGTGTTCGCGGTTTCGCTGTGGCGCTTGGCCGCCAGCGCACACGATACGTCGCTGGCCGGCACCTACGCGGCGTTCACCTACGCCATCATTGCCTGGGGCTGGCAGGAGATGAGCTTCTTCATGGGCATCGTCACCGGCCCGCGCCGGACCGGGGCCCGGCCGCATCCGACGTTGGGAGAGCGATTCCAGGACGGGGTCGCGGCCTGCCTGTATCACGAGCTGGCCATCATCGTGACGGCGGTGGTCATCGTCGCCGTGACGTGGCACGCGCCGAATCAGGCCGGCACCTGGACGTTCATGGCGCTGTGGGTGATGCGGCAGAGCGCCAAGCTCAACGTATTTCTGGGTGTGCGGAATCTCGGTGAGCGGTTCGTGCCGATCCACCTGCAATATCTGCTCACCTACATGGCCAAGCGGCCCATGAACGCACTGATGCCGTTCTCGATCACGTTCGGCACCATCGCCACCGTCCTATTCGCCCAGCGTGCAGGCGGCGCGGCGCCGGTTCAGGCGGCAGCCTACACCTTCCTGGTCACCATCCTCGCTCTGGCCGTGCTGGAGCACTGGATGCTCGTCCTACCGCTCCCGTTCGAGCGGCTGTGGAGCTGGGTTCTCAACCTGCGCCATCCCCGGCTCACCATCTCACCTCAGCCTCAGTTCCAAGCCCTCAGCGGGAGCAGCAAATGAACTACGAATTCTTCTTCCGTCACGAACTCGACGGCCTCCGCAACGAGGGCAACTACCGCGTTTTCGCGAACCTCCAGCGCACCGCCGGCAGTTTCCCGCGCGCCACCCACACCCATAACGGCGGCAACCGGGAGCGCGCCGACGTCACGGTCTGGTGCTCCAACGACTATCTCGGCATGGGCCAGCACCCGACCGTGCTCGGCGCGATGCACGAGGCGATCGAGAAATACGGCGCCGGTGCCGGCGGCACCCGCAACATCGCGGGCACCAACGACTATCATGTGTTGCTGGAAGAGGAGCTGGCCGACCTGCACGGCAAGGAAGCCGCCCTGCTGTTCAATTCTGGCTACATGGCCAATTGGGCCGCACTGTCGACGCTGGCGTCCCGGTTGCCCAACTGTACCATCCTGTCGGATGCCTGGAATCATGCCTCGATGATCGAGGGCATGCGCCACTCCCGCGCCCCGATCGTGCGCTTCGCCCATAATGACCCAGCCGACCTCGAGCGTCATCTCGCTGCCCTCGACCCGGCAGCCCCCAAGATCGTCGCCTTCGAGAGCATCTACTCCATGGACGGCGACATCGCCCCTATCGCCGAGATTTGCGACGTCGCCGAGAAATACGGCGCCATGACCTACCTCGACGAGGTTCACGCCGTCGGCCTTTACGGCCAGCGCGGCGGCGGCATTGCCGAACGCGAAGGATTGGCCGACCGCATCACGCTGATCAACGGTACGCTGGCCAAGGGTTATGGCGTGGTCGGCGGCTATATCGCCGGGTCGGCCTCGCTGTGCGACTTCGTCCGCTCCTATGCGTCAGGCTTCATCTTCACCACCGCCATCCCGCCCGCCGTCGCCGCCGGCGCACGTGCGGCGATCCGGCACCTGAAGGAAAGCTCGGTCGAGCGCGAGGGACAGCAGCGCAACGTCGCCAGCCTGCGCGCCGCTCTCGACGCAGCCGGCCTGCCGCACATGGACAACCCGAGCCACATCGTCCCTGTCATGATCGGTGACCCGGTCCAATGCAAGCAGGCCAGCGACATGCTGCTCGACCAGTTCGGCATCTACGTCCAGCCGATCAACTATCCAACTGTTCCGCGCGGCACCGAGCGTCTGCGGTTCACGCCGACTCCGATGCACACGCAAGCCGATATCGACACCCTCGTCGAGGCGCTCTCGACAGTGTGGTCGCAACTGAGCCTTCGTCGGGCAGCCTGAAGGGAACCGAAACGGTTCTCCCTTGTTCTTGGTTCGGCGACGACGCGAAATTAGGGAGAGACACATATGATGAATCAGGATCGGCGCGACGCACTTCGGGCCTTTGCCGGCATCGGCCTCGGGGCCGCCGCGATCGTGGTAGCACCGGGTCGGGCAAAGGCGCAGGACCAGAAGCTCGCGCAGGAGATCGTGCAGTATCAGACAACTCCGAAGGACGGCGCCGAGTGCGACAAGTGCGTCAACTGGGTCGCCCCGAATGCCTGCACCATCGTGGCCGGCGAAATCCACCCCAAGGGCTGGTGTGTGGCCTACGCTCCTAAGGAAGGCTGATCTGCAACTGTTAGCAGAACGGATTGTTAACTTCATGCCGGTATACCTGCCGGCGTGGAGGACGATATGGATAGTGACAGAGTCGACGGCGCCGCAACCAACATGGGCGGCAAGCTCAAGGACGCAGTGGGCGGCCTGATCGGCGACACCGGCCTGCAGGCCGAAGGCAAGAGCGACCAGGTGGGTGGGCGCGTACAGAATGCCTACGGGTCAGCCAAGGATGCCGTCGGTGATGGCGCCGCGACACTCGCCGATCAGATCGAAGACTTCGTCCATGATCAGCCGGTCGTCGCGATGCTCAGCGCAGCGACCATCGGGTTCCTGATCGCGCGGTTGATCCGCTAGCTCCGTTTCAATCGACACCGGCGATAGTGCTGTGGGATCGCTCCCACGGCGCCCTCATTGGTGTCGGTCGACCATGATCGCAATACCTTCAGGAAGCCGTCATGGAACCAGCCAAGGTCGTAGCCGCCGAGAAACCGCGTGCATCAGACGGTCTTGCTCTGCAAGTCGCCGTTGTGGTGATAGCCGGGCTGTATTTCGGGCGCGAGGTGCTGATCCCGATCACCCTGGCGATCCTGCTGTCGTTCCTGTTGGCGCCGTTGGTCAACCTGTTCCGGCGCTTCTTACCGCGGGTTGTGTCGGTATTTCTGGTCGTGATCCTGGCTCTCGGGATCATCGTCGGCGTCGGTGGGCTGATCGGGATGCAGATCGCCAGCCTAATGCCCAATATCCCGACCTATGCGGATGAGGTTCAAAAGAAGGTCTCCACGGTCCAGAGCTTTGCCGTGAGCCGTTTGTCGGCAGTCACTCAAAGCCTTGGAGACAGCGGCGGCACTAACAAGGCGGCCCCTGTAGCTGGACCTTCAGGCACCGCCAAGGAGCCGATGCCCGTCGAAATTCATCAACAGGCACCGACACCGTTACAGATGATCGAGCGTGTGCTCGATCCGCTCGCCAGTCCGCTCTCGACAGCGGCGATCGTATTCATCTTTTCAATTTTCATCCTGTTGCAGCGCGAAGATCTACGCGATCGCATGATCCGCCTCGTCGGCTCGGGCGACTTACATCGCACAACGTTGGCGATGGATGACGCCGGGCGTCGTTTGTCTCGCTATTTCCTCGCGCAGGCGTCGCTCAATCTCGTGTTCGGGTGCGTCATCGGCCTTGGCTTATGGATCCTGGGGCTGCCGTCCCCACTGCTCTGGGGGGTTATGAGCGGGCTGTTACGGTTCGTGCCGTATGTCGGCCCGGTGCTGGCCGCCGGGCTGCCGATGGCGCTGGCGGCAGGAGTTTCGCCGGGGTGGGAACTGGTGCTGTGGACGGCGGGTCTGTTCCTCGTGGTCGAGACACTGGCCGGCCAAGTGATCGAGCCGTTGCTGTATGGGCATTCGACCGGGCTGTCGCCCTTCGCGGTCGTGGTGGCGGCAACCTTCTGGACATGGTTGTGGGGCCCAATCGGCCTGATCCTGTCGACACCGATGACGCTGTGCTTGGTCGTCACGGGACGGCACGTGAAGCGGCTGGAGTTCCTCGACGTCATGCTCGGCGACCGCCCGGCGTTGACCCCCGTGGAGAGCTTCTATCAGCGCATGCTCGCCAACGATCCGGACGAGGCTCAGGATCAGGCGGAGATCCTGCTCAAGGAGCGGTCGCTCTCGTCATATTACGACGACGTCGCCCTGAAGGGCTTGCAGCTGGCCGCCAACGATCT
>JBPBQE010000355.1:0-6933 GCA_050954595.1 Janthinobacterium lividum | reverse complement strand
ATCGGCCTGATGGGCGCCGGCAAGACCAGCATCGGGCGTCGACTCGCCGCCCGGCTCGGCCTGCCGTTCCGCGATGCGGATGCGGAGATCGAGCTGGCAGCGGGCCGGACGATCCCGGAATTGTTCGCGCGCTTCGGCGAGCCGGAGTTCCGCGACGGCGAGCGCCGGGTCATCCGGCGGCTCCTGGCCGGCGACCCCATCGTGCTGGCCACCGGTGGCGGCGCCTTCATGGACCGCACCACCCGGGCCGCCGTGCGCGACAGCAGCGTGTCGGTCTGGCTGCGTTGCCCGTTGCCGACGCTGGTCCGCCGCGTCGCTTCCCGCAGCAACCGGCCGCTGCTCGCCAATGGCGACCCGGCCAAAATCCTGGCCGGGCTGATGGAGCAGCGGCACCCGATCTATGCCGAGGCCGACATCGTGGTCGATTGCGGCGACGAACCGCCCGACGTCACCATGAATCGCGTGATCGGCGAACTGGAGAGCTGGAGCCCGCCGCGGCGCCTGCCGGTGAGCCTGGCGACCACCTCCTACAACGTCGTCATCGGTAGCGGCCTGCTCGCGCGTGCCGGCGCCCACATGGCCGAGATCCTGCCGCAAAAGCGCGTCGTCATCGTCACGGACGAGACGGTGGCCGCGATCCATCTGCCGACGCTGCTGGCCGGACTCGACGAAACCGGCATCGCCCATCGCACGATCGTGGTGCCGCCGGGCGAAGCCTCGAAGAGCCTCGAAAGCTATACGGCCGTCGTGGGCCAGTTGCTCGACGGTGGCGTCGAGCGGCGCACCACGATTGTGGCGCTCGGCGGCGGCGTGGTCGGCGACCTCGCCGGCTTCGCCGCCGCCACGGCGTTGCGCGGGCTGCCCTTTGTGCAGATTCCGACGACGCTGTTGGCGCAAGTCGACAGCAGCGTAGGCGGCAAGACCGGCATCAACACGGTACACGGCAAGAACCTGCTCGGCGCCTTTCACCAGCCAAAGCTGGTGCTGGCCGATACGGACACGCTGGCCACGCTACCGCTCCGCGAGTTGCGGGCAGGGTATGCGGAGCTGGTCAAGGCCGGGATCATCGGCGACGCGCCATTCTTCGCCTGGTGCGAGGCCCATGCCGACGCGGTGATGTCCGGCGACCGTGCGGCGCAGGCGGAGGCCATCCTGCGTGCCTGCGCCTTCAAGGCGGCGGTCGTGGGCGATGACGAGCGCGAGGAGCGGCCGAGCGGCGGCCGGGCGCTGCTCAATCTAGGCCACACGTTCGGGCATGCGCTGGAAGCGGAATACGGCTATGGCGGTGGGCTGCTGCATGGCGAGGCAGTGGCCGTCGGCATCGGCATGGCATTCCGCCTGTCCGCCCGGTTGGGGCTGTGCGAGGCCGACGATGCCATCCGGGTATCGGCCCATCTCGAGCGCGCCGGGTTGCCGAGCGGGCTGAACATGCTGAACCGGCGGTTCTCGGCCGCTTCGCTCATCGCGAACATGCGCCGCGACAAAAAGATGCGCGACGGGACCCTGCACCTGATCCTCGCCCGTGGTATCGGCGAGGCATTCACCACCGGCGACGTGTCGCAGGCCGAGGTCGAGTCGTTGCTCTGGGCCGAAGGCGCGGAACCCTAAGCCGCCTGCCGGTGCGCCTCGCAGATCTCGGCCAGGCGGACGGAGTGGTTGATCACCGCCATGTGGGTGAATCCTTGCGGGAAGTTGCCGCGCTGCTCGCCGGTGGCGGCGTCGATCTCTTCGGCGAACAGGCCCATATCGTTGGAGCGGTTCAGCAGGCGATCCATCCGTGCGTCCGCCTCGTCTACCCGCCCGATCACGGCCAGGCAGCTCGCGAACCAGAACGCGCAGGCGGTGAAGGTGCCCTCCTGCCCCTGCATCCCGTCACTGGTACGATAGCGGTAGATCAGGTCACCGGCACCCAATTCCGCCTGCACGGCATCGAGCGTCCGCGCCAGCCGCCCGTCATCAACCGGTAGCGCGTCGAACAGCGCGATTCGCAGCGCCGAGGCGTCCAGCGCGTCCGAGTCGTAGGCCTGCACGTAGCTGCCGCGGGCCTCGTTCCATCCCTGCTCGAGATATTCAGCGCGGACTTCGCCCGCGGCCCATTGCCACGCCGCTACGCATTCCGCGTCGATGCCCATTCGGGTGCCGAGCCGGACGGCCCGGTCGAGCGCGACCCAGATCAGCGCTTTGGTATGCACGAAATGCTGCGCCGGTCCGCGCGGCTCCCAGATGCCCTGGTCCGGCTCGTGCCGCGCCGCGACCGCACGCTCGGCCAGGTTGCGCACCAGCAGCGGCAACGATTCGGCAAGCTCGGCCGGCATGGCATCGCCAGCGACCTCACAATAATCCTCTACCGCGAGCAGGAGTTCGCCATAGACGTCATGCTGCGTCTGCCCCGCCGCGGCATTGCCAATCTTGACCGGGCCGACGCCGCGCCAGCCGGAGAGGTGCGATAGCTCCTGCTCCTCCGGCACCGGATCGGTGACGCCGTACATCAGGCGCAGCTCGCGCCCGTGACTGTCATCGACCTTGCACAGGAAGCGGAGATACTCCTCGGCCTCGCGCCGATAGCCGAGATTGGCAAAGGCGGTGATGGTGAAGCTGGCATCGCGGAGCCAAGCGTAGCGGTAGTCGAAGTTGCGATTGCCCGGCACGGCCTCCGGCAAGCCGAGCGTCGGCGCGGCGATGATTGCGCCAGTCGGGGCGTAGGTCATCAGTTTCAGGAACAGCGCACTGCGCCGCACCGCCGCCTCGTGCCTGCCCCGATAGCTGCAGGCGCCGATCCAGTCCCGCCAGTAGCGCGTGGTCTGCTCCAGCCGGGACACCGCGCCATCGGGCTCCTGCACCGGCGGCACCTCGCCGTCCTGGCCCTGGGTCAGCACCAGATGCAGGCGCTCACCGGCCGCGAGTTCGAACGGCACTGATGCCGTCGCGCCCTCGACCGTCACCGGCTGGCTGCTGGTGACGCGGACACGATTGTCGCCGGCCTCGAACAGCACCGAGCCATTCGCGTCCGCATGCGGCGTGCAATCGGAGCGGGCGTAGTCGAAGGTCGGGCGAACGATGAAGCGGCCGCGGACCCGGCCCTCAATGCAGGTGAGAAGCCGGATGAGGCGGCTTTCAGTATCTCCGTCCGGCCCGTCCTCCGGCATGGTGCTCGGCGGATACACGGGCATGAAATCTGTCAGCACGGCACGGCCGCCGGGTTGGGTGAAGGTGGTCTCGATGATGTTGGTGTCGGGCAGATAACGCCGGGTGGTCGTCGTCTCGCCGTCGAACGCGATACTACAGGCGCCGCCCTTGTCATCGTCAAGGAGGCGGAGGAACAGCGCCGGGCTATCGTGACGCGGCCAGCATAGCCAGTCGATGGACCCATCCCGACTGACGAGAGCGGTCGTATGGGTATCGCCGATGATGGCGTAGTCGCTGATTGGGAGGGACATGCTCGATGGCAAATCGGGGGACCGGCCCATCTTTCAATGCGATGACATACTTCACGTATCATGCTTCGCAGGAACAGTTCACGCCGTCGGACCTGCTGTGCCTCGTCCAGCACGCCGAGTCCGCCGGGTTCGACGGTGCGTTCACCTCGGATCACGCGCATCCATGGTCGGAGACGCAGGGACAATCCGGCTTCGCGTGGTCCTGGCTCGGCGCCGCCCTGGCCCGCACTTCGCGGCTCACCTTCGGCGCCATCAGCGTGCCCGGCGGCTGGCGCTACAACCCGGCGGTACTGGCCCAAGCCGTAGGGACCCTCGGGCAGATGTTCCCGGGCCGCCTCCCCTGGATCGCACTCGGCAGCGGACAATTCCTCAACGAGCACATTACCGGCGAGGACTGGCCCGATAAATCGACCCGCAACGCCCGCCTGCGCGAAGGTGCCGAGATCATGCGCGCCCTGCTGGCCGGCGAGACGGTCACGCATCGCGGCCTGGTGACGAGCACGGACGCCAAGATATGGTCCCGCCCCGACGTGCCGACCCGTCTGATGGGCGCGGCGGTGACGCCCGAGACGGCGAGTTGGCTCGGCGGCTGGGCGGACGGATTGCTGACCGTCAATGCCGACTTGGCCAAGCTCGAAGCCATCATCGACGCCTTCCGCGCCGGCGGCGGCGAGGGAAAGCCGATCCATGTGAAGGTGGACATCGCCTGGGCCCCGACCGTCGAGGAGGCCAGGCGCGAGGCGCACGAGCAATGGCGCTTCAACGCGCTTGGCGGCGCGGTGAACTGGGACATCCGCACGCCGGCCGATTTCGACATCGCGACCCGCTTCGTCCGCCCCGACGACATGGACAACTCCGTCCTCATCGTCAGCGACCCCGCAGAACTCACCGACTGGATTGCCGCCCGCCTCGCCTTGGGCGTCGAGACCGTCAACCTCCACAACGTCGGCTGCAATCAGGCCGGCTTCATCGACATGGCCGGCGAGACCCTGCTCCCGGCGCTCAAACGCTCTCGGTAAACTGGAGTGCCGCCAGCCGCGCGTAGAGCCCGCCCTCCCGCACCAGCGCGTCGTGCGTCCCGGTGGCCACGACCCGGCCGCCATCCATCACCACGATGCGGTCGGCGCGCCGCACCGTCGCCAGGCGGTGCGCGATCACCAGCGTGGTCCGCCCTTGCGAGAGCACGGCCAGCGCGCGCTGCACGGCGGCTTCGCTTTCCGCATCGAGCGCGCTGGTGGCTTCGTCGAGCAGCAGCACCGGCGCATCGCGCAGGATGGCGCGCGCGATCACCACCCGCTGCCGCTGGCCACCGGACAGACGAACGCCGCGCTCGCCGAGAAAGCTGTCGAAACCGAGCGGCAAATCGTTCAAGAAGTCGGCTGAAGCAGCCTCGGCAGCCTGACGGACTTCCGCGTCGGTCGCAGCCGGGCGGCCATAGCGAATGTTGTCCCACACGTCGGCGCCGAAGATGACCGGGTCCTGGCTGACCAGGCCGATGCGTCCGCGCACGACCGCCGGGTCGGCCTCGCGGAGATCGACCCCGTCGAGCGCGATACGGCCGCTGGCGGGATCGTAGAACCGCAGCAAGAGCTGGAACACGGTGGTCTTGCCGGCGCCGCTGGGGCCGACCAAGGCTACGGTCTCGCCGGGTTCGACGACGAGGCTGAACCGGTCCAGGGCGGCGGTGTCGGGCCGCGACGGATAGTTGAAACACACCTCCTCGAAGCGGATGACGCTGCCGCCCGCGCGCACCGGCGGCAGAACGACGGGATGGGCGGGCGCGCTGACCGAGGGCTGCTCGGCCATCAACTCGCCGATCCGCTTCGCCGCCGCGCCGGCCCGCTGCACCTCGCCCCATAATTCGGCGATGCCGGCCGCGCTGGTGGCCACGAGCACGGCGTAGAACACGAACGCCGACAGCTCGCCCCCCGAGAGCCGCCCGGCCACCACGTCGAGCCCGCCGACCCATAGGCTCAGCACGATCGCGCCGAACCCGAGCAGGATCACCAGCGTCACCAGCGTCGCGCGCACACCGACGCGGCGCATCGCCGCCGTCACCGCCGCCTCGACCCGGCCGCGGTAGCGCGCCCGGTCCTCCGCCTCATGCGTGAACGCCTGCACCGTCCGCAGCGCGTTGATCGTCTCCTCGGCATAGGCGCCCAGATCGGCCACGCGGTCCTGCGCCATCCGCGCCAGCTTGCGCTCCCGCCGCCCGAATACCACCAGCGGCAGCACCACGAACGGCACCACCAGCACCACGAGCCCCGCCAGCTTGGCGCTGGTGACCACCAGCATGGCCAGCGCACCCGTGGCGATGACCAGGCTGCGGAGCCATTGCGACACCGCCGAACCGACCAACCCCTGCAACAGCACGGTGTCCGTGTTGAGCCGGGTCAGTACGTCGCCGGTGCGCATGGTCTCGAAGAACGGCGGCGACAGGTCGAGCACGCGGTCGAACAGCGCCGCCCGCAGGTCGGCCGCGACATGCTCGCCGAGCCAGGAAACGAGATAAAACCGTGTCCCCGTCGCGATGCCGAGCCCGGCGACCACGCCGAACATCGCCAGGGCGGCGCCGTCCAGATGCCCGCGATCCGACGTCGCGAACCCGATATCGATCAGCCGCCGCACGCCCTGGCCGAGCAACAGCACCAGCGCGGCCGACAACCCTAGCGCCGTCGCTGCCCCGATGGCGCGCCACCGGTAGGGCAGCAGGAATGGCAGCAGAAGCCGGAGCGCGCCGATCCGGCTCTTGACGGAAGCGTTCCCGCTCACCCCTGGAATGCGTCGAGCCCCGCCGCCTCGCGGATGGCGTCCAGCAAACGCTCCACGCCGGCTTCCTTGCTGCCATCGTTGACGACGTGCAGCCGGGTGACCGGCAGTTGCAGCTCGATCTCGCGCGAAAGCCGGCGCGCGACGTCGTTGGCATCCTCGCGCCCGCGCTCGGCCAGCCGCGACTCGAGCATCGCCCGCGGGGCCGTTATCTCGATGATACCGACCGGGAACTTGGCGGCTGCTTCGGCCAGAACGGCGCGCGACACGTTGGCGATCACCACCCGCCCGCGCGCGAGGTCGAAAGAGATGTCGGCCGGAATGCCGTAGCGCAACCCATGCGCACGCCAGTGCAGCGCGAAATCCCCGGCCTGCTCGCGCAGTTCGAAAACCTGCTCGGTCACGCTCTCATGGTCTTCCTCGCCGACATCGCCGGGTCGCGTGATGACCCGGCGCACGAAGCGCATTCCGTTATGCTCACCCATCCCGGCGCGAACGCCGTTCAGCAACGTATCCTTGCCAGCGCCCGAAGGACCGACGATCAGGATCAGCAACGTGTAGGACCCCCCGATTTAAGTGTGCGGACACTGCGCATAGGATAAACGGAACGCAACGGGAGTTTGATTACCAGATGTCAGCCACCAGCTTCACGACACGGCCAGACATCACCGGCACCTTTGGCGTCGTTGCATCAACGCATTGGCTCGCCACCGCGGTCGGCATGTCG
>JBPBQE010000327.1:0-6960 GCA_050954595.1 Janthinobacterium lividum | reverse complement strand
GACTGCGGCGGTCCGCCAACTCGGCCAAGCTGATCGCACCGGCCTCGTAGGCGTCAAGCAGCCGCTTGTCGGCCCGCGCCAGGCGGTCCAGGCGGGCTTGGATCTGCTGATCGGCAGCGCGCTCGCGGGAGCTGCCCGCCTCGGCGGTGGCGGCGAGGTGGTCGAACTGCGCGGCCAGCCGGTCCGGGTCGGCGAGCAGGCTGGCGACATGGCTCCACACGGCATCCTCGATCTCCTCCGCCTTGACGCTGCGGTTCGGACACGCCGTGGGCCGGGCGGTCTGGATGCAGTCCTTGCCGGCGCAGCGGTAGTAGCGGCGTCCTGGCTGGCTGGCGGTCGGGCCGTAGCAGCGTCCGGCCATAGCCAAGCCGCAGCCCGCGCAGGTGAGCAGGCAACGCAGGAGGTAGCTGTGCTTCGTGTTGTTTCGAAACGAGAGTGCGGCGTTGCGGGCGAGCTGCGCCTGCGCCCGGTCCCAGGTGTCCTGGTCAACCAGCGCCGGCACGGGGATGGCGACCCACTGCTCGCGTGGCTTGAGCTGGCGGCATGACGCCTCATGGGTACGCGGTCCGCGGACCCGGCGCGGCTTCTTGGGCGGCACGAAGCGGTAGCGGTTGGCATAGGCCGTGCCGGCATAAATCGGATCGGCCAGGATGTGGTGCACGACCGACGGCGACCACGGCTGCCGCCCGGAGCGCGGTACGTGCGGGCCGAAGTTCAGGCGCTTGAGGATCTGGCGCAGAGTCATGCTCTCGTCTGTAAGCCAGCCATAGAGGATGCGCACCAGTTCGGCCTCACCCTCGTCCACGACAAGATGGCCGGGAACGGCGTCGTGACGTGGCACATAATGGTAACCGTACGGGGCGCGGCCACCTTGGTAGTGGCCATCACGGGCCTTTTGCATCTTACCGCGGCGGAAACGCTCGCCGAGGACGGCGCGCTCGTATTCAGCGATCGCGCCCTGGATCTGCAGCAGGAGCTGGTCGTTGGGATCGTCCGAGATCGGATGCTGCAGGAACACCACCTCGACGCTGGCGCGGCGGAACTCCTCCAGCATCAGGACCTGGTAGGCATACTTCCGCGCCAGCCGGTCAGGGGTCAGCACGGCGACGATCCCCACGGTCCCGTCGCGCACGGCGTCGCGCAGGGCGTCAAGGCCGGGCCGGTCGAGCCGGCTGCCGCTGTAGCCCTCGTCGCGGAAGACGTGCTCGTCGGCTAGGGCGTAACCGCTGCTGCTGGCCCAGGCGCGCAGGGCGGTGAGCTGACTTTCGATGGTTTGCTGGCGCTCTTGGCGCTCGGTGGAGACGCGGGCGTACAGGGCGGCGCGCATGGCAAGGTCACCTCGGGCTGTAGGGTGGAGCAAGGGCACGGCAGGGCGTCCAACAGGCGGCGGTAGGCTTGGTCCAGCCGCTCGGTGCCGTCACGCGCGCGCATTGACACCGAGTGGATGGTCCAGCCCGCCACCATCTGGGCTGGAGGGCGGTTTGGCATCGGTCAGGTCCTGTGCAGGAGGAAGACCAGCCAACTCCATCACACTCAGCCCCGCGGGAAACGTGCATCCCGGCGCTGGCGGCACCGTGCTGGGCCTGCTCCCTCAAACGGCAGCGACACCGTGACCCGAAGCACGTCGATTGCGTTCGGATCGTGCATTTCATGCGTAATGCCATGGCCTATGCAGGCAAAACCCAGCGCCGCATCGTCTCGGCCTGGATCGGCACCGCGTTCGCCCAGGACGATGCGATCGCCGCCCGCAAGCAATGGCGCGACGTCGCCGATCAAGCACGCCCCCGTATGCCCAAACGTAAGCATTCGGCGTGGACCGCGGTATTGCTTGGACCTGGTTTGCGAAAGTCTCAGGCGGCTTGATTAACGGCGGTGGCTCTGGCTGCAGCCCAACGCCACGGCAGGAGATCATCGAGGTGCTGAGCCGGATGGGCAGCAATGCGAGCCAGCACGTCGGCGAGCCAAGCTTGCGGATCGACATCGTTCATTTTGGCGGTGACGATCAGGCTGTACATCACCGCCGCGGGCTGCCCACCGCGGTCCGAGTTCGCGGTGTGCGGCTGCCGCAGAGCCTTGCGGAAGCAACGCGGAACCGCCAACGCGTCCCGCCGCGCTGAGAGCAGGAAGTCGATCGTCTGGCGTTTGCAACAGAACCTCATGGCGCTCGACCATGCCGCCCAAGGCATCCGGGTCAACGCGCTGTCGCCGGGCGCGGTCGAGCCACAGCGCTTGCTGGTCCGCAAGAAGACGATGGAAACGGCCCGGGTGGCGAGCGTGCCGTTGCACCCGATCGGCCGCCTCGGCGAGCGCGACGAGATCGCCGCGACCGCACTGTTCCTGGCCAGCGATGCCCCGGCTCAATGACCGGCGCCGATCTCTTGATTGACGATGGCTACGCGGCGGCGTGAAAAACAGGCAATTGCGTCGGGTAGACGTGCATCCTACCATCACGAAAATCAATTTCGGGACGAGACGCCGCCGTTTCAGGCAAGGAGTGGTGTGCATGACGATTGAACGGCGCGCTTTATTGCAAAGAGCCGCCCTGGCCGCCGCCCTGGGACACTGGCCGGTGTGGGCCATGGCGCAGACCCGGGCGGAAACGCTCCGCTACGTCACGGGCGCCACCATCAACACGCTCGACCTGACGCAACCGGGCTCGACCCGTGAGTCGTTCGGCCTGTCGATGAACGTGTACGATCGGCTGTTCAGTTTCGGCCGCAAGAAGCTCGGCCAGTTCTGGGTGTTCGACGCCGACACCATCACCGGCGAGCTGGCCCAGGGCTACGAGCTCAGCCCCGACAAGAAGCTCATCACTATCAAGCTGCGTCCCGACGCGGTTTGGCACGACGGCAGCCCGGTCACCGCCGAAGACATCAAGTGGTCGCTCGATCGGCATGTGACGTCCAAGTCGCTGGCCGGGCCGCAGCTGCAGACCGGCTCGATCACGTCGGCCGACCAGTTCAAGATCGTCGATCCGCATACGGTGACGCTGACGCTCGATAAGCCGGACCGGTTGGCGCTGGCCAATCTTTGCGTCTGCTACGCCATCATGATCAACAGCAAGCTTGCCAAGCAGCACGCGACCGAAGCGGATCCTTGGGCGCAGGAGTGGATGAAGACCAATGCCGCGGCCGGCGGCGCCTACACCATCGACAGCCACAAGCCCGGCGAGAGCACTATCCTTCGCCGCAACGAGCAGTGGAAAAGCGGCACGTTGCCCGCGCTCAAGCGCATTATCATCCAGACCGTTCCGGAAGCCGCGACCCGGGCGAGTCTAATCGATCGCGGCGACGCCGATCTGGCGATCGACTTGGCAGCATCCGACATGCCGAGCATCGAGAAATCAGCCAAGGCGAAGGTGCAGTCGATCCCGCAGACCAACGGGTTCACGCACATCACCATGAACACTCAGATGAAGCCGTTCAATGATGTTAGGGTGCGTAAGGCGATCGCCGCCGCGTTGCCGTATGACGACATGTTCCAGGGGAGCATCTTCGGACGCGGCAAGAAGCTGTATGGCGCGAGCTGGACCAAGACGCCGGATGCGAGCTTTCCGCAGGCGATGCCGAACCGGACCGATCTGGCGGTCGCAAAGAAGCTTCTGACGGAAGCCGGCTACCCGAATGGCTTCTCCACTACCTTCGCGTTCAGCACCGGCCAGGCCGCGACTGCCGAGCCGATGGCCGCCTTAGTCAAGGAGGCGCTCGGCAAACTCGGCATCACCGTCGACATCCAGAAGAAGCCGGATGCAGAGTTCAACACGCTCGAAGCCGACAAGACGATGCCGTTCTTCACTGACGCGGCCACGGCATGGTTGCCCTACACTTATTACTTCTTCTATCTCTACTTCACCCGCGACCAGCGCTGGAACTTTTCCTCGTTCAAGAGCGCGGAGATGGAGCAACTCACGCTCGACGCGCGGTATCAGACCGATCAGGCCCAATACGATGCCGATTGCGTCAAGATGATCGACCTGCTCGTCGACCAGACCCCGCTGATCATGCTGTGGCAGCCGAACCAGGACGCGGTGATGGCCCAGTCGCTGGAGAACTACACCTACGAGTTCTATCGCCAGGTCGACTTCCGGGTGCTGACCCGGTCCTGATCCGATGCTGTCCGGCATCCTCACGCGCGTGGGTGGCGGCTGCTCGCTTCGATCCCCGCGCGGCACGTGCGCGATAGCGCCAACCGCGCCGGGCTGCCCGACGAACTGCTGCAGCGCTATCCGCACCAGCTCTCCGGCGTCCAAAGGCGCGCATCGGCATCGCCCGCGCCAACGCGACCGGGCCGCGTTTGCTGGTGCTCGACGAACCGACCGCCGCCCTCGATGTGTCGATCCAGGCGGTGGTGCTGCAACTACTCGACCAGCTGCGGCGCGAGGACGGCATCAGCTTGCTATTCGTCAGCCATGACCTCAACGTGATCCGCATGCTGTACGACGATTTTGTCATCCTGCGCGGCGGCCAGTTCGTCGAGGCCGGGCCGGCCGCGGCGATTTTCGCTGCGCCTCAAGCGGAGTATACCCGCGAATTGTTGGACGCGATCCCCTATTTTGAGCCCAACTGCGTGCCAGAGCCCGCACTATGACCTGGCTCGTCGGCACCGATATTGGCGGCACCTTTACCGACATCGTCGCGGTCGAGCCCGGCACCGGCGAGACGCGGCTGGCCAAGGTCCCGTCTCGCCCGGACGCGCCGGTCGACGCCATGCTCGACGCGATCGAAGCGGTCGGTCTGCGGAAGACCAATGTCGCGCGCTTCGTGCACGGCACCACCCGCGTCACCAACGCGATCGTGCAGGATCGCCTGCCGCCGATCGCGCTGATCGCGACCGCCGGGTTCGAGGACGTGCTCGAGATCGGCCGCTATCGCCGCCGCGATCTCTATAACCTCGACATCGCCCCGAAAGCGCTGCCGCTGGTGCCGCACGAGCGCTGCTTTGGCCTGGCCGAGCGTTTGCACCAGACTGGCGCCGTCATGCTCGCGCCGAGCGACGCCGAGCTGGACCGTATGGTCAAATGGGTCGCGGCCTCCGGCGTGCAATCCGTCGCCGTCAGCCTGCTTCACGCCTATGCCAACCCGGCCCATGAACGCCTGGTCGCCGAGCGCCTGCGCGGGATCGTGCCTTACGTCTCGCTTAGCCACGAGATCAACCCGGAAGCCCGCGAATACGAGCGGACCTCGTCGACCACCATCAACGCCGCCGCCATGCCGATCGCCGCCGGCTACCTTCGGGAACTCGAGGAGCGCCTGCCGCTCGGGCCGGGCCTGCAAGTGTTCCACTCCGCCGGCGGCATGGTCTCCACCGCGACCGCCAAGCAGCGCCCGATCGTCATGGCAATGTCCGGCCCCGCCGCCGGCGTCGCCGCCTCGGTCCAGATCGCCCGCCTGCTCGACCTCCCGCGCGTACTGACTTTCGACATGGGCGGCACCACCACCGACGTTTGCCTGATCGTCGACGGCGACGCCGCCATGACCGACACCAGCCAGAAAGGTGACCGCCCGCTGCGCACACCGATGTTGGCCGTGCAGTCGATCGGCGCCGGCGGCGGCTCGATCGTGCACCAGGGCGCCGGCGGCCTCGGCGTTGGCCCGCAGAGCGCCGGCGTACAGCCCGGCCCGGCCTGCTACGGCAATGGCGGCGTGCTCCCGACCATCACGGACGCCAACGCCGTCCTCGGCTATCTCGACCCGGAGGCGCGGCTCGGCAGCGAGATCCGCATCGACGTCGACGCCGCCCGCAACGCCATCGCGCCCACCGCCACCGCGCTCGGCCTCGACACCGTGCAGACCGCGCTCGGCATCATCCAGGTCGCCAACGCGACGATGGCGCGCGCGCTGCGCCGGGTCACGGTGGAGCGCGGCGTGGATGGACGGGACTGCGCGCTGCTGGCGTTCGGCGGCGGTGGGCCGATGCATGCGGCCGGGCTGGCGGACATCTACGGCCTCGACGAGATCATCGTGCCGGCCGCCTCGAGCGCGTTCTCGGCGCTGGGTTGCCTCACCGCCGACCAGAGCTTCCTGCACCAGCAATCCGTCCGCCTGAAGCTCGACGGGCTCGACCCGGCCGATCTGGAACAGCGCCTGGTCGACCTCCGCCGCATCGCCATGGCGCCGCTGCTCGACGCCGGCCTCGCCGAGGCGGATATCGAGCTCAGCTACGTCGCCCTCAAGCGCTACGAGGCGCAGAGCGACACCACCGCGATCCCGTTCAGCCTGCCGATCGACCTCGCCACGTTGCGCGCTGACTTCCAGGCGCAGCACCATCAGCTCTACGGCTACTCGACCGCCGAGCCCAGCATCATCGAGGGTGTCCGCGTCCAAGCCCGGGTGCCCTCGACGACCCAGGCGAGCCAGCCGCGCGCCGGCGCCGGCCAGGCAGACGGCACCCGCATCTGCAGCTTCCCCGGGGCGATCGGCGTATCGACCGCGATCATCGCTCGCGAAGGCCTCGACCGGGTCGTCGCCGGCCCGGCCATCATCGCCGATGCCTGGTCCACCATCGTGGTCCCGCCGGGCTGGCAAGCCGCCCCCGCCGAGGGCGGCCACCTCCGCATGACCCGGAGCGCAGCATGACCTCGCTTGACCCCTTCACCGTAGAAGTCATCCGCCACGGCCTCTCCGCGGCGGCCGAGGAGATGAGCCTCGTCCTGATGCGCTCGGCCCGCTCGCCGCTGCTGCGCGAAGCCGGCGATCTCTCCTCCACCATAACCGATGCGCGCGGCGACCTGGTCGCGCAGGGCCGCGATATCCCGGTCCATCTCGGCGCCATGGCCTACACGATCCGCGAGCTGCTGAAGGTCCACCCGCTCGAGCGGTTCACCGAGGGTGACGCGCTGATCTACAACATGGGCGCGCTAGGCGGGAACCACCTCAACGACGTCAAGGTCGTCCGCCCCGTCTTCGTCGACGGCGCCGTGATCGCCTTCGCGCTCAGCCTGGCGCACTGGCCGGACGTCGG
>JBPBQE010000186.1:0-6978 GCA_050954595.1 Janthinobacterium lividum | reverse complement strand
CCCTCCGGCCGCCTGCCGGGCCGCACCGGGCTGCTCATCGCCTTTGCCTGGACGGCGCTGTCGATCGCCGTTGCGTCGGTGCTTGGCACCTGGGTGTTCGGGGCTGCGCTGTTCGGCCTGGCCCTGGCTTGGGCCTATAGCGCGCCGCCGCTGCGGCTGAAGCGCAATGGCTGGTGGGGCAACCTCGCCTGCGGCGTTTGCTACGAGGGCCTGCCCTGGTTCACCGGCGCCGCCGTCATGGTCGGCACGCTGCCGAATGCCCGCATCATCGCGACCGCGCTGCTCTATAGCGCCGGTGCTCATGGCATCATGACGCTGAACGACTTCAAGAGCGTCGAGGGCGACAAGCTCACTGGCATCCGGTCGCTGCCGGTCATCCTCGGCGTCGACCGTGCCGCCGGGCTGGCGTGCTGGGTGATGGCGCTGCCGCAGGTGGTGGTGGTTGCATTGCTCCTCCTGTGGGGGGCTCCGTTCTTTGCCGCCAGCGTCGTGGCGGTGCTTGCCGCGCAACTGGCGCTGATGCCCCGTTTCCTGCGGGCGCCGCGGGCGCAGGCGATCTGGTACAACTCGACCGGCACGACGCTCTATGTCGTCGGCATGCTGGTCGCCGCCTTCGCGTTGCGCGGACTGGTCTGATGCTCGGCTGGGCTGGTATCGTCCGTCTGGGCCTGGTGCAGATGGCGCTTGGCAGCGTCGTGGTGCTGGTCACCTCCACGTTGAACCGCGTGATGGTGGTCGAGTTCGCGCTGCCGGCGATCCTGCCCGGCGCGCTGGTGGCATTACACTACATCGTTCAGGTGCTGCGTCCGCGTATGGGCTGGGGCTCCGACATGGGCGGCCGTCGCACGCCGTGGATCGTCGGTGGTATCGCCGCGATGGGCACGGGCGCGTTCGTGGCGGCGCTCGGCGCTTGCTTGATGCCGTCGAGCCTCGTGGCCGGAGTGGCACTGGCTACGCTGGGGTTCGTCGCCCTCGGTCTTGGCGTCGGTGCTGCCGGCACCTCGCTGCTGACGCTGGTCGCCCATCGGGTCGATCCCAACCGCCGGGCCGCCTCGGCGACGATCCTGTGGCTCATGATGATTGCGGGCATCGCGGTCACGGCCGGGGTGGCGTCCAAGCTGCTCGATCCGTTCTCGCCTGCCCGCCTGCTGGAGATCACCGCCGGCGTCGGTGTCATCGCCATGGTTTTGACCCTGCTCGCCGTCTGGCGCGTCGAGGGCCCGTCCGCCGCACCTGCTCCCGCGGCGCACGCTCCCTTCCTGCCGGCCCTCAAGGAGATCTGGGCCGAGCGTCAGTCGCGCCGTTTCGCCCAGTTCGTCTTTGTCTCCATGCTGGCCTATTCGGCGCAGGAGCTCCTGCTCGAGCCGTTCGCGGGCGCCGTATTCGGGCTGACGCCGGGCCAGACGGCCGGCCTGACCGGGCTGCAACACGGCGGCGTCCTCGCCGGCATGGCCCTGGTCGCCGTGGTGACGGTGTGGGCCGGGGCCTATCGCGGCCGGGTCATGCGGGGCTGGACGATGGGGGGCTGCATCGCATCGGCTGCCGGTATCTTGTTGCTTTCGCTCGCTGCCATCGTTCCTGAGCTACCTTTGCGCCCGGTGGTGTTCGCCCTGGGTGTCGCCAATGGCGCGTTCGCCGTCTCGGCCATTGGCGCCATGCTCGGCCTCGCTGCCGAAGGCCGCGGGTCGCGTGACGGCACCCGCATCGGCCTTTGGGGCGCAGCCCAGGCGCTCGCCTTCGGCGCCGGCGGCCTGCTTGGGACCGGGGCGTCCGACATCGCGCATCGTCTGATCGACACGCCGGCGCTGGCCTACGGCAGCGTGTTCGTCGCCGAAGCCGCCATCTTCCTGTTTGCCGCACGCTTGGCCGCCGGGCTGTTCGGCGACGCCGCGGTTACCACCGAACGCCTTGTCACATTCGAAGTCGGAGCCACGGGATGACCGAGCAGACCTATGACGCCGTCATCGTCGGCGGCGGCCCTGCTGGCGCGACGGCGGCCGCCGATCTCGCCGGCAACGGCCGCAGCGTGCTGTTGCTGGACCGCGCCGGCCGCATCAAGCCATGCGGCGGCGCCGTGCCGCCGATCCTGATCCGCGACTTCGACATCCCCGAGCACCTGATCGTCGCCCGCGCCAAGGGCGCCCGCATCGTCGCGCCGAGCGCCGCCGAGGCCGACATGCCGATCGAGGGTGGTTACGTCGGCATGGTGGACCGCGACACGTTCGACGAATGGCTGCGTGAGCGCGCCGCCGACAAGGGCGCCGAGCGACGCGACGCCAGCTTCGAGCAGGTGACCCGCGACCCCGACGGCGTCGCCCGTATCCACTTCATGCCCAAAGGCGCGACCGAGTCCGCCAGCGTCCGTACCCGCGCCATCATCGGCGCCGACGGCGCCAAGTCCAACGTCGCCAAGCAATGCGTGAAGGGCGCCGACCACGTCAAATACGTGTTCGCCTATCACGAGATCGTCCGCGCCCCGGCGCCCTCGGCCGACTACGACCCGAGCCGCTGCGACATCTACTACCAGGGCCCGCTCTCGCCGGACTTCTACGCCTGGGTGTTCCCGCACGGCGACACGATGAGCATCGGCACCGGCTCGGCGCAGAAGGGCTTCGGCCTGCGCCCGGCGGTGACCAGGCTGCGCGAGCAGGTGGGGCTGGCCGGGCTGGAGACCATCCGCCGCGAGGGTGCGCCAATCCCGCTGCGCCCGATGAAGCGCTGGGACAACGGCAAGGATATCGTGCTGGCGGGCGACGCCGCCGGCGTGGTCGCGCCGGCCTCGGGCGAGGGGATCTACTACGCCATGCTCGGCGGACGCCTGGCGGCCGATGCGGTCGAGCTGCTGTGCAAGACCGGCGAGGCCAAGTCGCTGCGCACGGCGCGCAAGCGGTTCATGAAGGCGCACGGCACGGTTTTCACGGTGCTCGGGCTGATGCAGTGGTTCTGGTACGCCAACGACAAGCGCCGCGAGAAATTCGTCAAGATGTGCCGCGATCCGGACGTGCAGCGCCTGACCTGGGAAAGCTACATGAACAAGAAGATCGCCAAGCGCGACCCGATGGCGCATGTGCGGGTGTTCTTCAAGGACATAGCGCAGCTCGTGGGTCTGGCCAGAGCGTGAGAGATCTGGCGTGAGAGACCTGGCTTGAGGATTTCCCGTCCCGTTCTGATCGCGGCTGGGGCCGCGCTGTTCATCGCCATCCTCGGCGGTGCCGCGACCGATGTCGGCCCGTGGTATCTCGGTCTGCACAAGCCGTCATGGCAGCCGCCCGACTGGCTGTTCGCGCCGGTGTGGACGGCGATCTACGGGCTGACGGCGTTGGCCGGCGTGATGGCCTGGAACCGGGTCGCCGACCGCGAGCGCCGTATCCGCCTTATGGCGCTGTTCGCGCTCAACGCGTTGCTGAACGTGCTGTGGAGCGAATTATTCTTCGGGTTGAAGCGGCCGGACTGGGCAATGGCCGAAGCCGTGCCATTTTGGTTGTCAGTGCTGGCGTTGGTGCTGATCGTCTTCCCGATCTCGCGCAAGGGCGGGTGGGCGCTGGTGCCTTATCTCGTCTGGGTGTTGTTTGCCGGAATCCTCAATCTGGCGATCGTACGTTTGAACGGGCCGTTCAGTGCCTGAGCTGGAGAACATCATGGGTGAAACCATCCGAACCCCAAGCACCCCGTCGGTCTCCCTGCCCACCGAGATCATCCATGCCCGGACCGAGATCGGACGTCACTGCCCGTCGCTCCCGCTCAAGATCGGCACCCGGGCCTCGCCGCTGGCGCTCGTTCAGACCCGCGCTTTCCTCGCCCGGCTGACCAAATTCTGCCCCGTGCTGCACGGGCTCGAAGTGTTCCAGGAATTCGCTATTCGTACCACCGGCGATCGCAGCCAGGCCTCCGGCGTTCGCCTCGCCGATGTCGGCGGCAAGGGGTTGTTCTCCAAGGAGCTGCACGAGGCGATGATCGACTTCCGGGTCGACATGGCCGTCCATAGCCTCAAGGACCTGGAGACCGAATTGCCGTCCGGCATCGTGCTGGCCTGCGTGCTGCCACGCGAGGACAATCGCGACGTGCTGATCCTCGGCCCGGCCTGCGACACCTCCGATGCCGCCGGGCTGCCGTATCCGGAGCTGCCGATCGGTTCGACCATCGGGTCCAGCTCGGTCCGTCGCCAGGCGCAGTTGCTGCACGCTCGCCCCGATCTCAAGGTCGAGGTGATCCGCGGCAACGTGCATGGCCGCTTGGACAAGGTGCGGCGTGGCGATTATGCGGCGTCGCTACTGGCGATGGCCGGGTTGCGGCGGCTCGGGCTCGAGCACGAGGCGGATGTCGCCATCGAGTGCGAGACGATGCTGCCCGCGGCCTGCCAGGGCATCGTCGGCATCACCTGCCGCGAGGGCGACACCGAGTTGCGCCGCCTGCTCGCCGCGCTGAGCTGCCCAGAGGCGCACCTTCAGGCGCAGGCGGAGCGCGCGTTGCTTGGCGCGCTCGACGGCTCTTGCCACACGCCGATCGGGGCGCATGCGGTGCGGATTTCGGAAAACCGCCTCCGCATCACCGGCTTGGTCGCCAAAGCCGATGGCAGCTTCCTGCTTCGCCGCTCCGTCGAATGCGACTGTGCCGATGCCGCGTCGGCAGGCGCCGCGCTCGGTGACGTGTTGCGGGCGGAGAGCCCGCGGGACCTTTTCGCCTAAGCCTATCTGGACGGACCACCTCCTTGCTGTAGTGTCGTTTTTGAAGCAGTCGTGAAACGACGCTACGGGAGGCTTGGTTCATGAACAACGGCAGCGGTATAGTGCGTAAATCGGTCGCACTCGGGGGTGCGTTCGCCCTTTCACTATTGGCGGGCACTGCGCTGGCGCAACCCAAGCCGATCAAGATCGGCGTCATCGCCGAGGCACAGGCCATTTCGGGTGCGTCGATCTCCAAGGCCGCGCAATTGGCCGCCGACGAGATCAACGAAAAGGGCGGGGTCGACGGCCGCAAGGTCGAGATCATCGTCTATGACGATCATTCCTCCGCCGCCGACGCCGTTCGCGCGTTCCAGCGCGCCGTCAGCGAGGATCACGTCAACGTCGTCATCGCCAGCTACATCAGCGAAGTGGTGCTGGCGCTCGAGCCTTGGGCCGGCCGGCTCAAGACCGTGATGATCACGCCGGGTGCGGCGTCCGACGTCATCACGGCGAACATCAAGAAAGACTACGACCATCTGAAATACACGTTCCAGGGCTACCTGACCTCGACGTCGCTCTCCGGCCTGGTCTGCGATGCCGGCAAGACCATGATGGTGGACGGGCTCCACGCCAAGACCGCCGTCATCATGAGCGAGGACGCCGCCTGGACCACGCCGCTCGATGCCGGATACGAGGCCTGCCTGCCCAAGATCGGCATCAAGGTGCTCGACCACGTCCGCTTCTCGCCTGACACCACCGACTTCACCCCGATCTACAACAAGATCGAGAGCAGCAAGCCGGACATCATCGTCACCGGCATCAGCCACGTGGGCGTGCAGCCGACGGTGCAGTGGAAGAACCAGCAAGTGCCGATGCCGATGTTCGGCATCTCGTCGCAGGCGACCAACGCGACGTTCTGGAACGACACCAACGGCGCGGCTTCCGGCGTCCTGTTCCAGTCCATCTCCGGACCCGGCGTTGCCATCACGCCCCGGACCATCCCGTTTGTCGACGCCTACACTAAGCGCTTCGGCGCCCCGCCCTCCTACGCCGGCTACACCGCTTACGATCAGGTGTTCTACCTGACCGAAGCGATCAAGCGCGCCGGGTCGGATGATCAGGACAAGCTGGTCGAAGCGCTCGAGAAAACCGACTACCAGGGCGTCATCGGCCAGACCAAGTTCACCGGCAAGGACACCGCTAATCCGCACACGCTGGTCACTGGCCCTGGCGGGATCGAGGGTCTGTTCCTGCAATGGCAGGATGGCAAGCAGGTCAATCTGTGGCCGAACGACCTGTCCAAGGGCAAGGTCCAGTTCCCGAGCTTCGTGAAGATCAACTCCGCTCAATAATCGACGTCCTTGCGCCCCTGCCTTGTTCGGCAGGGGGGTCTGACCCGCGCGAGGCCTCATGGTTCTACTGCAAGTCCTGATCGACGGTTTCGCGATCAGTGCCCTCTACGCCCTTGGGGCCACCGGCTTCACGCTCATCTTCGGCGTCTCCGGCGTGCTCAACCTTTCGCATGGCTCCTTGATGGTGGCCGCCGCAGTGGCGGCCTGGTTCGCCAACGCGCAACTCGGCAGCGGACCCTATCTCGGCGCGCTGTTCGGCGTCGGCGTCGGCGTCGCGCTGGCGTTGCTGACCTACGGCGTCGTGGTGCGCCCGATCCAGCGCTCGCGCCTCATCCGCAACGAGGAGCGGGAGATCTTCATCCTGACCGCGACCCTGCTCTGGGGCATCATGATCCAGGAGCTGATCGCGTATTTCTTCACCGACAGCGCCAAGACCGTGCTGCCGATCGTCTCCGGCGTGGTGCAGGTGGCCGGGGTGCGGACGCCGACCAACGAGCTGTTCACTGCGGCGATCTGCTGGGTCGCGATCGGCATCTTGTGGCTGCTGGTCAACCGCACCCGCACTGGCAAGGCGGTCATGGCCGCCTCGATGAACGCCCGCGGCGTGACGCTGCTCGGGATCGAGCTGTCGGGCATCTACCTCATCGTCTGGGTCATCTACGGCGTGCTGGCCGGGATCGCCGGCGTGTTGCTCGGCATGTTCCTGGGCGTCAGCTCCTATAGCGCGGGGCCATTGACCGGCAGCGCGTTCTCCATCGTGGTGCTCGGCGGGCTCGGCAGCGTGTCCGGTTCCCTGATCGCCGCCTACGTGGTCGGCTACATCGAGACGATCACCGCCTATTTCGACCAGATCTTCGGCACCAGTTTCGGCTCGACCTCCTACCGGTTCATCCCGGCGCTGCTGCTGCTCGTCGTCGTCATGTATGTCCGCCCGCGCGGCATCCTCGGGAGGCGTTGATGCG
>JBPBQE010000055.1:0-7063 GCA_050954595.1 Janthinobacterium lividum | reverse complement strand
GCCTGGGGGAACACGATCCGGATGAAGATGGTGGCTGGCCCCATGCCGAGCGCCTTGGCTGCGCGGGTTTGCCCGGACGGCACGGAGACGATGCCAGCCCGGATCACCTCCGCCGTATAAGCCGCCTGTGCCAGGCCGAGTCCGGCTAGTGCGGCCGTGAGCGGTGTGATGACCACGTTGGTGCTGGCATCAAACAGCACGGCACCGAACGGTAGCGCGAGCCGTATGCGTGGATACAGAGCCCCGAAATTGTACCAGAAGATCAACTGCACCAAGACCGGCACGCTTCGGAAGAACCAGATGTAAAGCCAGCTCAGCACGGATAGCAGCCGATTAGCCGACAGGCGCATGATGGCCAGCACCGTCCCGAGACTGAGCCCGATCCCCATCGCGATCAGCGTCAGTTCCAGCGTGCGGCCGAGCCCGGCAAGGATCTGCGGGTCGAACATATACCGTGCCACCACGGGCCAGCCGAACGCTGGATTGGTGGATACGCTGTAAAGCACGCCTCCGGCCACGAGCACGGACAGAACGGCAAAACCCGCCGTCCATGGGTGTCGGAGGGGTACTACGGGAAGTTCCGTTTCGGAGCCTCCCGCGGGCCGAGCCGCGCTCACTTCTCCACGTTGGTCGGGTTCAGCGGGAAGGATTTCACGGCGCCGTCCTCCAGTCCCCATTTCTTGATGATCTTGTTGTAGCCGCCATTGGCGTGCAGCGATTCGAGCGCTGCCTGAAGCGGCTGGGCCATGTCGGAGCCTTTCGGCAGCGCGATGCCGATATAGCTGGTATCGGTGTAGTGGCCGACGATTTGGGTGCGGCCCTTGGTTTGCGCGACGAAGTAGCTCACCGCCGTCGATCCCAACCAGAACAACTCGGCACGGCCGCTCATCATCGCGTCGGCGGCGGCGTTGCCGTCGTTAAAGGCAAGCGCCTCGATCGGCTTCTTGCCCGCGGCGGCGCATTTGGGCTGATGCTCCTCGACGAACACCATCTCGCGGGAGCCGCGTGTGGTTGCGACCGTGACGCCGCACAGATCGTCCAGCCCGTTCACCTTGACCGGGCTCGTGCTTTTGGCGGCGAACAACTCGTTGCCCGTGAGCCAGCCGATCTGGTCCACGATCTTTCCCCGTGCCACGGACACGCCCATCTGGCCGGTCGCGGCATCGAAGCGCTTCGCTTGCAAGCCAGGTATCAGCGAGTCGAACGTCGTCGGGCGGACCTCCAGCTTCATGCCAAGCAGCTGCACCGTGGCCCGGGCGAGGTCGATTTCCCAGCCCACGATCTGACCTTTCTCGTCCCTGAAGTCATCGGGGGGAGAGCCGAGGGAGACGGCAAGGGTGAGGGCTTGTCCGTCCCGTCCTGCTGGGAGCAGCTTCTTCAATGCTGGGTCCGGCTGCTGCGTGAGAGCCGGGTCGGCCCCTGGCTCGTCCGCCCGGCTCGGTACGGCGGATGTTGCAAGCAGGAGCACCACCGCGGCGCTGCAGGAGCGAAGAACCGAGTTCATGCGGGTTGCGTCTCCGGGGAAGGGGTGGGGCGGGTGGCAGGCTTGATCCGGCCACGACTGCGGAACGCTGGCCGCGTCAGGCCGAGGCTGTCGCGCAAGGTGTGGCCTTCGTACTCGGTGTGGTGCAGGCCGCGGCGCTGCAATTCCGGTACCAACGTTTCTAGCGCCTCGTGAACCGGTCCGGGCAAATAGGGTGGGATGAGGTTCCAGCCGTCGCATCCGCCGCTCTCGAACCAGTCCTGCATCTCGTCGGCCGCTTCGGCCGGAGTGCCGATGAAGACGCAATGGCCGGACGCACCGGCTTGGCCTTGGTAGAGCTTACGGATGGTCATGCCCGGCATCCGGGCTTCCCTGACCAACTTGTCGTAGGCGCTCTTCACCGAGTTGGACTGCGGGAGCGGGTCCGGCACCGGCCCGTCGAGTGGATGTCCCGACAGGTCGCCGAACACGCTGGCCAGCATAGGGAGGCCAACACTGGGATGCACGAGGTCCTGCAGTTGCGCCCAGCGGTCTTCGGCCTCCATTCGCGTGCGGCCGAGGATGGGCACGATGCCCGGCATGACCAGCATGGTGGAGGGATCGCGTCCTGCGGTGACGCCGTGATCCTTCACGCTGCGGTAAAAGGCAATTGCATCGTTCTTGGTTTTTTGCTGCGTGTAGATGATGTCGGCGATGCGTGCGCCCAGATCCTGACCCGGCCCGGATGAGCCAGCCTGCGCGATCACCGGATAGCCTTGGAGCGGCCGGGCTACGTTCAGGGGCCCCTTGACCTGTAGATGCTCGCCCTTGTGGTTGAGGGTGTGCAACTTTGCCGGGTCGAAGTAGTGGCCGCTCTCCTTGTCGCGGATGAAGGCGTTATCTTCCCAGCTGTCCCAGAGGCCGAACACCACGTCGACAAATTCTTCGGCTCGGCCGTATCGCTTCGCGTGCTCCAGCAGGGCGTCGCGGCCGAAATTAAAAGCTTCCTGCTCGCTCCAGGAGGTGACCACGTTCCAGGCGACCCGACCCCGCGTCACGTAGTCGAGCGAAGCGAACTTGCGCGCCACGTGATAGGGTTCGTTGAACGTGGTGGAAGCGCTGGCGACGAACCCCAGGTGCTCCGTCACCGCGGCCAGTGCGCCGATCACCGTCAAGGGTTCGAACACATCGATGCGGGGATTGAACGATAATTCCTCGTCGTCCCGGGCGGAGTGACGCACGGCGATGCCGTCGGCCCAGAACATGAAATGGATGCGTGCCCGCTCTGCAGCGCGGGCAATGTCCTGCCACAACCCGATATCAGTGGCGGCATCCTCCCTGGCGTCCGGCATTCGCCAGCCCGCAGCATGGGCACCATTCGCGACGATGTTGAGGCCAAGCTTCATATGTCGGGTTGCCATGCAAGAAGCCTACCGACGAGAGTTTAGGCGGGTCAAAGCACTTATACGGCGATGTTCATTCCACTAGGTTATGAACTCTGAGGATAGGTGTCAGATGAACCTGAGACAGTGTGAAATCTTCCGTGCCGTCATGGAGATGGGCACTGTCACGGCCGCGGCTGAACGGCTGCATGTCTCTCAGCCTGCGGTGAGCAAAATCCTCGCCCAGTTCGAGCGGGAGTTGGGGTTCGCCGCCTTCAAGCGTGACCGGCGACGCCTGGTGCCGACACCGGAAGCGGACGCCCTTTATCGCGAAGTTTGCCGGGCTTTCCTGGGCTTGGACTACCTGACGCGAGTAGCGACAGATTTGCGGGATTTGCGTCAAGGACAGCTGGTCGTCGCGGCAACCCATGTGATCGCCAGTCATTACTTACCGGAGATATTGGCCCCGTTTCTGCGGAGATACCCTGGGCTGTCCGCCTCGCTGCAGTCCCTGGACTCGCCCGGAACGGCCCAGGCAGTAGCGAGCGGGCGGGCAGACCTAGGCATCTCGCAATTCGAGGTCGCGACACCCGGTGTGCGCAGCGAAGTGTTGTGCACCTCCGAAGCCGTCTGCGTCATGCCGCCCGATCACCGTCTCGCGGCGGAAAGCTGCGTTGCCGCCAGTGCGCTGGCTGGGGAGCCGTTCATTGCTCTGGCCGCTGTCAATCCGTTGCGTGTCAGTGTTGACACTTTACTCAGGGAGACGAATGCCATTCCGCGCACGGTCGTGGATACACCCCTCGCCAGCACTGCATGCCGACTGGTGATGCAGGGTACTGGGATCGCAGTGATGGACAGGTTAAGCGCGGAGGCAAACTTGCACTTGGGCGTGGTTATGCGCCCGCTTCTCCCGGTTGTGGCCAGTCGGCTCCTGCTACTCCTTCCTGAACATAGGCCTTCATCAGGAGCAACCAGGGCCTTTGCAGATGCGACGAGAAGCCGCTTCTCCTCCGTTCAAGAGTACGGATCGCAACACGATACATGGACAGCGCCGAGTTGATCAGTTCTCATGTCGTCAGCGCTTGGCTCAGCGGCACTGCGACGAAACACTATTCGCCGATGTAGCGGGTCCGGTTTGGATGCAAGCTGCACGTTGCATGTGATTATCGTCCGTTCCCGATCGGCGTTATCGGAAGGCCACGATTTTTTCTGGTTGCAAGAGGGCTCAGCACTTGGCGGGAAGGCCGCTGACGATCCAGATCACTGAGATGGTCGGTGGCGGCCCCTATCAGTTCCTACTGGAGCAATACAGCCGTTACGCTATAATTATCAGTATCGTCGAGCCGTTTCTACGACATACCCCAGACGGTTAGTTCGTCCACACGCGAGTGTGGCTCTACGGCCAGAACGCCTGCCGGGCCGCCAAGTACATTGGTGGGCAGCATCTCGGCCGTGGCGTCTGCCCAGCCCGGGCCGGGCGTGCCGTCATGGGCGAAGCGTGCCCAGGCGTTCAGCATGGCGTCGGAAAGCGCCGCCTCGGACGATCCGGCGCCCAGCTTGGCAGCGAAGAACGGGTCGGTATAGGTGCCGAATACAAATGGGATCTCGGCAGTGTGCGGCACGCCATGGGCCGGTGGTGCGAGGGAGTGGGCGAACTCATACAGGAACACGGGCTGCCCTGCTTCGGCGTGTCGCCGGGCACATGCCCGCGCCCGCAGCCGGAACACAACATCCGTGTAGACGGCCAGCCACACGGGCAATACCGCATCCGGTTCACCTCGACCCCGCGCTGCCGCGGCATAAGCATCGGCCACGGTTTCGGGCGAAATCGCCTCCGCTTCTGGGCGATACAATGCCGCGAGGTCACGGATCGCTGTCACGAGCGCGGTCCGGTCAGGGGGCGGAAACAGGCCGGGTATTCGTCGGTCGTCGGGAGCGACGAGGTCGTACCAAAACACGGCTTCATTCCGGGTGGAGCCGATCAGGAGCGGCACGGGCGCCAGCACCCCGTCGCGGGGCCAGACCCGGAGCACCGCGCCGTCCAGCACCGGTAGCACGGGTGGTCGGCCGAGACTGCGGACCATGGCAGGGTCGCGCGCCAGTTCGAGTTCGGTTCTGTGAAGCGTCAGGGCAGGCACTGCGCGCAGGCCCGGGACGGTGACGGATAGTCGCGCCGCCAATGCGTCGGCATAGGCCGCTGCCGTCGGCACCTCCGGAAAACCTGGAGCGCCATGTAAAGATCCGCTCTCGATGATTGCTCTCTGCAGCAGCCGCCGGTGACGTGGGTCTTGAGCAATGGAGGCCGTGGAGGAGCCGCCAGCGCTCTGCCCGTACAGCGTCACCCGGGTGGGGTCTCCTCCAAAGGCTGCAATGTTGTCCTGCACCCATTGCAGCGCGAGAAGCTGGTCCTGCAACCCCCAGTTGGCGAAGGTACCGGTTTCGGGGTCGCGCAGGGCGGGGTGGGCCAGCCAGCCAAGAGCACCCAGGCGATAATTGACCGTGACGACGACGACGTCACCCCGCGCGGCAAGCGCAGCGCCGTCCGTACCCGCGGCATTGCCCCGGCCTGTGCGCCAGGCCCCGCCATGCAGCCAGACCATGACGGGCCGCTGTCCGTCCGTTGTGGGTGTCCACACGTTCAGGAACAGGCAATTCTCGTCCTGCGGTTCCGCTCCTTCGTATAGCCAGGCAGCGGCACCGGCGAGTGTCTGGATGGAAGCAGCTCCCGGCCTGGTGGCATCATGCACCGCCGTCCACCGACGGGCGGGCCGAGGTGACGCATAACGGAGCGGCCCTACCGGGGGTTCGGCATATGGAATGCCAAGAAACGCCTGCAATCCAGAATGAACGGTGATACCGCGCAGAGGACCGCATGGTGCATCCAAGATCCTTGATTGCGCCCGTGCACCGCTCAATGCTGCACCCGCAACTGTCGCTCCGAGGAGGTGGCGCCTACTAAAGCGGCCCGGATGTCTTACAGCCATGCACGATCTCCCGTTTCTTGCTGAACCTTATATCGTGAGTGGTTCCATTTCGCTGACTTCGAAGGGTGTATTGCGTTCGCGAGCTACTGTGCTTAGCCTTTTGCCTGCAATATGATATATCAAAAGTCCTTCAAATTTTAGGTATTTTGAGGGTGCTCCAAGCTGGACCTGCTTGGATTGTCGGGGAAGGGGTGGCGTGACAGTGCGAGGCCATAGAGCCTGCCCGGGAACAGGGTGCAACGTGGCAGTCGCGCCAAGGGCGTGTCGTTTCTTCTCAGACCAACACCATGGTCGAACGCGCCGTTTAAGGGCATTCACATCCTAGTCTATCCACGTAGTGAGGAGATGCGCAGTGAAGCGTCGTGACCTACTCACCATAACGGCCGGCGTGTCGGCCTCGGTGCTGGCCGGGCCCAGCGTAGTTCGCGCCCAGGGAACCACCGGGGCGACATCCGTCCTCCGCTTCGTTCCTCAATCGGACCTAACGCTGCTCGACCCCGTCTTCAACACCGCTCTCGTGACCCGAAATCACGGCATGATGGTTTACGACCAGCTCTACGGTCTCGACAGCGGCTACGTGACCCGCCCGCAATTGGTCGAGGGGCATGTCATCGAGGACGACGGCAAGACCTGGCGCATCACACTGCGCGACAGCACTACATTCCACGATGGTTCCCCGATCCTAGCCCGAGACGCCATTGCAAGTATCGACCGTTGGACCAAGGCCGACGTGCTAGGCCAAAACATCCGCGCCATCACCAACGAGATGGTGGTCGTCTCCGACCGCGTCTTCCTGGTCAAGCTTAAGCAGCCCTTCCCGCTACTGGCGACAGCATTGGCCAAGCCGTCGTCGTATTGCCCGGTGATGCCGGAGCGGTCCGCCAAGAACCCGACATCGTTTCAAGTGACCGACATCGTCGGCAGCGGCCCGTTCCGCTGGGTGGCGAACGAACGCCTAGTTGGGTCCCACGCCGTCTACGAGCGCTTCGCCGGATACAAGCCCCGCGATGAGCCCGTCAGCTTCCTGGCCGGCGGCAAGGTCGCCCGGGTCGACCGGGTCGAGTGGCACACCATCCCGGACGCCGCCACCGCCGGGGCCGCGCTGCAGCGGGGCGAGGTGGATTGGTGGGAGCAACCCTCGACCGATCTGGTGCCGCTGCTCAAGCGCTCCGCCAACATCAAGGTCGAGGTCAAGGACAAGGCCGGGCTAATGGGCATGATCCGGCTGAACCACC
>JBPBQE010000509.1:0-7101 GCA_050954595.1 Janthinobacterium lividum | reverse complement strand
GGATGGTGCAGGCAGCGGACACACGAGAAGCGGCCAAGGTGGCGCTGGTGGCGGGGTGGGATGCGGCCCGGCAGGCGGACCCGGCGGAGAGTCGGATCATCCTCGCTTACACGCGTGACGACGTGCGGGATCTGAATGCGCTGGCACGGGCGCAGATGCGGGCGGCGGGCGCGCTGCAGGGCGAGGACCAGATGGTGCAAACCGAGCGCGGCGCACGGGACTTTGCCGGCGGCGACCGGATCATGTTCTTGCGCAACGAGCGCGGGCTGGGTGCGGCGGCGGGGCGGTCGGGGGGCCGGGACGGGGTGGCGGTGAAGAACGGCATGCTGGGGACGGTGCTGGAGGTGGCAGCTAAGGGTGAGCGGCTGACGGTGCGGCTGGACCGGGGCGGGGCAGACGGGAAGGCAGGCGAGCTGGTGACGTTCGACGTGCGGGAATACGGGCATGTGGACCACGGCTATGCGTCGACGGTGCACAAGGCGCAGGGGGTGACGGTGGACCGGGCGCACGTGCTGGCGACGCCGATGATGGATCGGCACGCCGCCTATGTCGGGCTGACCCGGCATCGGGAGAGCGTGGCGCTGCACTACGGTGCAGACGACTTTGCTGATGCCGGCAAGCTGGCGCGGGCGCTGGGGCGCGAGCGGGCGAAGGACACCACGCTGGATTACGGCATGGGTCAGGACGCCGGCCAAGGTGCGGGTCAGGGCGAGGCGGCCGATCTTGAGGCGGCGGTGCGTCGGTATGCCGAGCGGCGTGGGCTCGACCCACTGCGGCCGGAGAGCGCGATCGTGGTGCGGGCGGAGCGGGAGGCGCCGGTCGCGACGCCAGAGTCGGAGCCGACACGGGAAGCGCCCGCCCCGAAGCGGAGCAAGTTCGCTGGGCTCAAGCTGGGGATTGGGCAGACACCGGCCGGCCCGGCGGTGGATGCGGCAACGGGGCAGGAGGAAAGGAAGGCGGTTGTGCCGGGTGTTCCTCCTCAGGCGGTCGAGATGAGCGATCAGAGGATGGCGGAGATCGCGATGCGAGAGCGACTGCTGCGGGGGGTGGCGGCGTATGCCGCGGCGCTAGCGGATGCGGCGCGGATGGCTGGGGCTGGATTACCGGTGTTGGCGCATCAGGCCGAGGCGCTGACGCGCTCCCAGTCCGATCTGGAGGGGTTGAAGGCCGGGCTGGCCGGGGACGTCAGGGTGGTGCTGAAGCGGGCTCCTACGCTGGCACAGGCGGTCGGCACCCGGGAGGGCGTGGAGACGCTGGGGGCGGCAGTTGGGGCCGAGCTGCAGGGGCGGCTGGCGCTGGAGCAGCGCGGGCGGGCGGCGGTCAAGCAATGGGGCGAGCTGGAGCGGGTCTACGATGCCGCTCGCAAGGCAGGTCAGCAGGTTGAGCAGCGCCACGCTGGCGGGCGGCTGGAGGCGTTCGCCAAGGGCCTCAAGCAGGATGCTCCACTCGATGGCCTGTTGCGCGACCGCGGGCGCGAGTTCGGCGTGAGCGCCGGATCATGGCTGGATCGGGTAGCGCGGGCGGGCGAGGTGGAGGTGCGGCAATGGGAACGGCGGGCCCACGCTAATGAGGCACCACAGCCGCAGGCTACGATGAGCCGTGGCCCGAGCATGGGGATGTAGGTAAGTGAATGCTGCCGATTTGCTGCAGGGTGGGTCAGAGAGCGACGACGGCGGTGCCGAGCAGGCGTTCGAGGCGTTGCGGGCCGAGGTGGTGGCGATGCGGCAGCAACTCGAGCTGGTGCATCGCCAGGGGGAGCAGACGCGTGACGCGTCGGCCGCGCTGACGCCGGACTACACGCTGACGCTGGGCAAGATGGAGAAGACGCTGGGGGTGATTGCCGCGCGGCTGACGACGGTCGAGCAGCAGCCAGCGTTGCAGATGAGCGGGGCGCAGCTGCGGAGCGAGATGGGTGCCGCGACGCAGACGGCGTCGAGCATGATGGTTCGGGCCATGGTCGAGCCGCTGGAGGCGATGCGGATCGCGACGGCGAAGATGGAGGGCATGGTCGGCAAGGCGCGGGACCAGGTTGAGCAGCGGAAATGGCTCTGGACGGCGGCGATCGGCGGCGCCGTGGGTGGGGCATGCCTTTGGGTCGTGCTGGCGGCGGTGTTGCCGTGGGGCGTGGGCGACCGGATGGCGGCGCTGCCGATTACCGGTGGGGATCGATGGGCTGCGGGGCAGGCGTTCCTGAACAGGAGTAATCCTCCGGCCTGGGAGAGAATGGTGAAGCTGTTCAACGCCTGCGGGGACCAATCGATGGAGCTGTGCGAGGCGGCGATCGTCGTGCGCACCATGCCGCCAGTGGGGCAGGAGGGGAAAGCGCCGTCATCAGCATCACCACAGATACCTGCACCCCGTCCTGTTGCGCGTCCACCATCGCGTTAACACGATGTGAGGATGGTCTTGGCGCGGGAGCGCGAGGCGCTGGCGCGTGGTATTTAGAAAACGATACTCTTGTTACGTTAAAATAATAAAAATTTAGATCAGCCGTCTCCTGCCTCTACATCAACCGTTTTTAGCGGTGTCCGTGAGGCGTGGGGCGAGGTGTAGTCGTGCGGTGCTTGCGCTGCCGATCCTGTGTCCTGCGATCGATCCCCGACGTTTCCGGCTCCGGCTGGGGACAAGAGTCCACCACCGGCGGCAACGGGAACAGATGATCGAGAACGCTTGGGATAACAGGGCCGTAGAAGGGGTCACCTCACCATTTGCTCAAAACTGCACGCTAAGCGGCGCGCCGGGTGAACGCCTGGGGAGCGGCCCTGAGCGGTCGGAGTGCGTGGACGGATTTGGCAGTGTTCCAGTCGTAATCGCCGGTGAGCGCGATGTGCTCCCATCCAAGCGGAGCGACATGGGCGAGCAGCTCGTCGGGAATGCTGACGCCCTGAGCGCGAAGCTGCTGGACAGCCTGGTCGAGGTAAATCGTATTCCAGTGAACGATGGCCGCAGTCAGCAGGCTCAGGCCCGATGCTCGGAAGCTTTGGTTCTCGAACGTCCGATCGCGGAACTCGCCCTGGCGGTGGAAGAACACGGCCCGTCGAAGCGCGTTGCTGGCCTCGCCTTTGTTTAGTCCGGCATGGCTGCGCTGACGCAGAGCCGGGTCGGACAACCATTGCAATGTGAACAACGTACGCTCGACGCGTCCCAAGGCCCGCAGTGCCTGGGAGAGAGCATTGCTTGGGCCGGCCGCGGCAAGCTTGCGCAAGATGGTGGACGGCGCGACGGCACCGACTTTGATGGACGCCCTGACTCGCAGCAGCTCCGTCCAGCCGCGGACGAGTGCAGCCGTGTCCACGGCGTCACCGATGAGCGGCTTCAGCACCGGGTAGGTATCGGGCTTCTCGATGGCGTAGAGTTTGCGGTCCTTGAGATCCTTGATGCGCGGCGCAAAGCGATAGCCGAGAAGGTGGCATAAACCGAACACGTGATCGGTGGCACCGGCTGTGTCGGTGTAGTGCTCGGCAATGCGTAGGCTGGTCCGGTGCGCCTGCGGATGCAGGCCATCCAGCACGTAGGGCGCCTCACTGGCCGTCGCCGAGATGACCCGGGTGTGCATCGGGCCGTACTGACCGGACTGGGTCGTGTAGAGCACGATACCGGGGTCAATGCCGTATTTGGCGTTGACGTCGCCGCCGGGTCCGGCCCGGCCGCCGGCACGGAAATACTGGCCATCAGAGGAGGAGTCGGTGCCGTCGCCCCAGATGGCGGACATAGGGTGGCGGTGGTGTGCCTCGACGATGGCGGCGCGGCCGGAGGCGTAGTTGTCTTCGTTGACGTGCCACTGCGCCACGTTGACCAGGTGATGGTAGCTCAGGCCGCGGGTCGCGTCCGCCATGCGCGACAGGCCGAGATTCGTGCCGTCGGCCAGCAGCGCGGCATACAGGGTCGACAAATCGGCCGGCGGATTGCCAGTCCGTAGGTGGGTGAAGCAGGCGGCGAACCCCGTCATGTCAGCGACATCCGCCACGACTTCGGTCACGCGTACCCGCGGCAGCATGCCGTAGAGGCGTCCTGCCATCAGCCGGGCGGCGTCCGGCACCGTGG
The DNA here is from genome assembly GCA_050954595.1 of Janthinobacterium lividum. Lineage (GTDB taxonomy): Bacteria > Pseudomonadota > Alphaproteobacteria > Acetobacterales > Acetobacteraceae > JAVVHH01. The sequence continues at coordinate 3,057 of JBPBQE010000509.1, read as the reverse complement.
GTTTAGTGCGCGCGATGTAGAGGGAGCCGTCTTCGATCTCGACGCCATCCAACTCGCCGCGCGCGGCGCAGGCCGCCACGAACTGCAGACGGTCGTGCAGCATACCGGCACGGGCCGCGACGTAGCGCACCGGGTCAGCCTCGCCAGCAATGCCGCCCAACACCGTCCCGGCCGGCTCCGCCGGGAGCAGGTAGTCCTCAAAGGCGCGATGGTCGCGGCTGCCAGCGACCCACACACCCGCGCCACGCAGGCGGTCGCGCAGGATGGCGAGCACGGCCGTTTCGTACAGACGCCGATCCGGAACCGGCCCGACAAAGATCATCCGGCGCCACTTGGGCGCGAGGAACGCCGATGGAAGCCGCTTGGGCAGGGCTTGGGCGCCGCTCTCGTCCATTGCTTTGAGCAGATCGATGGCGGCGAGCAGAGGGTCGTGCGGCGTGCTGGATTGGAAGCGAAAGGCAGCCAGGAACCGCGGGCTGAAGCGTCGCACAACGGCATATTTCTCCGCTGCCGTGCCCAGGATCTCCACGTCGGCCACGCCCGCTACAGCGTCGATCACCGGCAGGGCTTGGTCGAGCTTGCCCAGTCCCACCTCGCGCTCGACCGCGGTGCCGCCCTCTTCGCCGGTCTCCTTGGCTCGTTTCAGGGCGGCGATCGTGCGGCGGAACAGGAGCAGGGTGCGGGCCACGTCACGCTTGGTCGTTTGGAATCGACGCTCATCGCGACCGCGAGCCTTGGTAAATAACGACCCCATGTATTTGCAGAACATTGCGAGGATGGCGTCCGTCAGCCGTGTCTCGAGATCGACCACCCCTGCCACCAGCAGCGCGGTCCGGCGCAAGGGTTCGACATTGGCAAGGTGCTGGGCGGTCATGATGCCGCCCTCCTCCACCAGGCGGGCGAGCCGAGCTGGGTGAATCAGTGCGGCTCGGTCGCCGGCGACCCCGACGTCGCGCATCCAATCCAACCGGTCGAGCAGTGCCACCATGTTCTTTGGTGCGGGCGCCTCCGGTGCGTCACGCAGCCAGGCAAAGCGGGACCGGCGGACGGCCGGGTCGGTCACCAGCAAGCTGTCGAGCGCGGTCCGCTCAGCCTCTGTGATGCCGTCCGCCAGGGCGTGGAATGTCCGCTGCCGGGCGCGAGCCCGGGCAGCAAGGCCGATCCGCTCCAGCACGGCTGCGTCCGGCACCAGCACTCCTCGAGCGCGGAGATGGATCAGCATGGCTTGGACGATTGGCTCGCCACGGTCAGTGGCCCATGCGGCATCGGCGCCGACCCGCATGCAGTCTCGCCAGTCGCTCAGTCGGAAGCTGCGCAGGCTGAAGAAAGCGAGTAGCTCGGCGGCGTGCTCGCGCCGCGTTTGATCTCGCCGGGCATAGTCGGCGAAGACCCCGGGCAGAATGCTGAGCTGCCCCGCCACGAATTCCAGCATCGCCACGGGCGGCTGCTGGCCAGGGGTAGGTTCGGGATACGTGTAAAAAGTCGTCACAAGACCGAAGCGGCTTAAAAACAGCATCTTACGATCCGGTCGCATGAGGCACGCAGCCCACTTGCGACTCTTCAGCTGATAATCGCCCATGTGTCCAAAAATGGCCAAGCCGCCGCTCGCCACCGAAGCATAAGAATTTCAACGGGTTAGCATGGCACGGGATTCTGTCCACAAAGGTAAACCTTTCCGGACAAAGGGCCTGGCTAGGTTTGGAAGGGCTTGTGACTACTTTTTGCACGTATCCCGAACCTACCCCGGCCAGGACCGAGACCCTGACCCGGATGGCGCAGAAGACAGAGCTGCACGGCAAATCCGAGACGGTTCATGCTACGGCGTTTAGCGCGCACCAAGCAGCAGATCGTCCGGACTGAGCATGTAGTGCTTAGCCATCTCGGCCGGCATGGTCGAGACGTCGAACAGGTGGGCGCGTTTCTCGGCAGACAGCAGGGAGCGGCGAGGCATGGGATCTCGGCAAGGTGACGGTCCCGTTCATAACCTGCTTGCCTTTCAGCGCCGTTCTGCAAGAGAGTATTGAAAGCAAAAACCCCAGGTTTGATGGTGCCCACGAAAACCGTGCGTAAACGACCGTTTGCGAAAGACCCAGCGCCAACCAGCGGCATGCTGCTCGGCTATGCCCGTGTGTCGAAAGGCGATGAGCAGAACAACGCGCTCCAGACCAAGGCGCTCCGGGCAGCTGGGTGCCGTAAGCTGTTCGAGGAGGCCGCCTCGGGCGGGCGCTGGGATCGCCCCGAACTGCACCGCATGCTCGACCAACTCCGCGAGGGCGACACCGTGGTTGTCTGGAAGCTCGACCGGCTGTCCCGCTCGCTAAAGGACGTGCTGCACATCATGGAGCGAATCGCCGGCGCCGGCGCTGGCTTCCGGTCGGTGACCGAGCACATCGACACCACCACGCCAGCCGGCCGGATGATGATGCAGATGGTCGGCAGCTTCGCCGAGTTCGAGCGCGCCATGATCCGCGAACGCACCTCAGCCGGCCTAGCCGTTGCCCGAGCCGAAGGTCGTGTGGGAGGCCGCCGCAAGAAGCTGGATGTGGCCAAGCGACGCGAGATTGCCGAAAGCGTCATCACCGGGCGCAAGTCCGGCGCGGAGATGGCTCGGCTTTACAACATCAGCCAGCCGACCGTGTCCCGGATCGTGGCGCAACATAGGATGTGCACCGCATGAACGATGATGCCGAGCGCCAGGAAATTGCTAGTCAGCCGTTCGTGCCGGTGTGCGCCATTGGCGCTTCGGCCGGCGGTGTAACAGCCCTTCAAAGACTGTTCCGCCATCTGCCACCGGATTTGGGTCTCGCCTATGTTGTCATTCTACACCTGTCACCCGAGCAGCCCAGCGCGCTGAGTGAAGTCTTGTCGCTCTGCACTCGCATGCCCGTTGTGCAGATTAGTGATGCGCCGGCGCTAAGCCCCAACTGCGTGCTCGTTATCCCGCCCGACCGCGAACTGATCATCGACGGCGATAACGTGACCGCACGCGCTTTCACCGAGCCACGCGGCCACCGCTTACCCATCGACACTTTCTTTCATTCGATCGCGGCCGGCCGC
>JBPBQE010000281.1:0-7156 GCA_050954595.1 Janthinobacterium lividum | reverse complement strand
TCTCGGTCGTATCGCCAACGCAATTACGCCGCCGGAGTGCGTCAATTACATCCGACACTGCGGATATCAACAGTCAGCCTGAAAACGCTCTAAACTGGGCGTCAGGTCGCAAGATCACTCTACAGTGACGGTCATCGTCATCTTGGGATGGATCTCACATTTGACTTCAAATGTTCCTGACGATGTGAAAACGACATCTACCAATTGCCCAGGAGATTGCTCGCTCGACGAGTATTTGAACGTCGGCGAGTCCACGTAGACTTGGTGGAGGAACTCATCGACATTATTGAAGCGGATCGTTTCGCCGCGTTTGATGTGCACTTCGCGAACTGAAAAAGCGCGGCGGACCTGATTGACCACAACTGGCGCTGCAGCAAGGGCCGTGAGCGCCGGGATCAAGGTGACGGCAGCCAAGGTGGCGATCCCGACGAACTTCACCGGGTCACCACGTCGCGCTGCATCGGCGCCAACAAGGCAAGCAACCGGTTTTGCACGGAGTAGGCATAGTGTTCCTGCTCCATGGCGTCCTGCAGGTCTTCTGCCAGGGCGTTGAACTGGACGTTTGCCAGGTGAAGACCCTTGTGGGCCTCGGCCATCGAGCGACCGGTGTATTTGCAGTCGCCGCCCGACAGGCTGCAGATCTGCTCAACGAGGATGCGCTTGAAACGGGGAAGGTTCGTATCTTCAAATGTCGGGCCGACGCGTGGGTCAGTGCTCCAGATTGTCATCGCACGTGTGACCAGGCGTTCGATGCCGGGCTTCTGACCCAAGTCTTCGAAGAGTGATGAAGCATTCGCTCGATGTCCGCTGAGGGCGAGCAGACCGGCGAGCACGAGGGCGAATTTCCCAGCGGACATCGATCAAAATCCTACCTGGAGAGAGAGATACAGACCGCCTTGGCTAGTCTGGCCGGCGATCCGGCCAAGGTTGGCATACCCGGCGGTGGCGGAGACGTTCTTGCTGATGAACCAAGCCCCAAACACATCCCAAGCATTGTCTTCGCGAGCAAAGGCGAGATTGTCCGGCTTGGTGCGAAACTCGCCGCCAACGGCAAGATTTCGGTTGATAAGGTAGACGAGGCTGCCTTCGAACTGTGGGCTGTAGCCGGGGTGACGATCGCTGCCGAAGCCGAGCAGCCCGAACTGGTTGGCCCGTGTGGCGCGGACGGTCGCGTTGACCAGGAGATTGTTTGCGAGCAGCAACTTCGTGGCTGCGATGTAGAAATCCGCGCCGTCCGATGACCGGGCGCCGATGGCGGACAGCAACGCGCCACGATTATTGGCCTTGTACTGCATGCCGACCGAGACTTGCGGCCACCAACGATCCTGATCATAAACGGCATCGCCGAACAGCCGGACCTTCAGACCGGCGATATTCTGGTCGATCATGAAATTCTTGCCCAGGCCGACCTTGGGTCCGACAAGTCTCGTATCGAGCCATTGGCGCGCAAACGACACCTCGACCCGGTCATACAGGCCCAATGCGGCACCGGCCGAATGCAGGTCGAAGCTCGATGTACGGACAAAGGTATAGTGGGCATTGCCGCCCACGGCATCGCGCGTGCCGTAGCCCGTGATAAGAGCCCAGGGCACCAGGCCACCGCCGCCGGCACCTTCGATCTGCGATACGCCGGCCGTTGCCAGCAATTTGCCGCTTTCCGGTGCCCAATCGTAAGGTTGGGTTTTTGCTTCGTCGGCCGACGCACCGTTGAACACGGCCAGCGTCAGAAGGAAGCTAAGGACAATCCCGCACCGGGCTATGTAGATGTGCGATACCATGGACATCATTACGCACTAGAAAACTAAAGATTTGGTGAACACGCCTCCATGAATGGCCTAGCGTGACGTCGTAGGTGCCGGGTCGACACAGGGGGTGGTGCCGGCACCGGCGGCCGGGTCGGTAGAGGCCATAAGCGAGCCGTCGCCCCAGAGCGGGCGGTCTCTTGGCAGGCGGTCCTGGGGGGTGCCGGGCGCCGGGGTGCCACCGGCCTGAGTCGCTCCGGAGGGCTGCGACGGCTTGCCCGCAGAAGACTGGCTTCCAGAAGATCGGCCCCCAGAAGGTTGGCTTGTCGTGTCGGAAGACGGGCGGCGATCTCCGGTATCCCAGAGCGGACGATCCGTGCCGCCATAGAGCGGGCGGTCGACACCGGGGTTACGCGTAGATGGCGCCGCAGGTCGCGACGTAGCGGAAGCCGTGCTCGAGGATGCCGGGGCGTTCGGCAGATAACGGCCGTAATCACCAGGGCCGGACCCACCACCGAAAACCGATGGAGCCGCGCCGGGTCTGGCCCCGGCGGCGCCCGTTGCCGGCGCCCCGCCCTGACGGACGCATGGCGTGTTGCGGTTGGCAGCGTCCGGCGAACCCGCCCCCTCCCCGCTCGGCCTGAGCAGCGGGCGGGAGTTATCCAGCCTCTGAGGTTGAAGCAGCGTCGTCAGCGAACGGTCCTGCAACAGCGGCGCGGACTGCACGGCAGGTTGCGCCAGCGCCGCCGGCGAGGCCAACGCCGCCAGCAGGCCGATGGCGGCGACGCGGGTTAGATCCAGCCGCGCCGCTTGAACCACAGCATGGGCAAGATCGCGCTCAGCACGATGACGGTCAGCCCGTAGAAATAACCGTATTCCCACTGCAATTCGGGAATCCATTTGAAATTCATCCCATAGATGCTCGCGATCAGCGTCGGCGGCACGCCGACGACCGATACGACGGTCAGGATCTTGATACCATTATTCTGTTCGATGTTGATGAAGCCGAGCGTCGCATCGAGCAGGAACTGCACCTTGTTGCTCAGCTGGACGTCGTATTCCGTCAGCGAGGCGATGTCGGCTCGCAAGGTGCCGCACCGATGCACCAGCGTCGGATCCATCCAGTCCTTACCCAGGTCATGAACGTAATTGACGATGCGTTGGGTGCCGACCAAGCTGTCGCGGATGTTGGCCAAGCGGTCGCCGCGTCGCCCAATCCGCCCAAGCGTCTCGCGCAAGCGGGCGTCGATGACGTTGGAGTTCCGCTCGGCGGCGCGCTCGCTGCCGAAGATCTGATGGGATACCTGCGACAGATCAGCCCCGACATGCTCCAGCACGTCGGCAAGCCGGTCAATGATGGCTTCCAGCAGGCCGATGAACGCCCCGCCGCTCGTGGTATGGACGTTGCTGGCAAATCGCTCGGCATAGACGTCGAAGACCGGCAGCGTGGCGTAACGGATCGTGATGAGATACTTGGCCGACAGCACGAACCCGATCGGCGATGACGACGACGCCTCGCGCTCGCGATCGAAATACGCCAGCGGCATGCTCAGATACAGGGCCTCCCCCTCGGACAGCAGTCGGCTGCTGCTCTCGATCTCGGCGATGTCGGTCAGGGCCGGCACTCGAAGCCGGGTCAGCCGCTCCACGGCGGACCGCTCCTGTTCCGTGGGGTCGAGCAGGTCCAGCCAAACCCCATCGAACCCCGAGAGCTCATGCTCGCCGGTTGGCAACACTGCACGCGGTGAAGAGCCGTTGTTCACGTAGAGCATGACGTCTCCTAAACTGATCGGCATTCCGCCACCAGAGCGTGACCCGGCGGCTCGCCTGGTCTAAACCGTCGCGATGGAGATCCACCCATGAGTTCTGCCGCTACCATCGCCCGCCCGAACAGCCTTCGGTCCGGCCCAGATTCCCGTGGCCGATTCGGCGCCTTTGGCGGCCGGTTCGTTGCCGAAACCCTGATGCCGCTGATCCTCGCGGTGGAACAGGCCTACGAGGCCGCCAAGGCCGATCCGGCGTTCCGGACCGAACTGGATCGCTACCTCAAGGATTATGTCGGCCGCCCGAGCCCACTCTGGTTCGCCGAACGACTGACCGACCGGATCGGCGGCGCGCGCATCTTCTTCAAGCGCGACGAGCTGAATCACACCGGAAGCCACAAGATCAACAATTGCATCGGCCAGATCCTGCTGGCCCGCCGCATGGGCAAAACGCGCATCATCGCCGAGACCGGCGCCGGTCAGCACGGCGTCGCGACCGCCACCGTCTGCGCGCTCTTCGGCCTGCCATGCGTGATCTACATGGGCGCTACTGACGTCGAACGGCAGAAGCCGAACGTGTTCCGTATGAAGCTGCTCGGGGCCGAGATCGTGTCGGTCACCTCCGGCGCCGGCACGCTCAAGGACGCGATGAACGAGGCGATGCGCGACTGGGTCGCCAACGTCGAGGACACGTATTATCTGATCGGCACGGTCGCCGGCCCCCATCCCTACCCCGCGATGGTGCGCGATTTCCAGAGCGTCATCGGCACGGAGGCGCGGGCGCAACTGCTCGAGACCGAAGGCAAGCTACCCGACGTGATCGTGGCCGCGATCGGTGGCGGCAGCAACGCCATGGGGCTGTTCCATCCGTTCCTGGACGACGACACCGTGCGCCTGGTCGGTGTCGAAGCCGCGGGCCGCGGGTTGGACACGCAGGAACATGCGGCGAGCCTGAGCCGTGGCCGGCCAGGTGTGTTACATGGCAACCGGACCTACCTGCTGCAGGATTCCGACGGGCAGATCCAAGAAGCGCACAGCATCAGCGCCGGGTTGGACTATCCCGGGATCGGGCCGGAGCACTCGTGGCTGCACGAGATCGGCCGGGTCGAGTATGTCGCAGCGACCGATCAGGAGGCGCTCGACGCCTTCCAGCTGTGCACGCGGGCTGAGGGCATCATTCCGGCCCTCGAGCCGGCGCATGCCTTGGCTTACGTCCAGAAGCTGGCGCCGACGTTGGACCGCGACGCGATCGTGCTAATGAATCTGTGCGGCCGCGGCGACAAGGACATCTTCTCCGTCGCCCAGCATCTCGGCGTCGAGCTGTGAGCCGGATCGCCGCCAAGTTCGCCGCCTTGCGTGAGGAAGGCCGCGGCGCGCTGATCCCGTTCCTGGAAGCCTTCGATCCGGACCACGCGACCTCGCTGGCGATCCTGCGGGGCATGCCGGCCGCGGGGGCCGACTTGATCGAGATCGGTATGCCGTTCACCGATCCGATGGCCGACGGCCCGATCATCCAGGCCGCCGGGCTGCGCGGGCTCAAGGCCGGTGCGACCTTGGCCGGCACGCTCGAGATGGTGCGGGCCTTCCGCGCCGAGGACGGAGACACCCCGATCATCCTGATGGGCTACCTCAACCCGATCGACAGCTATGGCCCGGCCCGCTTCTGCGCCGATGCTGCAGCAGCCGGCGTGGATGGGCTGATCGTCGTCGACCTGCCGACTGAGGAGGCCGACCTGCTGGTGCCGCACGCGGCCGAGCATCGGATCGACATCGTCCGGCTCATCGCGCCGACCACGCATGACGAGCGGCTGCCGATCGTGCTCGATGGCAGTTCGGGCTTCGTTTACTACGTCAGCATCACCGGCATCACCGGCACGCGCAGCCCAACGGCGGCCAGCCTGGCCACGGCGATGCCGCGCCTGCGCCGCGCGACGGACCTGCCGATCGCCATCGGCTTCGGCGTTCGCACGCCGGAGCAGGCCGCGGCGGCGGTTCGCGTGGCCGATGCCGCCGTAGTCGGTTCGGCGCTGATGGAGACGCTGGCGGCGAGCCTCGACTCCAGCGGTAACGCTGCAGCCGATACCGCCGAACGGGTGCTGGCGCAGGTGCGCGGGCTTGCTGCCGGCGTGCGCGGTGCACGGGTCACCGAACCGGCATGAGCTGGCTGTCGGAATACGTTCGGCCGCGCATCCGGACGCTGTTCTCCCGCAGCGAGGTGCCGGAGAATCTCTGGATCCAGTGCCCGAACTGCCAGCAGATGCTGTTCAAGAACGATCTCGATCGGTCGCTCAAGGTCTGTTCGCACTGCGGCTACCATTTGCGGGTCAAGGCGTCCGAGCGCCTGGCCTACACCTTCGACCCGATCGTCGACGGCATCGGCGGACCCACACGGATCGAACTACCGCGCGTTCCGCAGGACCCGTTGGGCTTCCGCGACAGCAAGCGCTACGCCGACCGGTTGAAGGACTCCCGCGAGAAGACCGGGCTGTACGACGCCATCCTGGTCGCGCATGGAACGATCGGCGGCCATCGCGCCGTCGTCGCGGCGATGGATTTCGAGTTCATGGGCGGCAGCATGGGTGCTGCGGTCGGCGAGGCCATCGTATCGGCGGCGCGGCTGGCGGTGCTGCAGGCGGCCCCGTTGATCATCTTCACTGCCTCCGGGGGCGCACGGATGTACGAAGGCGCGCTCAGCCTGATGCAGATGCCGCGGACCACGATTGCCGTGCGGATGGTCAAGGAAGCCGGGTTGCCGTTCATCACCGTGCTGACCGACCCCACCACCGGCGGCGTGACCGCGAGCTTCGCCATGCTGGGTGACATCCAGATCGCCGAGCCCGGTGCCCTCATCGGCTTCGCCGGCCCCCGCGTCATCGAACAAACCGTCCGTGAGACGCTGCCCGATGGGTTCCAGCGCGCCGAATATCTTCATGCGCACGGCATCGTCGACCTCGTCGTCAAGCGCGGCGACATGCGCGAGCAGTTGGGCCGCGTGATCGGGCTGTTGCGCGAGCGCACCCCCAAAGAACTGAGTCTGGACGCGGCGTGAGTCACATGCAGGGCCGTATCGAACCGATCATCGATCGGTTGCACGGTCTCCATCCCCGCCTGATCGATCTCAGCCTGGAGCGGCTCGAGCGCCTGCTAGCCAGGCTCGGCCATCCGGAACGACGCTTGCCTCCGGTGCTGCATGTCGCCGGCACGAACGGGAAAGGCAGTACCTGCGCGTTCATGCGGGCGCTGGCGGAGGCGGCCGGGTCGCGCGTGCACGTGTTCACGTCGCCGCATCTGGTGCGCTTCAACGAGCGGTTCCGTATCGCGGGCGAGCTGGTGTCGGACGCGGCGCTGGCCGAGGCGTTGGAGACCATCGAGCGCGAGAACGCCGGCGAGGCAATCACGGTGTTCGAGGTGATCACCGCGGCGGCCTTTCAGCTTTTCGCAGCGACGCCGGCCGATCTTTGCGTCCTCGAGGTCGGGCTCGGCGGCCGCGGCGATGCGACCAACGTCATCGTACCGCAAGCCTGCGCAATCACGTCGATCTCGCTGGATCACTGCGACCTGCTCGGGGACACGCTGGCTGCAATCGCGGCCGAAAAGGCCGGCATCATCAAACCGGGCGTTCCGGTCGTGACCGGCGCTCAGGACCCGGCG
>JBPBQE010000444.1:0-7161 GCA_050954595.1 Janthinobacterium lividum | reverse complement strand
TCACCCGCTCCCCGTCATGCCACATCAGACCCGGCCGCAGCGTCAGCTTCCACAGCTTGCCGTCGTTCTCGACGACGTGCCCCTCGAGCATCTGCGGCGACGAGGTGAACGTCCCGTCCTGCCCATACAGCGTGTCGAACACCAGGTAGCCATGGCCGCGGGTAACGTTCGCCGTCGTCCAGTGCGGGTCGAGAAACGCCAGGTCGATCTGCGGAATGAATTTCAGCGTCGAGGCCCCTGCTGCCCGCCCGATCGACGGGAGAGCTAGGCTTGCGGAGGCAGCGGCAAGCAGGGTGCGGCGCTTCATGACGAGCTCCTGTCGGTGTGCCCTATCTGAGCCGATCTGCCATCCGCTTCGCAATGGCAACCGTCGTCAGATGCGTATTGGCGCGCGGCACCTCCGGCATGATCGACGCGTCGATCACTCGCAGCCCGGTGCATCCCAGCACTCGGCACTTCGGATCCACCACCGAGCGCGTGTCATCCGAGCCTCCCATGCGGCAGGTCCCGCTCGCATGTTGCGCGTCGCCGCACTCGCGGAACAGGAAGTTGCCCAGCTCGGCATCGCTGAGATGGTTCGGTTGCCAATTCTGGGTGGGGTCGTGTTGGCCGGTGTCGGCTCGTTGCTTCAGGCAGCGAGCCAGAACACGTCGGCAACGAAGGCAGCTCGAGCCTTCACGTCTCGCTCGCCCACCTTGTGCACCTGCCCCTTCCTGATTATCGCCATCGCCTCGTAGCCCGCCAGCGTTTGCTGGCTGTTCGCAGGCTGCCAAAGCCCATATCCGGTCGCACCAGGCGTTTGATCCGGCGGTGGTCCTGCTCCACGATATTGTTGAGGTACTCGCGCGGCCGCAGCCGCGAAAACCGCCGTAGATGCCCGGCCTGCTTCAGGTCGCGCACCACCCGTGGGTAGGCCGGGTTCTTGTCCACCGTGATCGTGCAAGGGTTCGCGGCGTGCGGCTGCCGCAGAGCCTTGCGTGTTGATTTTTGCTGAGAACTGACCCGGTGTTTCATCGAGAATTGACCCGGCTCGCGATACTTCCCGCCTGCTGCGGGTGTAGGTCAAGGGGGTGTTTTGCTCTTCTTGGTCCTCCCGTCGGCCGAGCTGTTCCGGAACCTGAAACTGTCATTACCGGTTTCCAGGATGTGGCAGTGATGCGTGAGCCGGTCGAGCAGCGCGGTGGTCATCTTGGTGTCGCCGAACACCTGGCCCATGCCGAACATCTTCAGCCCGCGCAGCATAACAACGAGGGCGGAGTTGCCCAAGGTTCCGGCCTGCGCAGCAGGTGGAAAGGCAACGGAGGAGGCGACGCCGTCCTCGAGCGCCAGCTTCACTGCGCACAGCACCGCCTGCTCGTTGTGCTGGAGTACGAGGGCCAAGATGTCCACCATCTCCCGATCGCCCCCTGGTCGCTGCAGCAGCTGGGCCTGCAGCCTGCGAAATGCCTCAGGCATCTCGGTAAACGGTGCGCCGTTGCGCAGGGCGCCTGGTTTGCACTGGATCACCGCCAGGTAGTGCCGCCAATCATAGACGGTACGCCGCAAGACATCGTGAGCGCGCTCGACGATGCGCGCGTGCTCGCACACGATCTGGCCCTCGGCCACCACGACCAGTCGCTCGGGATAAACCCGCAGGCTGACCGGTCGGTTGGCGAACGAGGCCGGGACGCTGTAGCGATTGGCTTCGAAATGTACCAGGCAGGTCGGCGACACCCGCTTGGTGTGCTCGACAAAGCCATCGAACGGCCGTCCCAGCGGCATCAGGCTGGGCCGCTCCTGAGCCTGCACGTCGGCGACGCTGCCCGGCAGGACCCCGTGCGGGATTTCGCTCCAGCGCGCAATGCAGCGCGCCTCGAGCCACGTGTTGAGCGAGGGTAGGGCGGCAAAGCCCGGCATAACCTGGCAGATCTGCCGCGTGCGTCCTGCACGTTTTCTCGACCTGACCTTTCTCCCACCCCGCAGCCGGGCTGCAGAACGTCGGCTCGAATAGGTAGTGGCTGGCCATGGCGGCGAAGCGCGCGTTGACTTGCCGCATCTTGCCGGTGCCGACGCGGTCAACGGCGGTGCGCATGTTGTCGAAGATGCCGCGACGCGGAACCCCGCCCAGCACGCGGAACGCCTCAGCCAAGGCGTCAAACAGCATCTCGTGGGTCTGCAGCCGGTAAGCCCGGACTACAAAAGCTCGGCTGTGCGCCAGCTTGGTATGTGCAGCCTGCAGCTTGACCCGCTTGCCGCCGACTTCTCCCTCCGCTGGCTTTCCAACGGCTATGCCGCTGGAACCTTGGCCAGCTTCGCCCAATCCTCGCTCCAGTCGAACTGGAACGCGTCGCCAGGCGGGAAACCAGCGGCACGAATACACCGCGCCCGATGGTGCGCTGCGCGACCTCCCGATCCGCCCGCCAATGCCGGACAAAGGCCGCAACCCGCGCGTAGGAACCGTCGTAACCTAGCACGACAAGGTCGGCGTGCAGCTGCCGTGCGGTTCGGCGCACTTTGCGTCCTTTGCCCGCCTCCATCTCCGGCCAACCAGACAGCTTATCGGCAAACGGATCCAGACGGCTCGGGCGCTCTGGCACCACCCAAGACGACCCGACCTGCAGTTTGCAACAGAACCTAACAACCTACCCTGACACTGCGATGCGGTGAGCGGGAGCCATCCACCTCATCCAGTTTACCACGTGCCGTAAGAGACTATGCACCCATTACGAATGCATTCGTCTTTATGCCTTGGCCACCAAGACGTAGTACCGCGGAGCCTCCAATTGTGTTAGGTTTTCGGTTTTAAGAGGTCTGATGCGCCGAATTCTGGTCACTGGTGGAAGCATCGCAGGGAACGCCGTGGCTTGGTGGCTAGAGCGATCAGGCTTCGACGTGACAGTAGTGGAGCGCGCGCCGTCGTTTCGCGATGGTGGGCAAAATGTCGATGTTAGGGGGTGCGGTCGCGAGGTATTGCGGCGCATGGGCCTGGAACAGTCTGCGCTGGCTTCGGGCACTGGCGAGGAGGGCCTTGCCTGGATCGATCAACAGGGCCGGATGATGGTGAAGGTCATTGCTGCGCCAGGGACGGACGGGCCTACCGCTGAGATGGAAATCCTGCGGGGCGATCTTGCCCGGCTACTCTACGAGCCCGCGAGCAGACGGGCCACCTACCGGTTTGATGACTATGTGACCGCGATCGACGACCGGGGCAACGACGTCGCCGTCACCTTCGCCAGTGGCCAGACCGAAACCTTTGACGCCCTTATCGTGGCAGAAGGTGTTGGTTCTGCGACCCGCGACCTAGTGTTCCCGGGCGAGAACGATCCCCGCTGGATGGATATGCTGTGCGCTTACTTCACTATCCCGCGCATCGCCAGCGACGATCGGATGTGGCGCTGGTATAATGCCCCGAACCGGCGTGGCATCCATATTCGCCCCGACAGTCACGGAACGACCCGTGCGATGTTGACGATCATTCAACCGCCAAACGGCGAGCAGAACTGGACCGTCGATCGGCAGAAGGCCTACCTGCATGAGCGCTTCGTCGATGCGGGCTGGCAGGCGTCGCGTATTCTTGCTGGTATGGACGTAACGAAGGACTTTTATTTCGACGTGCTACGCCAGGTGCGGATGCCGCGCTGGTCCAAAGGCCGGGTGGTCCTAGTCGGCGACGCCGCCTGGTGCGTCACGCCGTTGGGCGGCATCGGCACTACCCTTGCGGTAACTGGTGCCTGTGTGCTGGCAGGTGAAATGATGCTGCACGACGATCTGTCAATGGCATTCGCCGGCTATGAGCAGGCGATGCGGCCGATGGTGAAGCAGGGTCAGTCGATCCCCAAATTCGTCCCAAAATTGGCTAATCCCCGCACCCGCCTGGGCATTGTTCTGACCCATCGGGCGCTCAGCTTCCTAACCAAGCCGTTCGTGGGCAAAATCGCCGCACGGTTCATGGTGCCCAATCGGAAGGAACCCGACCTGTCACGCTACCTGCCGTCAGAAGCTCCATGAATGAGAGTAAATTGATGCATAATTCAAAGAGTTTGCAAATTTCTTTACGCGTTATGCCCAGGGAACGTTTTCATCAAACGCGTTCAGAGGGATTTTGAGGTAGCGACGACCGTCATCCTCAGGAGGAGGCAAGCGGCCTCCCGTAATGTTCACCTGGAGCGCCGCCAGGATTAGCTTCGGCATCGGTAGAATGCGATCGCGCTCCGTTCGGATCCCAACGAAGCTTTGCTCATCCTGGCCATTAACGTGTTTATTCGACGTCTTTTGTTCAGCAACAGTGCTCAACCATCGACCTTCGCGACCGCCGGGCTTGTAGTCGTGGCCCGTGAAGAGGCGGGTCGTGTCGGGCAGGGCAAGGATGCGTTGGATGGAGTGCCACAGTTGGCTTGCATCTCCGCCCGGGAAGTCGGTTCGGGCGGAGCCGCTGTCGGGCATGAACAACGTGTCGTGGATGAAGGCTGCATCGCCGATCACGTACGCGATGGAGGCCAGGGTGTGACCCGGCGAGAACAGGATCGAGCCTTGCAGCGACCCGAGCGTGAAGGCTTCGCCGTCCTTGAACAAGCGGTCCCATTGCCGCCCATCGGTCGCCAGGTCGGGGAAATTGTAGAGCTTCTGCCAAAGGCGCTGGACGCCGACCACGTGCTCGCCGATCGCCGTCGGTGCGCCGGTCATATCCTTCAGATAGCCAGCGGCCGAGAAATGGTCGGCGTGGGGATGGGTGTCGAAGATCCACTCCACTGACAGGCCGCGCCGGTCCACCTCGGCCAAGATGGCATCGGCCGAGCGCGTCGCCGTGGCGCCGGATTTCTCGTCGAAATCCAGCACCGGGTCGATGATGGCGCAACGCTTGGTGGCCGGGTCGACCACCAGATATTGCATGCTCCATGTCCGCTCGTCGTGAAAGGCCACCACATCGGGCTTGCCCTCGGACCCGCCAGCGACGCCCGGCACGGTGTCGCCGCTCACGCCGCTGCCTGAAAGCTGCGCTCCCGGTGCGGGATGTCGAACTCGCTCCCGCGCAGCATCAAGTTCCAATAGAGGATGGGAAGGCCCTGGGTCTTCAGCAGCCAGTTGGCCCGACGCGGCTTGCGCGGATCAATCGGGAAGCTCGGCGTGACCTTGCCGCCATACGCGAACTCCGCCAGCACCACCTTGCCGTAGGCCGTCGTCAACGGGCAAGATCCGTAGCCGTCATAGCTTCCTTCCGAGTCTCGGCCGTCAAGCGCCGCAAGTAGGTTGTAGACTACCACCGGCGCTTGAAGACGCACCGCGGCGGCCGTCTTGGCATTGGTTGTGCCGGCGGCGTCCCCCAGGGCGAACACGTCGCCGTAGCGGACATGACGGAGGCTCGAGGGATTGACCTCGACCCATCCGGCGGCGCTCGCGAGCTTACTGCTCTTGATGAAATCCGGCGCGCTTTGTGGCGGGGTGACGTGGATCATGTCGAACGGCTTGGCCACCTCGCGCACCTTGCCGTCCGCGTCCGTGGTGTTGAACAACGCCGTCTTGGCCGGGCCATCGACGGCCGTCAGCGTATGCTTGTAGCGCAGATGGATGCCGTAGCGGTCGACCGTGCGCTGCAGCTCCGGCACGAAGAACGGCACGCTGAAGAGCACGTCGCCGGCCAGGCAGAACTCGATGTCGATCGGACGCTGCATGCGCCCGCGACGAATGCGCCAGCGATCGGCCGCCAGATACATGATCTTCTGCGGTGCGCCCGCGCATTTGATCGGCATCGGCGGTTGGGTGAACAGGGCGGTGCCGCCGCGAAACGCTTGTAGGCACTCCCAAGTATATTCTGCGTTGTCACGCGAGTAGTTGCTGCACACGCCGTTGCTGCCTAGTGCGTCGCGCAATCCGTCGATCTTGCTCCAATCGAGCTGGAGCCCGGGGCAGACCACCAGCATGCGGTAGCCTACCCGTCGCCCGTCGGTAAGCTCGACTTGCTTTGCCTCCGGATCGAAGCCGGCAACGGCTGTACGGAGCCAGGTCACCCCTTTCGGGATGAGGCTCTCCTGCTTGCGCATTGTTTGCTGCAGGGTGAACACCCCGGCGCCGACCAGAGTCCAGCCCGGTTGGTAGGAGTGTGTCGTCGACGGGTCGATCAGGGTCACGTCCAGCTCCGGCCGGTGACGCCGCAAAATGGCGGCGACAGTGATCCCCGCCGCACCGCCGCCGACGATGACGACCGTCGCCGCGAGGTCGGGTGTCGAGACGCCAGCGCCGGGCTGCTGGGCTGCGCGCTCGACATTTGGGAGAGTGTGCATCAGGCAGGCCTTTCGACTGGACGCAATCCTTTCCGCAATAGTTAGGCAAGTTTGATTTACCGTCTAGCTTAATCGGCATAGTGTGTTTCGATTTGAGGACGAGCGACATGAAGCGAGCGGATCTTGGATCAGGGCTGACGGTGTCGGGGCAGCTGGAGGCCGGCGACTTCGCCGAGCTTGCGCAGGCGGGGGTGCGCCGCGTCGTCAACACGCGGCCGGATGGCGAGAAACCGGGTCAGCTCGCGGCGGCGGATGCAGCACGGATCGCCGCCGAGAATGGCATGGAGTATCGCCACATCCCCGTCACGATGGCGACGCTGTCCATGGATGCGGTTCGGGCGTTCGGCGATGCCGTGCCGGACGATGGCAGCGTGGTACACGCCCATTGCGGCTCCGGCCTGCGCGCGGCCATCCTTTGGGGATTGAGCCAGGTCGTTACCGGCCGACTGGATCGGGATACGGCACAGCGACGCGTGGCGGACGCCGGGTTCGATTTGGCGCCGGGCTTAGCGTGGCTGGATGTTCAAGGCGGAGGCAAGGCGGCGTGATTCCGGCGCCTCCGCCCAGGATCGGTCCGCCGCTGCTTCACGACCCGGCCCCGGAGTTCCGCGCCCGCACCACTATGGGGGACGTCGCCCTGTCGGACTACCGAGGACGCTGGCTGCTGCTGTTCTCCCACCCGGCAGATTTCACGCCGGTCTGCACCAGCGAGTTCATCGCCTTCTCGCGCGCATCGGCCCGTTTCGACGCCCTCGGCTGCGCCTTGCTTGCGCTGTCCGTGGATAGCCTGTTTTCGCACCTCGCCTGGGTTCGAAGCATCCACCAGCAATTCGGCGTCGCTGTGCCGTTCCCGATTATCGAGGACCCCTCGATGGCCATCGCGGCGGCGTATGGCATGATCGCG
>JBPBQE010000342.1:0-7173 GCA_050954595.1 Janthinobacterium lividum | reverse complement strand
GCCTTCGTGGGCCAGCTCAGCCGGTTGCTCGAGATGTCCAAGGAAGGCCTGTTCAAATACACCGGTCGTGACAACGCGCCGGACCCGATCTTTTCCTCCGGCCAGGCGGCGATGAGCTTCAACTCGTCCGGCTCGCGCAGCGAGATCGCCAAGAACGCCAAGTTCAAGTGGCGCGAGGCAATGCTGCCGTACGACCCGGCCCTGAAGAGCGCGCCGATCAATTCCGTCATCGGTGGCGCGAGCCTCTGGGCCATGACCGCGCCCAACCGCGCCGCGGCCGAGTACAAGGGCACCGCCGAGTTCATCAAGTTCCTGTCCGAGCCGAAGCAGGCCGCCAGCTGGAGCCAGGCAACCGGCTACGTTCCCGTCACCACCAGCGGCTTCGACCTGATGAAGCAGGGGGATTTCTACGCCAGCAACCCGGGCGCCGACCTTCCCGTCGAGCAGCTGCAGCGCGGCAGCGTCACGCCGAACAGCAAGGGCTTCCGCCTGGGCCGCATGGCCGAGCTGCGCAACATCCAATACGAGGAAGTCGAGAAGGCCTTCCAGGGCCAGCAGACCGCCCAGCAAGCGCTAGACAGCGCCGTGACCCGCGGCAACAAGGTGCTGCGCGAGTTCGAGAAGGCCAACAAGGCCTAGTCACCAATGGACCGCCGCACGATCTTTCCGGGCCGGCTGCTGCCGATGCTTCTAGTAGCGCCGCAGTTGGCCCTCACGGCGGTCTTCTTTCTCTGGCCCGCCGGTCAGGCCATCTGGTTCAGCGCCCAGCGGCAGGACGCGTTCGGCATACGCACCGAGTTCGTCGGGCTCGAGAATTTCACCGACCTCTTCGCCGATCCTCTCTACGTCCAGAGCATGAGCCGTACCCTGTTCTTCTGTGCCGCGGTCGCGATCCTCTCGATGGCTGCGGCGCTATTTCTCGCCGTGTTCGCCGATCGTGAGATCCGGGGCCGCGCCATCTATCGCACCCTGCTGATCTGGCCGTACGCCGTCGCCCCCGCCATCGCCGCCGTGCTATGGATCCTGCTGCTGCACCCGCAGATCGGCATCGTCGGCCGCCTGCTGAACCGGGCCGGCATCAACTGGGACTACAAGCTCGTCGACACCCAGGCGATGGCCATGGTCGTGCTCGCCAGCGCGTGGAAACAGGTGAGTTACAATTTCATTTTCTTCCTCGCCGGGCTGCAATCGATCCCGCGCGCCGTCGTCGAGGCCGCCCGCATCGACGGTGCCCGCGCGTGGCACCGCTTCCGCACCATCACGCTGCCATTGCTCGCGCCGACCATCTTCTTCCTGATCGTCGTCAACATCGTCTATGCCGCGTTTGAAACCTTCTCGACCATCCTGGCGCTCACCGGCGGCGGACCTGGCAAGTCGACCGAGACCCTCATCGTGAAGGTCTACCGCGATGGCGTGGTCAACCTCGACCTCGGCTCCTCTTCGGCGCAATCGGTGATCCTGATGATCGCCGTCATCGTGCTCACCGGCATCCAATTCCGTTTTCTAGGACGCAAGAGTGCGGACTGACTGGCTTGCCCACACCATCCTGGCGCTCGGCGTGATCCTGTTCGCGCTGCCGGTCTGGCTGCTGCTCGCCGCCTCGACCCAGCCATCGGACGTCATCGCCCGCGGCGGCGTGTCCCTGCTGCCGGACCCGGCCGGCCTCGGCATCTATGCCGACCTCATTCACGGCCCGGTCGCGCGCATGCTGCTGGTCTCGTTCGGCATGGCCATGGCGATCGCGCTGGGCAAGATCGTCATCTCGGTGCTCTCGGCCTACGCCGTCACGTTCTTCCGCTTCCCGTTCCGCAATCTCGCCTTCTGGACCATCTTCATCACGTTGATGCTGCCGGTCGAAGTGCGCATCATCCCAACCTATTCCGTGATGGCCGGCCTCGGCCTGATCAATACGTTCACCGGCCTGACCATGCCGCTGATCGCGTCCGCCACCGCGACCCTCCTGTTCCGCCAGGTGTTCATGGCCATCCCCGACGAGCTGGTCGAAGCCGCCCGTATGGACGGTGCCGGGCCATGGCGTTTTTTGAAGGACATCCTCCTGCCCGTCTCCGCTGCCAACGTGGCCGCCCTGTTCGTTATCCTGTTCGTCTATGGCTGGAACCAGTATCTCTGGCCCCTCCTGGTCGCCACCGACCCGTCGCTCGACACCATCGTCATCGGCATCGTCAAGATGATCGGCAACGAATCCGTCGTGGAATGGCAGCGCGTCATGGCGACCGCCGTGCTGGCACTGCTGCCGCCGGTGATGGTGGTGGTGCTGATGCAGCGCTGGTTCGTCAAAGGCTTAGCGGAAGCGGACAAGTAGAATGGCGACCCTCGTCCTGGACGGGCTGCGCAAGCAGTTCGGCGACACTGAGATTCTGCGCGGCATCGACCTGTCGCTGACCGATGGCGAGATGCTGGTCATCATCGGCGCTAGCGGCTGCGGCAAGAGCACGCTGTTGCGCCTGGTCGCCGGGCTGGAGACGGCGACGTCGGGCCGCATCCTGATCGATGGTCGGGACGTGACCGCGGTCGACCCGTCCGAGCGCGACATCGCCATGGTGTTTCAGAATTACGCGCTCTATCCGCACATGACTGTGTTCGACAACATGGCGTATGGCCTCCGCATCCGCGGCACCAAGCGCGCTCGCATCGCCGAATTGGTCAATGAGGCCGCTACCCTGCTCGGCATCGAGCCGCTACTCAAACGCCGCCCGCGTCAGCTCTCCGGCGGCCAGCGGCAGCGCGTGGCCATGGGCCGCGCCATCGTGCGGCAGCCGAAGCTGTTCCTGTTCGACGAGCCGCTCTCCAACCTCGACGCCAAGCTCCGCGTCCAGATGCGCGCCGAGATCCGCCGGCTGCAGCGCCGCCTAGGCGTGACCAGCCTCTACGTCACTCACGACCAGGTCGAGGCTATGACCCTCGGCGACCGGCTACTGATTCTGCACGAGGGGCGCCCGGTCCAATTCGCGACGCCGATGGAAATCTGGGCCCGTCCGGCCGACACCTACGTCGCCGGCTTCATCGGCGCGCCCGCGATGAACTTCGTGCCGGCCGAGATCGACGGCCACTCGATCCGCTTGGCGACCGGCACCGCCTATGCCCTGCCGACGCCGTTTCGGCCCGGCCCGGTCACGCTGGGCATCCGGCCGGAGCACATAACGCTGGCGGCGGACGGTATCCCGCTCACCGTCGAACTGGTGGAACCGCTCGGCTCCGAAACGCTGGTCCATGGCCGTATGGCCGATGGCACACCGCTGCTCGCAAAGCTAAACGGCGCCGCCCCCGTGGGCGACGCCGTTAGCGTGGCACTCGATCCGGCCGAACTACACGTGTTCGACCGGCAGACGGGCCGGAGGCTTTAGGCGGCCATCGCCGCCGGCTCTTCCACGGAAATCCGCGTGCGGATCAGCTTCTCGATCCCGCGCAGGAACGACCGCTCGCTGCTGTCACAGAAGCTGATCGCCATGCCCGAATGCCCGGCCCGCGCCGTGCGCCCGATGCGGTGGACGTAGGCTTCCGGCACGTTCGGCAAGTCGAAGTTCACCACATGGGTCACGCCATCGACGTCGATGCCGCGCGCTGCGATGTCGGTTGCCACCAGCACCTTGACCCGGCCGTCACGGAAGGCGGCCAAAGCCCGCTCCCGCTGCGGCTGGCTCTTGTTGCCATGGATCGCCGCGGCCGACTGACCGATGGCTTCGAGATGCTGCGTTACCTTGTCGGCACCGTGCTTGGTGCGCGTGAACACTAGGGTCCGCTCCATGCTGGTATCGCGCAGGATGTGACCCAGCATGTGCCGCTTGCGGGCGGCTTCCACGAAGATGACCTTCTGCTCGACGCGCTCGGCCGTGGTCGCCACCGGCGTCACCGCCACGTGGATCGGGTCCTTCAGCATGGCGCGGGCCAGCGAGTCGATCTCCTTCGGCATGGTGGCCGAGAAGAACAGCGTCTGCCGCTTGGCCGAGGTGTTGCTGACGATCTTGCGGATCGGCACGATGAATCCGAGGTCGAGCATGTGGTCGGCCTCGTCCAGCACCAAGATCTCGGTGCCGGCGACGGTCACGGCGCCGTCCTGCATGTGGTCGAGCAGGCGGCCCGGCGTCGCCACCAGGATATCCACGCCATTCATGATCGCCCGCGACTGCCGCATCTTCGGCACGCCGCCGAACATCAGCGTGGTGCGCAGGTTGGTGTGGCGCGAATACGCCTTGAAGTTGTCGGCGATCTGGCTGGCCAACTCGCGGGTCGGCGACAGCACCAGCACGCGGCAGCCCTTGCGCAGCGGCGGCTGCGGCGCGTTTAGCAGGCGGTGGATGATCGGCAGCGCAAAGGCCGCGGTCTTGCCAGTGCCGGTCTGGGCGATGCCCTGCAGGTCCTTGCCCTGCAACACGTAGGGGATCGCCTGCTCCTGGATCGGAGTCGGATTGAGATAGCCTTCGGTCTCGAGCGCCTTGAGGATGGGGGCGGCGAGGCCGAGTTCGGCGAAACTGGTCATACTGCTATTGCTCTTTCGCAAGCCGCCCACTGGTTTCTTTGTGGACAGCGCCTGCGGTCATCGGGGCCGCATACCGGCGCAATGGATTGACGAGCAAAGCGGCGAAAACTGCACGCGAACGTTCAAACAGCGCGCAACTTTATTACTGTTGCAGCGCAGCAAAGTCAATGAACGTTTACATACGTTCCGATGAGGCTTCCCTGTGCCAGGATGTGCCCCCGGATCTTGCGCATCAGTCGCCCCCGCCGCGGCGGATGGCGGAACGACGGCACCGTATCGAGTGCGAATATCTGGAATGCATATCGATGTGGTCCATGACCCGGCGGTGGTGCAGGCGGGGTCCATCCCGCGGCGCCCAGGAAGTTGCGCCCGCACGCCCAGCCGGTATCCGACTTCCCGGCCATGAATGCGGGAACGGCACCAGGGGCGATATCCTGCACGGCCGGGTCGATCGAATGAACGATCAGATGGGTGACCGGCACGGCGAACGGAATGTCGGCATCCTCCACCAGAAGCACCACCGAGCGCGTTCCGTCCGGCAGGTTACTCCACTCGATCCCGGGAAACCGCGAATCGCCCTCGGCGGTGCAGAGCCGGGGAATGGCCTCGCTTTCCTTGAATACCGGGCTGGTCACGGCAATGGTCGCCGGCACCTGTCGCCCGAGCGACTGGCCCGTCAACGCATCCACGCCGGGCCGTAGCGGGGTCAACGCCCGGCCGATCAACCGCATCAAGCCCATGTTCTCATCCCTTCGGCGTGCTGACGAAATGCTCGGTGACCTCGGCAGCCACCACGCCCACTTTGGTAATGATCGTCCGGTTCAGCATCGAACCGTCCGCCTGTAGGTACCACCATTGATCCATCGTCACGTTGGTCAACGGATTGCCGGGATGCAGCGCCAGGGTCCAGATCCAATGGAACGCCCGTCCGGACGCTTCTCCATGCGCTGTGCCGATCATGTCGTTGGCCTCGGCCTCGAAGCGACCCGCCCCGACCCGGCGCATGTGCCAATCCCGCACCACGACCGGCTCGGTTCCGACATGGACGTTCTGTCGAAAGTGCACTCCGTCCGTGCCTTCGGCTTCGCCGACGCCATCGGTGGTCACGATGTCCGTCGGCGCACCGGACCGGTTCTCCAGCACGCCCCAGGATTGAAGCGTGCCGCCGAAAAAGCGCACCGGGTCGAAGTTTGGAGGGCCGCCGAACGACGCGACCGGCAGCGGGTCGGAGCAACCCGCCAGC
Organism: Janthinobacterium lividum; assembly: GCA_050954595.1. GTDB lineage: Bacteria > Pseudomonadota > Alphaproteobacteria > Acetobacterales > Acetobacteraceae > JAVVHH01. The sequence continues at coordinate 1,432 of JBPBQE010000342.1, read as the reverse complement.
AGCAGTAACCCGGCCACCACCCACGCTCTCACGAGTGGATATTGACCTCGCGGAATTCGGACGGGCGCTCGGACACATAGCTGCGCACGTGCACAGCGTTGGGCGGCTGATCCCGCCAACCCATCTGGGTATGGGTGCCGAGATCCTTCAGGTAGGTCTCACGCTGCGGCGACTGCATCGGCGCCTGAGCCATCACCTGCGCCTCCGGCGTCATGCGGCTGACGATGTCGGCCGGAACGCCATAGGTATAGGATGTGCCGCGGATCGCCGTCTCACGGCGCGGTGGAGGCGGCGCCAATGGAACCGGCCGTTCGACTGGCGTCGCCAGGGGCGCGAATGCAGCCTGCGCCATGTCCGTGTCGGACATCACACGCATCGTCATCTTCTGCCCGGTCATGTCGAGCATGACCTCCTCACGACCGCCGATTGCCCGACCCTGCATGTCAGCGCGGGAGACGATGGTGTGATTGATCTCCTGCCGATGAGGCGGCGGCGAAGACGATTGTCCCCGCCACTTCCGACCGTGCAGTTCGAGGTCCAGGGGTGAACTAGCCTCTAACGCTTCGACCGCCGCGTTCCGCTCGGCCACCGAACTCGGTCGCACGATGATCATCGCATGACCACGGCCGAGCGCATGGTGGTAGTCCTGATAATCGTCCTCGGGCACGAACAGGTCCTGCACCGGATGCCGGACCCCTTCTTGCAACGCGGCACCGTCCGCCATGATCTCGATCCGCTCGCTCGCCAGGCCGGCCGTGACGACGGCCGCGCCAGCGCGTTCAGCTGCCGCGTCGTCGACAAACAACGCCATGATCTGGCTTTCATGCCGCGCCGGGTCGAAGCCCGACTCGTCGGTGCCGTCGTGACGCGCGTGCGGATCCATCGAGATCAGCTCCGGTTGTTGAGGTAGCTGCGCACCCGCGACGGCCCGAGCGACGGTGCGGACGACTGGTCGGCCTGCGGTGTGGCCACCGTCTCGCGTTGCCCGGTTGGCTGCGCGTCCGTCCGCGGTGCGCCGTTATTGTCGTATCCGGCCTGGCGCCATTCCGCGAGCTTGGCGTCGAAATCGATTGGATGGCTGTGCTCGAGCACCTGGATCACCCGGTGCCGATCCGTGTCACCGGTCGGGCGGACGACGACCATCGCGTGGCCCTGACTGACCGCATGAGTATAATCGTGCCGGTCGTCATGCGGCGTGAACAGCCCCATCAGCGCCGTGAGGATCTGGTCACCCACGCCGGTATCCTCGGCCTGGCTCTGGCCCGGTGCCGCATCGCCATCGACATGGGCCACGACTTCGACCTGCGCGATCGGGATGCCGGCATCGACCAGCGCGTCGCGCGCCACGGTTGCCGCCTTTTCGTCCTCGAACACTGCGACGATCTGGTTGTCGTGATGGTCCGGATCGTAGAAGCCGCTATCGTGCGCCGCG
>JBPBQE010000302.1:0-7177 GCA_050954595.1 Janthinobacterium lividum | reverse complement strand
GGGCGCCAGCCGGACCATAGGCGGCGGCGATGCCCCAGGGCAGCGTCATCGCCATCAGCGTGGTCAACCCGGTGTAGGTGATCATCAGGTGGTAGGGCAGGGCGAGCACCGCAGCCACGGCGTGACCGTCCAGCCAGGAGCGCTGGCCCTTGTTCGGCCGGAAGGTGAAGAAGTCCGCGAAGATCCGCCGATGCGTAATGATGCCACTCAGGATGGCGACCAGCATGAACATGCCGCAGATGCTGACGATCCAACGGCCCCAGACCACCGGCATGTAGAACAGCTCGAAATGGAACCGGTAGAAAAAGTTGCCGCCGCGGGTGTCGCGCGCCTCCAGGGTCGCGCCGCTCACCGGGTCCAACGTTGCCTGGCGGAAGCCGCGGCCGCCGGGGGCCGTGGGCGGCGCGCGCCAGTAAATCGTCGTCACCGGTTCGCGCGGTCCGGCGAGATCGATGAACCAGTTGGCCGATCGCGGCGCCAGTTCCCGCAGACGCGTCACCGCCGCAAGCCCGGCTTGCACCGGGTCGACCGTCGTGGCGACCATTTCGGGCCGCATCCAGCGGGTCAACTCGGGGCGGAGATAGGCGGCGGTGCCGGTGAGGAACACGGCAAACAGCACCCAGCCGACCAGCAAGCCGGACCAGGTGTGCAGCCAGGCCATGGACTGGCGGAAACCGGATTTCATCGGAAAATGCCGCCCTGGAGCAGCAGGATGCCTAATACGACACCAGGGGCCGCCAAGCCCAACCAGGCCCTCACGGCGCTCGCGGCAGAAAAGACCCAAATTGCCGCGGCCGCCTGTACTACCAAGCCGACCATCATTCCGGTCAGCACGGCGTCGGACCGTGCGATCGGCAGAGTGACGGCGCAGGCGGCGGCGGCCAGGCTCGCCAATCCGTAGCCGCCGAATAGCGCCGCCAGGGTGCGCGAAGCAATTCCCAGCCAGCGCGGCAGTCCCGATTGCCCGGTCACCCGTGCCTCGGCGGAATTGGGGAGTGTCCGCCATCGACGTCGGATTCAGGACAGAAGATCAGGATCGACAGCCGTTGGGTGGGCTGAACTTGAGGCACGCCGGGTATCCGTCTGTTCACGGGCGCACCGTCTAGCCCATCGGATGCCAGACTGCGAGTGATTATTATTTGCAAGCAGAGTTGCTCAAGCTTTGGAGTGGCTCGAAGGGGCGTGGGTCCAAATGCTGTTCACGAGGTCGGGAGAATGCCTGAACTCCATCGCGATCAACACCGAAACGAGCTTAGACGCACTAAATGGCGATTGCGAGGCACTCGCAATCTGCTTAGACGTCTGAGCTGCATCCGACCGCTGAAGCGCTTACGACCGGCTGTCCAACCACCAAGGCATCCATGCTGATCCCATTCCTCATCATGCTACGCGAAGGCCTCGAGGCTGCCCTGATCGTCGGGATCATCGCCTCTTATCTGGCGCAGACCGGCCGCGCTCGGATGTTGCCAATGGTGTGGGCCGGAGTTGGGCTTGCTTGCGTGTTGTGTTTCGCCCTGGGTCTAGGCTTGGATCTCGCCAGCGCCGAGTTCCCGCAGGCCGAGCAGGAGCTGTTCGAAGGTGCGGTCGCGCTGGTCGCCGCTGTCGTGCTGACCTCTATGGTGTTCTGGATGCACAAGGCATCGCGCTCGATCAAGGGGCAGCTTCAGGCCTCGGTCGACACCGCGCTGCAGCCATCGCGTGACGGCGTGTCCGGGTCCGGCTGGGCCCTGGTCGGTATGGTGTTCCTAGCCGTTGGTCGGGAAGGATTGGAGTCCGTGTTCTTCTTGCTCGCCACGTTCCAGCAGGGTGAGGGCTGGTCGATGCCCGCCGGCGCGTTGCTCGGCTTGCTGGTCGCAACGGCGGCCGGATACGGCATCTATCGCGGCGGGGTAAAGCTCAACCTGCGCTTGTTCTTCCGCTGGACCGGCGTTCTCATCATCTTCGTGGCCGCCGGGCTGCTCGCTTCGAGCCTGCGCGCGTTTCACGAGGCCGGCGTGTGGGATCAGCTGCAAGCCACGGCATTCGACCTCAGTGGCACGATCTCCAACGACAGCATCGCCGGCACGCTTCTGTCCGGCCTGTTTGGCTACAGCGACACGCCCACCGTTGGCGAAGTGCTGATCTATCTCGCCTATCTCGTTCCCGCGCTGGTGCTGTTCAGCGGCGGGCTGCGTCCACCCCTTGCGGTTCGCCGCGCCTGACGTTGCGAAAGCCCCTTTTCATGCCGAAGCTGCACGATCTTCCCCTCTGCCTGGCTGCCCTTCTGCCGATGGCAGCCCACGCTGCCGACAAGCCCGCCACGCCCGTGACCATCACCGTCACCGACAAGGGTTGCGTCCCGACCAACCTGGCGGTCCCGGCCGGCAAAAGCGTGTTCCGGATCAAGAACGACAGCCACCGCGCCCTGGAATGGGAGATCCTCCGCGGGGTGAGCGTCGTCGCCGAACGCGAGAACATCCTGCCCGGTTTCACCCAGCCGCTGAGCGTGACGCTTCCTGCCGGCGACTACCAGATGACGTGCGGCTTGCTGAGCAACCCGCGCGGCACTTTGAAGGTGTCCGGCACCGACCAGGTCGCGCTCGCCACGCCGGCGGAACTGGTCGCCCCAATCGCGCAATATAAAGCCTATGTCGTCGCCGAGACAGACGCGCTGGTCACTGCAACCGCCGCGTTCACCGCGGCCATCAAGGCCGGCGACCTCGCCGAGGCGCAACGACTCTATGCGCCGGCCCGCGCGCATTACGAGCGGATCGAGCCGATCGCCGAGTTGTTCGACGATCTGGACAAGGCCATGGACGCCCGGGTCGACGATTTCGAGAAGAAGGAAGCCGACCCGACCTGGACCGGTTTCCATCGCCTCGAGCATGCGCTCTGGGTCAAGAAGTCCACCGCCGGGCTGGACGCCACGGCCGATAAACTGGCCGCCGACACGGTGGATCTGCGGCAGCGTCTCGACACGCTGGATCTACCGCCCAAGAACGTCGTTGGGGGCGCCGCGGCCTTGATCGAGGAGGTCGCCTCCAAGAAGATCAGCGGCGAGGAGGAACGTTACAGCCGCACTGATCTGTGGGACTTCCAGGCCAACACCGACGGCGCGCAGAAGATTTTCGGCGTGCTCAAGCCGCTGGTCTCCGCCAAGGACCCGGCGCTGGTCGCCCGTGTCGATGGCAATTTCGCCCGGGTAGACACCACCCTCGCCAAGTACAAGCAAGGTGAGGGTTTCGAGCCCTACGACAAACTGACCAACACAGACAGAAACGCGCTCAAGCGGTCGATTACGGCGCTGGCCGAGGATCTGTCGACGTTGCGCGGCAAGCTCGGCGTCGAATGAGCCCCGGTCGCCGCGGCCTCCTGCTAGGCCTGGGATCGGCTGGCGCCGCTGCCGCGGTGCGCGCCGCCACCTTGCCGGATAACCGGCCTGACTTGCCCGTCGAGGAAGCCGACGGCACCGCCGACATCGTTTCATTCTACGGCCCGCACCAGGCCGGCATCACCACGCCGCAACCGGCCGCCGCGCTACTTGCCGCCTTCGACGTGCTGGCGGAAGACCGGGCCGAACTTGTCGACATGTTCCGGTTGCTGACGGAGCGCTGCGCCTTTCTCACCGCCGGGGGCGCAGTCGCCGAGTTGGACCCGAAGCTTCCGCCGCTGGACTCCGGCGTGCTCGGCCCCCGGGTGTTTCCGGACGCGCTGAGCGTGACGGTGGCAGTCGGCGCCTCGTTGTTCGATGACCGCTTTGGCCTGCAGGCGCAGCGTCCCCGTGCGCTCGTCGAGATGACCGGTTTTCCGAACGACGCCCTGGACGCCGAGCACTGTCACGGCGACCTGCTGCTGCAATTCAACGCCAACACGGCCGAAACCAACATCCACGCCCTGCGCGACATCCTGAAATACTTGCCCGAGCACCTGGCATTGCGCTGGAAGATGGAAGGCTTCTTGCCGCCCCACACCATCAAGAAACAGGCTCGCGATACGGTCCGCAATCTGATGGGCTTCAAGGACGGCACCGCCAATCTCGACTCCCGCGACACATCGGTGATGGACCGCCTGGTCTGGACTGCCGCCGACGAGCCCGGCTGGACCACCGGCGGCAGCTACCAGGTGGTGCGGTTGATCCGCATGCTGGTCGAGCGCTGGGACCGCACCCCGCTAGGCGAGCAACAGACCATATTCGGGCGCGACAAAGCCGAAGGCGCGGCGCTCGGCCTGGCCAAGGAGCACGACGTGCCGGACTACGCCGCCGACCCGGCCGGCAAGGGCGTGCCGCTCGACGCGCACATCCGCCTCGCCAACCCGCGCAGCGCCGAGACGCAGTCCAGCCTGATCCTGCGCCGGGCCTACAACTACTCGCGCGGTCTGACCAAGGCCGGGCAACTCGACATGGGGCTCATCTTCGGCTGCTTCCAAGCCGATCTGGCCGCCGGGTTTCTCACCGTCCAGAGTCGACTGAACGGCGAAGCGCTGGAGGAATACATCAAGCCTTTCGGTGGCGGCTACTTCTTCGCCCTACCGGGGGTCACCAAGCCCGGCGATAGTCTCGGCCGCGCGTTGCTCGCGGCGTAACTTCCAGCGTCAGTCGCCCCGGCAGGTTTGCCGCGTCATCGGTTCTGCTTGCTAACGTCCGCCACCAGTGCGGCCCCTAATTCAGCTATGGACCCATTGCGCTGATCCATGGTGGCGTCGGTGCAGGTGAGAAATATGGCTGCCACAATCGGCGCTTGGCCAGGTGGCCATATGACGGCAACGATGCCCCGTGAGCCATGGCCGCCAGCCCCCGTTCGATCGGCGATACGCCACTCTTTCGGCAAGCTGGCCCGCAGGAGCGGCCCGCCAACCTCATCCGCCAGCAGCCACGCCGTCAGTTGCTGTCGTGATAAGGTGGATAAGGCGTCGCCCAGCACGAGCCGGCGCAGCGACTTCGCGATCGCCGCCGGAGTTGTCGTGTCCCTGCGGTCGCCTGGGGTAGCCTCGTTCAGCTCGGGCTCACGCCGGTCGAGCCGCGTCACCGTATCGCCGATGCTGCGCATGTACTCGGTTAGTCCGGTCGGCCCACCGATGCTGTCGAGCACCTTATTGCCGGCCACGTTGTCGCTGAGGCGAAGGGCCGCCGCGCAGGCGTTTTGGAGGCTGACCTCCTGCCCGACGAGGTGTTCCATGACGGGGGCATACGGAACCAGGTCGGACTGGCTGATCCGGACCGTCCGATCGAGTGCGGTCTGACCATCGTCCACCCGGTGAAGCAAGGCGGCACACGCGAAAGCCTTGAAGGTGCTGGTCAGTGGGAAGCGGTCGTCGGCATGGTAGAGCCAGCTGGTGTCACGCTCAGTGTCATAAACTGCCAGCCCAACCCGCACGCCCAGCCGGCTTTCGATCTCGCCGGCCTTGGTGACCAGGGCACCCTCGGCGGGCTGTGCCCGGCACGCGAGCGGCATCGCCGCAATCGTCAAACCGACGGTCAGGGCGAACGCTTTCATGCCCTGATTTGTATTACGTGTCTTGAACACGGTCATGCCCCAGACATGACCGTGTTCAAGGCCCGCTATGCCAGGCGAAACAGATGGGGCAGCACCCGGCTGTTCTCGCGCACAACGAGGTCGCGGGACTCGCGAAAGATTACGCCGCAGGCCTTGTCGTGGGCGATCCAGGAACCGATCACGACCGTCCAGCCATCCTGGACCAGCATCGGCGCTCGGCGCTGGCTGATGATGGCGGCGTTGCCGTAGCTGCCGTCGGCGCTGGCGACGGCGCGGCCGTCACACAGCATCCGGATGTTGGCGCCTTCCCGTCCGAGCGCCGGCTTTTCCACCCAGTCATCCGTGGCCGGCGCAGCGCCATGATGGGCTTCTAACAGGTTGGGATGACCCGGGTTGAGCTGCCACAACAGCGGCAGGATCGCCTTGTGGCTCAGCACGGCCTTCCATGGTGGCTCCACCACGCCGAGCGTGTCGCGCGCGAAGTAGGGTCCGAACTCATCGGTCGCGGCCCACTCCCAAGGATAAAGCTTGTGCAGGAATTGGATGCGGTTCTCCGCCGTGTCCCGGAACTCGCCGGCGGCGTCGTTCCACCTGATGTCGGGGATGCCGATGGGCTGCGTCGCGATTCCGGCTTGCTCCGCCAGGTCGCGGAAGTAGGTCGAATGGGCCCATTCCTCCGGCGCGTCGCGAAAGGCGGCGAAATGCATGGGACGACCGTTCATGCGCGTCGCCAGCGCGCGGAACCCGTCCAGCAGCGCCTCGTGAAGCGAATTGAACTGGTCCGCCCTGGGGTGGACCGCCTGCAGCCAGAACCATTGGGCGAGCGCCGTCTCGATCGCGAGCGTCGGCGTATCGGCATTGTATTCCAGCAGCAGCGGGGTGCCGGTCGCCGGGTTCCAGGCGAGGTCCATGCGGCCCATGAGGGCCGGGTCGCCGCGCAGCCAACTGCGGCACACGTAGTCCGCCATCCACTCCGCCATGCCGAACTCGGTCTGCAGGCGATGCGGCTCGCGCCCGACGAGATGGTCGACGGCGGCGAGGCAGAGCGCATGCAAGCCCACCGTGGCGTCGTCCAGCGTGTCGACTTCGGCCTCCGTCAGCTCCCAATGGTCGCTTTCGTGCCACCACAGGCCACCATCCAGACCGGGCTCCGGTTCCAGTCCGCCGGAATGGTAGTCGAGCCCGATCTCCGCCAGGCGCGCCGGCCAGTCGGGCCGGGCTGGGCCGGACCGGCGGATCAAGAGCCGCTGCCGGAATGGCTCGATGCGGAGAAGCCGAGCCCGCCGGAGCGGCTCATCGATGCGCCTGAGCGGGCGGAGATCGACCCCGACCGCGCTCCACGCGACACTAATCCTTCGCCCTGCATGGTGGTGCTGATGCGGCGGAAGCCCCTGGTCCCGTCATCTTGCGACGACCCGGCATAGCTGCCGCCGGAATACCAATAGCGACTGCTCCGGCCGCCGGTGCTGCCGGATCCCGAACTCGACGACGCTGGCGGGCAGCCAGGGATGGCGGGCATGCCGGGCTGGCAAGCTGGCGGCAGGCCCCCGGCATAGACCGGCACTGCGCCACGTGTGCCGTCCGACAAAGCGCGCCCGATCATGACGCCCGCCATGGTGGGGATGAACACCGACGCGGCCGCCGAGGCCCAGGGCGCGCCCGGCGCGGCAGCGACGTTACCAGTATCGAGAACCGTGCAGTCC
>JBPBQE010000300.1:0-7185 GCA_050954595.1 Janthinobacterium lividum | reverse complement strand
GGAGGCGAGGCGGACCGCCCAGCAGCCGGACGCGCTCGCCACCACGGAGCAGCAGGGCAGCCAGAGCGAGGAGGATGAGGTCGGCCCGCTCGCGCTTGAACGGTGCCGCAGCGCCGGAACGCCAATCCATGCTGGGGGAGCCGTCGCGCCAGAGATACACCGTTTGAGCGGCTTCCCACTCGGTCTCGCGGATGAAGTTGCGGTCAGATTTGGCCGAGGCGCGCCAGTCGATGCGAGTGATCGAGTCACCCTGGGCGAACGGGCGGAACTGCCAGAAGCTGTCGCCCTGGCCGACCCGGCGCCGGCCATGGACGCCCTGAGCGACGGTGTTGGCGACCCGTTGAGCAGCGACCAACAAGGGCGGCAGCCGGGCGCCGAGGGCCTCGGCACGGCGGGCATTTTGGAAGGCGGACGCGCTCAAACGGCTTGGCCGACGAGGGTGTCGATGATCTCTGGGAGGCCGACGCCTTCGGCGCGGGCGGAGAAGTTGAGTGCCATACGATGCCGCAGGGCAGCGGGAGCCAGGGTGGCGACGTCGTCGAGGCTGGGAGTCAGGCGGCCGTCGAGCACGGCGCGGGCACGGGCGGCGAGCATGAGCGATTGCGCGGCGCGGGGGCCGGGGCCCCAGGCGACATGGCGGCGGACGCTATCCTGGTTGGTCAGCTCGGGGCGGCCTTCGCGAACCAGGTTGAGAATGGCGTCGACCACTTTCTCGCCCACGGGAACACGGCGGATGAGAGCCTGGGCTGCGATGAGCTCGTCGGCCGTGAGAACCGGGCCGGCGCGGTCCTGCCGGGCGCCGGTGGTGGCGAGCAGCATGGCGCGTTCGGCAGCACGGTCCGGGTAGTCGACGTTGACCTGGAGCAGGAAGCGGTCGAGTTGCGCCTCGGGAAGCGGATAGGTGCCCTCCTGCTCCAGCGGATTCTGGGTGGCCAGGACGTGAAACGGGCTCGGCAGTGCGTGTTCGACGCCGCCCACGGCGACCTTGCGCTCCTGCATGGCCTGAAGCAGGGCTGATTGGGTGCGCGGGCTGGCGCGGTTGATCTCGTCGGCCATCAGCAACTGGCAGAACACCGGGCCTGGCACGAAGCGGAACGAGCGGCGGCCGCTGCCATCATCGTCGAGGACTTCGGAGCCGGTGATATCGGCGGGCATCAGGTCGGGGGTGAACTGGATGCGGGTGGGGTTGAGGCCGAGAACCGTGCCGAGCGTCTCGACCAGGAGCGTCTTGCCAAGGCCGGGAACGCCGACGAGCAGGCAGTGCCCGCCGGACAGGATGGTGACCAGAACCTGCTCGACCACGTCGACCTGGCCGAAGATGACCCGGCCGATCTCCGACCGTGCGGCGGCGATGCGGCCACCCAGGCGTTCGATGTCCCCAATCAAGTCAGTGGCAGCTGCGTCACTCATCAAGCGCATTCCTATCGAGAAGCAGCGTCAGGATTCGATCTGTGGTCGGGAGGGTCTTTCATCAACGGGGGGCAGCTTCCTATATCCGGCAACAGGAAGAAAGCACGGTCGCCTCGACGAGGCGGCGGGAAGGAAGCTCGGACGCCTCGGAGACGAAGACGTGAATGAAGCCTTGAACGACCATGTTTTTCCGCAGGGGGGTCTCGTTACGCCGTTGATCGCAGACCTGGAACGACGCGAAGGCCGTCGTCCGATCGAGTGTGGCAGTTTGCCGTTCGTGATCAAGCGCGACGGTACCTGGCTGTATCGCGGCTCGCCGATTCAACGGCGCGAGATGGTGTGCCTGTTCAGCTCCGTGCTCAAGCGCGAGGCCGACGGATCCTATTGGCTCGAAACGCCGGCCGAGCGCGGGCAGATCGAGGTGGAGGACGTGCCATGGACCGCCGTGGAGATGGATTGGACTGGGAACGGGCCGGGGCAGGTACTGTCGTTCCGCACCAACGTGGATCAGGTGGTTACCGCCGGTCCCGAGCATCCGATCACCATTCGGCACGGATGCCTGGATTGTTCGCCGGTGCCGTATCTGCGCATCAGGAACACCGCTAACGGCATGCCGATCGACGCTCGCGTTTCGCGCGCCGTATATTACGAGTTGGTGGCTTTGGCGGTGCCGGGCGAGGTCTGCGGCAAGCGGGTGCTGGGCGTGTGGAGCCAGCACAAGTTCTTCTCGCTGGGCGATCTGTCGGTGTGCGGCGATATCTAATTGAATCTGGATTTGATACGGGCGCGGCTGGCAGCGGGGGACGCGCCGGCTGAAGCGATCGGGGTGCTGGCGACGTCGGACGATGCAGTCGACCTGATGCCGACGGCGGCGATTCCGGCCGCGGTGCTGGTGCTGATTGTGCACGGCGACCGGCCGGGAATACTGCTGACCAAACGCACGTCGTCGCTGACCAAACATGCCGGGCAGGTGGCATTTCCAGGCGGGCGGATCGAGACGACCGACGCCTCCATCGAGGCGGCTGCATTGCGCGAGGCGTTCGAGGAAGTTGGGCTGCCGCCGGAGTTGCCGGAGGTCCTGGGGCGGCTGCCGGACTACCTGACCGGGACTGGGTTCCGAATTTCACCGGTGCTGGCGCTGCTGCCGGGGCCGGTCGTGCTCAGCGCCAATCCGGACGAGGTGGAGACGATCTTCACGCTACCCCTCGACGTGCTGCTCGACCCGGCCGCCCCGCAGCGGCGGCGCTCCGAGTTTCGCGGGCGGATGCGCGAGTTCTGGGTCTGGCCGCATACTGAGCACTACATTTGGGGCGCGACCGCTGCGATCCTGGTGCATCTGGCGGCGCGGCTGCGCGACCGGGTCATGGCGGCGGCGTGATCCGCGCCGTTGAGCTATCGGTGTTTCTGACGCCGGTGCTGGTCTATTTCCTGTGGCGACGCTTTGCCGCGAGTGGGCAATTAGCGCCGCCCCGCTACGCCCTGGTCGCGTTGCTCGCGGCGCTGGTGATCGCGGGAGCCGGGCTGGCCTGGACCGGATTGAGGGAGCGGCATGCGGAAGGCTCGCGCTATGTGCCGGCCACGATGCAGAACGGACGAGTTGTTCCGGGTCATGGGGTGTGAGCCTCACTGAATTACTGAGCGATCCGGCACTGGTCGCCGTGCTGGATGCGTTGCCGCGGGCGCGCCTGGTCGGCGGCTCCGTCCGGGACGGTCTGGCGGGTCGTGATGTCGCGGACGTCGATCTGGCAACTCCGGAAGTGCCGGAGGCGGTGATGACGGCGCTGGAAGCGGCCGGGCTGAAGGCGGTGCCGACCGGGATCAAGCATGGCACGGTCACGGCGGTCAGCGATCACCGCGCCTTTGAGGTGACGACGCTGCGGCGGGACGTCACGACGGACGGGCGGCATGCGGAGGTCGCATGGACCGACGATTGGGAAGTCGATGCAGCCCGGCGGGACTTCACGATCAACGCAATGTCGATGACGCGGGATGGGGCGGTGTTCGACTATTTCGGCGGCCGGGCCGATCTGGCGGCGGGCCGAGTGCGGTTCGTGGGCGAGCCGGCGGCGCGGATCGCGGAGGATTATCTGCGCATCCTGCGATTCTTCCGCTTCCAGGCGAGATATGGACGGCAAGAGCCCGACCCTGCCACGGTAGCTGCGTTGCGCGGCGGTGTAGACGGGCTAGCGCGGCTGTCGCCGGAACGGGTCTGGAGCGAGTTCAAGCGCATCCTGGTGGCGCCGGAGCCGGGTCGGTCGATGCGGCTGATGCAGGAGTTGGGCGTGTTGGGGGCGATCCTGCCGACAGCTGACATCGCCGGGCTGGACCGGGTCGCCGCGGGTCCGGCGGAGGCGATCCTGCGGTTGGCGGCGTTGCGGCCGGACGCGGGGATCGCCGAACGCTGGCGGTTGTCGGGCGCCGAGCGGGAGCGGTTGGCGGCCCTGAGCGGGCCGGCCATAGACCCGGCCTCGACCGGGTCCGACCTGCTTCGTGCTTTGGCCGACACGTCGGCCGACGTTCTGATCGGGCGCTCCTGGCTCACCCATGGCGATGACGCGGCTGAGCTGCGAGCCCGGTTGGCGTCGGCTTCCGTGCCGGCGTTCGACCTGGCGGGGCGGGACGCATTGGCGTTGGGGATGCCGGCCGGGCCGGCCGTGGGCGCGCTGATCCGGGACGTTCGGGCCTGGTGGATGGAGGGCGGGTGTGTCGCCTCCGCCGCCGAGTGCCGGGCGGAATTGGCGCGGCGGGTGGCGTTGGCGGCTCCGGGCGGGTAGACGGCCCTCCATGGAGGGCATTTCAGCAATTGCCGCAGAGGCAAGCACCCGGAAACTGATGTGGCGCATGTGGCGCGAACATCTGCGTTTCCATCGCCCCAAGCTGCTGTGGATCCTGGTGCTGACCGCGCTGACGGCGGGGTTGACCGGGCTGTATCCGGTGGTGATCGACCGGGCGATCTCCATGTTCGTCGCGCGCGATACGCGGATCCTCTACCAGGTGCCGATCATCGTCATCGTCGTGACGATGGCCAAGGCGGCAGCTCAGTATTTCCAGACCGTGGCGGTGCAGCAACTGGTGCTGATGGTGATCCGCGACCTGCAGGACCGGATGTTCGTGCACCTGGCGCGAGCGGATCTGGTGCAGGTCGAGCGCGAGCCGCCGGCACAGTTGGCCACGCGGTTCACCACCGACGTAACGCTGATCCGCGAGGCGCTGACACGGGCCGTCAACGGGCTGCGTGATGGCGTGACGATCATCGGGCTGGTGGGCTCGATGCTGTACCTGGACTGGACGTTGTTCCTGATCGCGGCGGTGATGTATCCGCTGGCGGCGGTGCCGATCCAGCGTTTGGGCAAGCGCATCCGTCGGGCGTCGGGCGGGATGCAGGAGCAGATGGGGGAAACGGCGGCGTTTCTTTACCAGAGCTTCGCGCAGGCACGGACAGTCCGCGCCTATCGACTTGAAGCGACCGAGTCGGCACGGGCGAAGGCAGCGTTCGAGCAGCTCTATTCTGCGCTGCTGCGCATGACACGGAGCCGGGCGATATTGGACCCGATGCTAGAAGTGCTGGGTGGCACGGCGGTGGCGCTGGTCATCGGCTTCGCCGGTTGGCGGGCGGCGACCGGCGCCGGCGGTATCGGCAATTTCTCCGGTTTCGTGGCGGCGCTGCTGCTGGCATCGCAGCCCTTGCGCTCGCTTGGATCGCTGAACGCGGCGCTGCAGGAAGGATTGGCTGGCCTGGCGCGCGTGTTTCACGTCATCGATGAGCAGCCGCTGGTGCGGGAGCGGAACGGGGCGGCGGTGTTGCCGCCGGGGCCTGGGCGCGTGCGCTTCGAGGGCGTTTCTTATGCGTATCCCGACGGCCGGGTTGGTTTGCGGGATCTGAGTTTCGATGCGGCGCCCGGATTGACGGTGGCGCTGGTGGGACCGTCCGGTTCCGGGAAAAGTACGGCTTTGTCGTTGATCCCGCGGCTCGGCGATGTCCTGGAAGGACGGATCACCATCGATGGGTCCGACATTCGCGACGTAACGCTGGCGAGCCTGCGGGATGCCATCGCCTATGTCGGCCAGGATGCGCTGCTGTTCGACGATACCGTCGGCGCGAACATCCGCATGGGACGCCCGGGCGCGAGTGATGCCGAGGTGACGGAGGCGGCCCGTGCTGCAGCGGCAGGGTTCATCGAGGAGTTGCCTCAGGGCTTCGAGACACCGGTCGGGCCAGGCGGTGGACGGCTGTCAGGGGGGCAGCGCCAGCGTGTGGCATTGGCGCGGGCGCTGCTGCGCGAGCCGCGAATCCTGCTGCTCGACGAGGCGACGAGCGCGCTGGATGCGGAAAGCGAGGCCGCGGTGCAGGCTGCGCTGGTCGAGTTGCGGCGGGGGCGGACGACGGTGGTCGTCGCGCATCGGCTATCGACGGTGCGGGATGCCGATCTGGTGGTCGCCATCGCGGATGGGACGGCGGTCGAGATGGGAACGCATGCGGAGCTGCTGCATCTGGACGGGCTCTACGCCCGCCTGGTGAGAACCCAAGCCCTGGCCGCTTGACCGCAGCGCGGGGCGGACACATAGGGGCGCCATGCAGCGCATTTTCTCCGGAATCCAGCCTTCAGGCGTGCCGACGCTAGGTAACTACCTGGGCGCGCTGCGCAATTGGGTGACGCTGCAGCGGGATCACGAGTGCATCTACTGCGTGGTCGATCTGCATGCGCTGACGCAGTTTCAGGACCCGAAGACCCTGGCAAGTTCGTCGCGGGAAATGGCGGCGGCCCTGATCGCGTGCGGGGTCGACCCGGCCAAGCACATCCTGTTCCTGCAATCGGCGGTCCCAGCGCATGTCCGGCTCGGGTGGATCTTCACCTGCGTGGCCCGGCTCGGTTGGCTCAACCGGATGACGCAGTTCAAGGACAAGGCAGGCAAGGATCGGGAGAACGTGTCGGCCGGGTTGTACATCTACCCGAACCTGATGGCGGCCGACATCCTGGCCTATCACGCGACGCGGGTGCCGGTCGGCGACGACCAGAAGCAGCATCTCGAGTTAGCGAATGACATCGCGCAGAAGTTCAATCATGATTTCGAGTCGGATTTCTTTCCCCAGATCGAACCGTTGATCATGGGCGAGGCGACGCGGGTGATGAGCTTGCGGGACGGCACCAAGAAGATGAGCAAGTCGGACGCGTCCGATCAGAGCCGGATCAACCTGACCGACGATGCCGATACGATCGCCTTGAAGATCCGGCGGGCGAAAACCGATCCGGAGCCGCTACCGGACAGCGTCGAAGGTCTGATCAACCGGCCGGAAGCGCGCAACCTGGTCGGCATCATGGCCGCCTTGCTCGACACGAACGCCACGGGCGTGCTGGCGGACCATGGCGGTAAGGGCTTCGGCGCGTTCAAGGAAGCCTTGGCCGAAGTCGTGGTGGGAAAGCTGGTACCGATCGCGCAGGAAACCACGCGGCTACTGAACGACAAGGCGGAGATCGATCGTATTTTGCGAGACGGCGCGATACGGGCTGCCGCGATTGCCGATCCGATCGTTGAGGAGGCCGAACGCCTGGTCGGCCTCCTCAAGGCGTAGTTAGCGGCGGCGGTAGACGACCTTCGGTGCCGGCTTGGTGGCCAGAGCCAGCAGGAAACCGATGCCGGCCGCGATCAGAACGGCTGTGATCGGACGCTGGTCGATCTGGTCGGCCAGCGCATCGCCGGCATCCTCGATCTGGTCGAGCAACTGCGAGCCATAATCGCCGCCGACGTCACGAACGGCTTCCTTGACCTGACCGA
>JBPBQE010000191.1:0-7219 GCA_050954595.1 Janthinobacterium lividum | reverse complement strand
CGCATCAACGCCGCCGTGCGCGAGCATGGCATCACCTACAGCCGGTTCATCGCCGGGCTGAAGGCGGCGCAGATCGACCTGGACCGTAAGATCCTCGCAGCGATCGCGTTCGACGACCCGGCGTCTTTCGCCACCATCGTCGAGCAGGTCAAGACCGTGATGCATGCGGCCGCCGAAGACGCCACCGTGGCGAAGCTCGCTGCGCTGACCGATCACCCGGAAGCCCCCGCAGCAGCCTAGCTGATTGCCCGACCTCTCCCTCACTCGTGGGGAGGGGTCGGGCACGCTTCCGTTGACGATGCCGACGCACCCCGGCCCTCTCCCGAGGGGAGAGGGAGCAGAAGGCTGTTCCCCATGACCGACGACCTCGCCGCCCTCCGCGCGGAAACCGAAACTGCCCTCGCCGGCGCCGAAGACCTGCGCGCGTGGGACGCTATCCGCGTCGGAACGCTTGGCAAGCAGGGCAAGCTAACCTTGATGCTCAAGTCGCTCGGCAGCGCCACGCCGGAGGAACGACGGGAGCGCGGGGCCGAGTTGAACCGCCTCAAGGGCGAACTCACCACCCTGATCGAGACCCGGCGCGGCACCCTCGAGCGGGCCGAGATCGACGCCAAGCTCGCTGCTGAGCGCATCGACGTCAGCCTGCCGCCGCCGCCCAAGCCGCAGGGGCTCCTCCATCCGATCAGCCGCACCATCGAAGAGATGGTCGCCATCTTCGGCGCCATGGGGTTCAGTGTCGGCGACGGCTTCGACGTCGAGACCGATTGGTTCAACTTCGGCGCCCTCAACATTCCCGCGCATCACCCCGCCCGCGCCGATCACGACACGTTCTATATGCCCGGCGAGCGCGACGGCCGTCCGTTGCTGCTGCGGACCCAGACCAGCGACGTCCAGATCATCTCGATGCTCGAGCAGCCGCCACCGATCCGCGTGATCGCGCCGGGCCGCACCTACCGCGCCGATTATGATGCCACCCACTCGCCGATGTTCCACCAGTGCGAGGGCATCGTCATCGACCGCGACATCACCCTGGCGCACCTCAAGGGCTGCCTAATCGACTTTCTCCGTACCTTCTTCGGCATCTCGACGCTGCCGGTCCGCTTCCGCTCCTCGTATTTCCCATTCACCGAACCCTCGATGGAGGTCGATATCGGCTGGAACAGGAAGACCGGCGAGTTGGGTGGCGGCGGAGACTGGCTGGAAATCCTCGGCAGCGGCATGGTCCACCCGCGCGTGCTCGCTAATTGCGGGCTCGATCCGCGGGAGTGGCAGGGCTTCGCGTTCGGCATGGGCATCGAGCGGGTCACGATGCTGAAATACGGTATCCCCGACCTTCGCCTGTTCTACGAGAGCGACCTGCGGTGGCTGCGGCATTACGGATTCAGCGCACTGTCACCGGCACTGCTGCACGAGGGCGTCGGGGCATGAAGTTCACGCTCTCCTGGCTACGCACCCATCTCGACACCGATGCCACGCTCGAGCAGATCACCGACCGGCTCACCGGCATCGGCTTGGAACTCGAGAGCGTTACCGAGCCCGGGCAGGCGCTGCGCCCGTTCCGCGTCGCCCACATCGTGGAGGCAGTGCAGCACCCCAACGCCGACCGGCTCCGCGCCTGCACAGTGGATGCGGGTGACGGTCCGGTGTCGGTGGTGTGCGGCGCGCCGAACGCCCGCACCGGCCTCAAGGTCGTATTCGCCCCGCCCGGCAGCGTCATTCCCGGCTCCAGCGTCACGCTGAAGGTCGGCGAGATCCGTGGCGTCGTCAGCGCCGGTATGCTGCTGTCGCGCCGGGAGATGGGCCTGGGCGAAGACCATGACGGCATCGTCGAGCTGCCCGAGGACGCGCCGATCGGTGTCTCCTACCCCGATTACGCCGGGCTGGACGATCCCGTCATCGACATCTCCGTCACCCCCAACCGTGGGGACGCCCTTTCCGTCCGTGGCGTTGCGCGCGATCTGGCGGCTGCAGGGCTGGGCCGCCTCAAGCCATGGGCTCCCCTCCCCGTCACGGGACGCTTCACCAGCCCGGTGCGCTGGACCATCGAAGACGCCGAGGCGTGTCCGTGGATCGTGGGCCGCACCGTCCGCGGCCTGACCAACGGGCCGAGCCCGGCCTGGCTGCAGGCGCGGCTGCTCAGCATCGGCCTGCGCCCGATCAACGCGCTGGTCGACGTCACCAACTTCTTCACGGTCGACCTCGGCCGCCCGCTACACGTGTTCGACGCCGATCGCGTCCAAGGCGGCGTGCTCACCTTGCGCCACGGCGCCGGCGAGAGCTTCCGGGCCCTCAACGGCCGCGACTACACCGCCGACCCGGCCGACTGCGTCATCGCCGACAGCGCCGGCGTCCAGTCGCTTGCGGGCGTCATGGGCGGTGAAGCGACCGGCTGCACCGAGGCGACCACCGCCGTGTTCATCGAATGCGCGCTGTTCGACCCGGTCCGCATCGCGCTCACCGGGCGCCGGCACGCCCTCGTGTCGGATGCGCGGCAGCGTTTCGAGCGTGGCATTGACCAGGCGCTACTACCCGACGCGCTCGAGGCGGCGACCCACATGATCCAGACCCTGTGCGGTGGCGAGGCCAGCACGGTCGAGACCGCCGGTGCCGAGCCGGCCTGGCAGCGTACCGCCACGCTTCGCTTCGAGCGCCTGGCCAGCCTCGGCGGGCTCGCCGTTCCCGGCGACGAGGCGACCGAAACGCTCGAGCGTCTCGGCTTCACCGTCGAGGCTCGATCGGCCGAGTCCGTGACCGTCGCCGTGCCGTCCTGGCGCAACGATATCGCGGCGCCGATCGTACTCGATCAAGCCGCCAGCTTAGATCCGGCCCGTGCCGCCGTTGCCGCCGCCGGTTGTGCCACGACGGAACCGGAAGCCGATCTCGTCGAGGAGGTGCTCCGCATCCAGGGCCTCGACACTATCCCGCCGGTGTCGCTGCCACGCACGGCACCGGTGCCTGCCGCGACGTTAACGCCGCGCCAGACCCGCGCCGCGCTCGCCCGCCGTGTGCTCGCTGCCGCGGGATTGCTGGAGGCGGTGTCATTCAGCTTCATGCAAGGCCGCGAGGCCACCCTGTTCGGCGGCGGCGACCCGGCGTTACGCCTGCTGAACCCGATCTCGGCCGACCTCGATCAGCTTCGTCCCACCCCGGTGGCCAGCCTCGCACTGGCAGCCGGCCGGAACGCCGCACGGGGCCTGTCGACGTCGCTGCTTTACGAAATCGGGCCGTCCTTCACGGTGGGCACGCAGGAGAGCGTGGCCGCCGGATTGTTTTTCGGCACCACGGAGCGGCACCCGTTGGCTCCCGCGAGAGCTTTCGGCGCCATCGACGCCAAGGCCGCTGCGCTGGCGGTGATCGACGCGCTCGGAGTCGCCGGCGAGAGCCTGTCCGTCACGACCGATGCGCCGGGTTGGTATCATCCCGGGCGCTCCGGCGTGGTGCGGCAAGGGCCCAAGCTCGTGCTGGCGACGTTTGGCGAGTTGCATCCGTCGGTGTTGTCGGGGCTGGACTTGGTGGGGCCCGCGGCGGCATTCGAGGTGTTCCTCGACCGTGTGCCGGAGCCAAAGCGTCGCAAGAAGGCCGGGCCGGAGCTGCCGCCATTCCAGCCGCTGCGCCGCGATTTCGCCTTCCTGGTGGCTGAAGCGACGCCGGCCGAGGATGTGGTGCGGGCCGCGCGTGGTGCTGAACGTAGCCTGATCACCGGCGCGTCGTTGTTCGACGTGTACCAGGGCGACAAGGTGCCGCCGGGTCAGAAGTCAGTCGGGGTGGAAGTCGTGCTGCAGCCGCGGGAAAGAAGCCTTACGGATGCCGAGATCGAAGCCGCGTCGGCCAAAATCGTGCAGGCTGTCGCCAAGCGGACCGGCGGCACACTGCGGTAAGGAGTTGATCGGCTCCGAGCGAAAAACGCCCGGAGCCGATCAACGTTAGGCGGCGAGGCCGTGCTGAGTGGCTGACCGCTTGGCGCGACGTGCCAAGCCAACGACGGCCAGACCCGACACTAGTACTGCGAGCGAGGCTGGCTCCGGCACCGACGTCGACATCAGGCTGCTACCAGTGATGCTGGTGTTGGCTGCGCTTTCGTAAGCGATGCCGACTAGGTTCGACCCGAAGACTTCGGCATACCCGAGGTGAACACCATCGGCGGCCGTGTAAGACAGACCGATGAAGTCGTCAGCTGCCGAATACTGAATGGTCGCCGGCGACGAGAGTGACGCAAAGGACGCCGTTCCGTCGAATACCGTGCCAGAGCCATAATCGGCCACTTGGCCGAAGATGGTGGTGGCCTGGACGGTGCCGCTGGTGGCGACGGCAGCGCCGGGCCCAACGTCGGTGGTGGCGGCTGTGAAGGAGATCGTGCCGACACCGCCGCCGAGTGCGAAGGTGACCGGAACGGTCGTCAACGGCGCGTTGAACATCGTGCTGATGACGGCGGCTTTGGCCGGCGCCATCGACAGCGCGCCGATGGCAAGGCCACCGACGATCGCTGCCGTGGTTCTTGCGATGCCCATTATTTGACGGCCCCGTTCATGCCGTTGGGGAAGAACAGGCCCTTGGTGGCGTTCTGGGCACCATAGACGATGTTCAGCACCTGCCGAGGCGTGCGCCGGAAGGTCAGGCTGTTGCTGTCGGTCGGGACGATGTTGGCCGAGCCGTCCGAGTTGATGACGCCCTGATCGTCGTTTACGCCGGAAAGCATGGCGCGCACGCCGGAGATCTTGACGGTGGTGGGGCCTGCGCCGGCCTGGAACAGCAGCGTGCGGATTTCGGAGGCGTGGTAGGCCTCGACGGCCAGGATGCTGGCTGCGGCACTGAGGAGCTGCTTGTTCGAGATCAACGCTGCGGCGCCTGAATAGGCGGTCACGCCGACATCCTCGAAGACATAGGAACCGATGAGGAAGTTGGTCTCGTTGGCGAACGGGTTGAAGTTGGGCACGCCGATGAGGGTACCGAGCGCGATGAAGCTGTTGACCAGGTCGATCGCGGGCTCGCCGACGGCGGCGCTACCGAGGCCGGAGCGCAGGAAGCGGACGTGGTTCAGTTCGTCGTTGGCGATCTCGTTCGCGTATTGCTGGATCGCAGGGGTCGTGAAGTTGACCTTGGAGCCGCCGATGACGCTGTTGGCGTATCCCGTGCCCGACGTGTCGGCTGAGGTGAGACCGACGCCAGTCGCGGCGCGAATGTAGAACTCGGCCTCGAGGTATTCGAGGTTGAGGGCGAAGTTGAGGACGGCGGCGTCGTTGACGCCCTGAGCCTCGGCCGGGCTCGACACGGCGGCGACGCCGGCGGCGGCCAGCGCGGTAACGGCAACGGCACTGGCGCCGGTGCTCTGGATCAAACGGCGTCTCGCGAGGTTGGGCTGCTGATCGGTCATTCTCGTACGCTCTCTTTTCGGGGAGGCCCGCGCTCGACGCACGGGACCGGGATCAACCCAGTATGACCACCTACGGACGATCGGCAGAAACGGATGAGCTTAATGTGAAAAAAATCGATTTTCGAAGTTTTGTCATACCGGGTACACATTGACCGACGCTGCGACACCGGATCAGTCTCGGGCCATGGACATCAAGCGCCGCTCCCTGATCGCCATCGCCGGCGCCGCACTGGCGCGACCCGCTCTCGCGCAGCCGAAAGGCAGCACCGTGCTGCGCTACATACCGCAGGCCGACGTCACCGTGCTCGACCCGCTCGGCACGACGGCGTATCCGACCCGCAATCATGGCTACATGTGCTGGGACACGCTCTACGGCATCGACAGCCAGTTCCGGCCGCAACCGCAATTGGCCCAGGGCCACACCGTCGAGGACGATGGGAAGCGCTGGGTCTTCACGCTTCGCGACAAGATCAGGTTCCACGACAACGAGCCGATCCGCGCGGCCGACGCGGTCGCCAGCATCAAGCGCTGGATGCCGAAGGATACGCATGGGCAGACGTTGCTTGCCCGCGTCGACGAGATCCGGGTGCTGGACGACCGGAAGTTCGAGATCCGCCTCAAGCGCCCGTTCGGGTTGATGCTGGACGCGCTCGGCAAGGTCTCGTCGTATCCGTGCTTCGTCTATCCGCAGCGTTTCGCCGAGATCGATCCGGCCAAGCCGTTCAGCGAGGTGATCGGCTCCGGGCCATACCGCTTCGTTGCCGACGAGCGGGTGTCCGGCGCACGGGTGGTGTATCGCCGCTTCGACGGCTACATCCCCACTCCGGTAGGCACCCCCGACATGGTCGCCGGGCCAAAGCTCGCGCAGTTCGAGCGCATGGAATGGACCGTCATTCCCGATACGGCGACCGCGGCGGCGGCGATGCAGTCCGGCGAGATGGATTGGTGGGAGGTGGTCGACCCCGACCTGAACACCATGCTCCGCCGCTCGCGCAACGTGACGCTCGACCGCATCGATGCCGGCGGCACGTATGCCAGCCTACGCTTCAACCAAGCGCATGCGCCGTTCGCCGACCCGGCAGCCCGGCGCGCGCTGTTCGACATCGTCAGTCAAAGCGACTTCATGCAGTCGATCGCCGGCGACAACGACAAGATGTGGGAAGCCAATATCGGCTATTTCCCCGTCGCCAGTCCGCTGGCGTCCGACGCCGGCATGGCCGCCCTCACCTCCCCCCGCGACCCGGCCAAAGCCAAGGCCGCCCTGGCCGCCGCGGGCGCCGGCGGGGCCAAGATCGTTGCCCTGCACGCAACCGACGTCAGCAACCAGCGTGCGCTGATGTCGGTCGGGGTCGACGTCCTGCGCAAGGCCGGGCTGGACGTCGAGGATGCCACCAGCGATTGGGGCACGGTGCTGCAACGGCGCTCCAACCGCGGGGCCTCCGACAAAGGCGGTTGGGATGCGCTGGTCGTGCTGTTGAGCGGCACCGAACTGACGACGCCGGCCGGGCACCTGCTGCTGCGCGGGAACGGCAAGGATGCCTGGTTCGGCTGGCCGGAGGCGCCGAAGCTGGAGGCGCTGCGCGACGAATGGTTCGATGCGCCGGATTTGGAGGCGCAAAAGCGCATCGGCCGGCAGATCCAGCTTCAGGCCTTCGAGGACGTTCCCTACGTCCCGCTCGGCCAGTATTTCGTCGACTCCGCCTATCAGAAGAATTTGGTCGACATCCGCCGCGGCATACCGCTTCCGCTCAACGTGCGGCGAGGGTAAAGAAACCCTCGGTTGCGCCTGTAGCTCAGTTGGTTAGAGCGGGCCGCTCATAACGGCTTGGTCGCGGGTTCAAGTCCTGC
>JBPBQE010000268.1:0-7230 GCA_050954595.1 Janthinobacterium lividum | reverse complement strand
TCGGCGGTGCGGCGGCGTCGCACGCGATCGGGCGGGCGCTGCGGGTGCGCGGATCGTTGCCGGAGATCGACTGAGGTGCTGATCGACATTCTCCTGCTTATGCTGGCCGGCACCGGCACGGGCGTTGCGCTCAGCCGGCAGCCGGTTCGCCAGGTGATCGCGCTCGGGGCCAATGGGCTGGTGCTGACATTGTTGTTCATGGCGTTGCAGGCGCCGGACGTCGCGTTCGCGCAGATCGTGGTCGGCACAGCGGCGGTGCCGATGCTGTTCCTGGCGGTGCTGGCGAGCATGAAGATGGATCGACGCCCTGAAGGCCAACGGGAGTGAGCCCGCGGGTCCGCACGGCGCTGTTCGGCGCCGCGGCGGTGGCGATGTTGCCGGCGCTGGTTCGCGTCTTGCCGCACCTGCCGCGGTTCGGTGATCATCCGACGCCGTATGGCGATGCCGTCACGGCGTCGGCGCCGGTGGCGCGGCAGACGCAGAACATCGTCACGGCGCTGAACTTCGACTATCGCGGCTTCGATACGCTGGGCGAGGAGTTCATCCTGCTCTGCGCCGTCACCGGGGTGACCGTGCTGCTGCGCGGCGCGCGGGGGGAGGAGACGAGTGCCCGGCCGGGTCAGGTCGATGGGCGGCCGGTGCTGCCGCCGAGCGAGTCCGTGACGCTGATCTCGCGGGTCCTGGGTGCCATCGTGCTGGTGCTGGGCCTGTCGACCGCCATTCATGCGACCTCGACGCCCGGGGGCGGGTTCCAGGGCGGCGTGGTCATCGCGTCGGGCTTTCTGCTGGTGTTGCTGGGGGAAGGCTATCGGGGGTGGCGGGGGGTGATCCGTTCCGAGGTCATGGACGGGCTCGAGGCGTTCGGCGCGATGCTGTTCGCGGTGTGCGGGTTCGCCGGGCTGTGCGTCGGGATGCCGTTCATGACCAACGTGTTGCCGCTCGGGACGGCCGGGTCGGTCTGGGCCGGCGGGTTGACGCTGGTGATCAATGCCGGCGTGACGTGCGCGGTCGGTGGCGGATTCGCGGTGCTGTTCCTCGAGTTCCTAGAAGAAACGCGAGTCGATCCGGGAGCGGAGGAGTGACGGTGGGTTGGCTACCCTGGGTGATCGCGGCGTGGCTGTTCGGGATCGGGCTCTACGGCATCGTCACCAGCCGCCATTACGTGCACCTGATCGGCTGCCTCGCCGTGGTCCAATCGGCGACCTACGTGCTGCTGCTATCAATCGGCTACCGGCACGGCGCGGGGCCGCCCTTCTTCCATCCAAAGCCGCCGGGAACGCCTTCGGTCGATGCCGTCGTCCAGGTTCTCGTGCTGACCGACATCGTCGTCGGCGCGACTGTAACGGCGTTGCTGTTGGCGCTGGTGCAGCAGTTGCAACGGCGGCGCGGCGTGGTGGACCCGCAGCAGGCGGCGCCGCTCAAATGAACATCCCCGTTCTTTCGCCGCTGCCGGTCGCGATCCCGCTCTCCGTCGCGGCGATGTTGCTCGGCTTCAGCAAGAAGCTGCCGGGCCGCACGCCGGACATCCTCGCCATCGCGACGGCAGTCGTTACGGCCGTGTTGTGCTTCACCTTGGCGCGGGCGACCGCGGTGTCGGGGCCGTTCACCTACTGGTTCGGGCAGTGGAGCACCATCGGCGACCAGGTCGTCGGCATTTCGTTCGTCATCGACCTGGCAAGTGCCGGCGTGGCCATGATCATCGCGCTGCTGTTCACGGCGACGCTGATGTTTTCCTGGGGCTTCTTCCAGAAGGTGCACGCGCATTTCCATGTGCTGATGCTGGTGTTCATGGCCGGGATGGTTGGCTTCTGCCTCACCGGCGACCTGTTCAACATGTTCGTATGGTTCGAGCTGATGAGCGTGGCCGGGTTCGCGGCGACCGGCTACGCGCTGCGGTCATCGGCCATTGCGGGGGCGCTCAACTTCACCGTGGTGAACACGGTGGGCGCTTACGTATTTCTGTCGGGCATCGCGCTACTCTACGGGCAGATCGGTGCGCTCGACCTGGTGGCGCTCGGGCGGGGCGTGGCTGCCGATCCGGGCGATCCCGTCATCATCCTTGGCTTCGTGCTGGTTGCGACGGCGTTGCTGACCAAGGCGGCACAGGTGCCGTTCCAGATGTGGTTGGGCGATGCACATGCGGTGGCGCCGAGCCCAATCTCGGTCATCTTCTCCGGTGCGATGGTGTCGATCGCGCTGTTCGGGCTGGGCAAATTGGGGTTCCGAGTGTTCGGCGGCGCGCCCGGGATCGTTCATGGGATCCAGACGATACTGCTGACAATCGGGTTGGCCAGCGCCGTGGTGGGGGCGATCCTGGCACTGGGGCAGCGGCACATCAAGCGATTGCTGGCGTTCTCGACCATCTCGCATGCGGGGATCATGCTGACCGGGCTGTCGCTGATGTCGCGCGAGGGGGCGGCCGGGCTGCTGGCGTATCTGAGCGGGCACGGGATGGTCAAAGGCGCCATGTTCATGCTGGCCGGGTTCGTCGCCGCCAAATGCGGTGGGATCGACGAGTTGACCCTGCGCGGGCGTGGCAAGCCGTTCTGGCCGGTCGGCATCTTGATGGCAGTCGGCGGGTTGACGCTGGCCGGGCTACCCTTCGGGCCGATGGACGAGGGCTTCAAGCTGATCGAGTTGGGCGCGCAGCAGGCAGGCCATGGGTGGATCACGCTGCCGATCCTGTTCAGCGCGGCCTTGACCGGGGCGGCGGTGCTGCGGATCGCCGGCAGGATCTTCGCGGGCTGGGGCAAAATACCCGGGCATGAGCAGCATGGCGAGACGGAGGACGAGCATGAGCCCGGCGACCAGCCCGTATCGCTGCTGGCCGGCCCAGCGGCGGTGTTGCTGGCGATTGGCCTGATCCAGTGGGATCGTGGTGGTGCGTTGGCAAGCCAAGCGGCGTCGGCGCTGATGGCGCAAGCCGTGCAGCCGTCGCCGGTGCTGCAGGATGGATGGGGACCGTGGATCGCGGTGGCGGCCGCGGTCGCGATCGCGGGTTTCGAACTCAGCCGCGAACACCTGCCGCGCGTGCTGGTCGATGGGTTCGAGGCGATCCGCGTGCCACCGACACGGTTACTGTGCCTGATGCAGAGCGGATTGGTGACGGACTACGTCACCTGGCTCGCGGTCGGACTCGCCATCCTGTCGACGGCCTTCCTGTTCGCGTTCTAAGCCTTGCGGAAGAGCGCGATCGTCTCGACCTGAGACGACCACAGGAACTGGTCGACCGCTTCGGCTGCGATGAGCCGGTAGCCGGCGGCGAGCAGGGTGCGGGAGTCGCGGGTGAGGGCGCCCGGATTGCAGCTAACGTAGATGATCGGCACGCCGGAGGCGGCCAAAGCGGGCATTTGCGCCAGGGCGCCGTTGAACGGTGGGTCCAGCACGATAGCGCCGGCATTCTTCAACTCGGCAGCCACTAGCGGCTGACGCGCCAGGTCCCGCACCGTGATCGTGACCCGGCCGTTGACGGCGCCGCGCACGGCGGCGACCGCGGCCGCATCCCCCTCGTAGGCGACGACACGAGCGCGAGTGGCAATGGCGTGCGTCAGGCTGCCGCTGCCAGCATACAGCTCGATCACCGGCCCTTTGATCTTGTCGGGCAGCATGCGCAGCACGGCCGCAACGATGGCGCGCTCGCCTTCCGGGGAGGCCTGAAGAAAGGTGCCAGACGGTACGGCGGTGGCGTAGCCGGAGAAGGCGAGGCTCGGCCGGTTCAAGGTAGCAGCCGGCTCGATGTCGATGCTGCCGATCTTGGTAGCGCTAATGCGAGGCACGCCGTTGGCCGCTGCAAAGGCGGCAAGGGCAGTGCGGTCGCGCGAAGTGAGCGGCGCGTCGGTGCGAAGCAGCAGATCGGGGCCGTTATCGACCAGGTTGACGCTGGCCTCGCCGTTGCGCTTAAGGCCTTCGAGACGAAGCAGCACCGGGCGCAGCGCTTGGATCAGCGCGAACAAAGTCGGGTGCAGGATCGGGCAGGCGTGCATGTCGACGATGTCGGTCGACCGACGGCGATGCAGGCCGATCTGGATCGTCGGTCCTACGCGGCGGATGCCGAGATCCATGCGACGCCGGGTCGCGGGCGGGGTCCGGGCCATGGAGATCGTGGGGAGGCCGAGGGCAGCAGCCGCACGGCCGGCCTTCCAGGCGGCATACGGCGCATCGGCCCAATGCTGCAGCGAACAGCCGCCGCAGGGCCCGAAATGCGGACAGGGTGGAGTGACGCGATCGGGGGAGGGCTCGATGATGTCAGCATCGGCCGCAAAGCCGTCACCACGTTTGACCGCCGGGCCAGGTTGCACCAGCTCGCCCGGCAACGTGCAGGCGAGGAAAAGCGATCTATTCCCGGTGAGATCGGCGACGCCGTCGCCATCGGCACCGATCCGTTCGACACGAACGGGATCGGGCGCGATGGCGTCGACGACCTTAGCCGAAGGCTGAGAGGCCCGTCTGTGCCCGGCCAAGGATCAATGCATGCACGTCGTGCGTGCCTTCATAAGTGTTGACGGCTTCCAAGTTCATCACGTGACGAATGACGTGATACTCGTCGGCGATACCATTACCGCCATGCATGTCGCGGGCGACGCGGGCGATGTCGAGCGACTTGCCGCAGTTGTTGCGCTTCAGCAGGCTGATCATTTCCGGCGCAGCCCGGCCTTCTTCCATCAAGCGGCCCAGCCGAAGCGCGCCATGGAGGCCGAGGGTGATCTCAGTCTGCATGTCGGCCAGTTTCTTCTGGATCAACTGGGTGGCGGCGAGCGGACGGCCGAACATCTGCCGCTGCATCGTGTAGTCGCGCGCGGCATGCCAGCAGAATTCGGCGGCGCCGAGCGAGCCCCAGGCGATGCCATAGCGGGCATTGTTGAGGCAGGAGAACGGGCCGCGGAGACCCTTGACGTTCGGTAGCTCGTTGCCGGCCGGGACGAACACGTCCTGCATCATGATCATGCCGGTGGTGGAGGCGCGAAGCGAGAACTTGCCCTCGATCTTCGGTGCGGTCAGGCCCTCCATCCCCTTCTCGAGGATGTAACCCTTGATGTCGCCGGCATCGTTCTTGGCCCAGACGACGAATACGTCGGCGATGGGGGAGTTAGTGATCCAGGTCTTGGAGCCGCTGACCAGAAAGCCGCCATCGACGCTCTTGGCACGGGTGCGCATGCTGGCCGGGTCGGAGCCGGCATCAGGCTCAGTTAGGCCGAAGCAGCCGACAAATTCGCCGGTGCGCAGCTTGGGCAGGAAGCGATCCTTCTGGTCTTCGGAGCCGAACGCCCAGATCGGATACATGACCAAGGACGACTGGACGGAGAACGCGCTGCGATAGCCGCTGTCGACGCGCTCGACCTCGCGGGCGATCAGGCCATAGGCGACGTAGCCGACATCGGCGCAATCGTGGCTGTCGAGCGTGGCGCCGAGAAAGCCCATCTCGCCCATCTCATTCATGATCTCGCGGTCGAACCGCTCATGACGGTTGGCGAGCAAGACGCGGGGAAACAGCTTGTCCTGGCAGTAAGCCCGGGCGGCGTCACGGATAGCGCGCTCGTCTTCCGTGAGCACCTCGTCGAGCAATAGAGCGTCGTCCCACTTGAACGGCCCGAGTTTGCGAGCCTTCAGCGGCTTGTCCTGCGTTGCGTAGGCTTCGGCGTCTTCCGGCTGTTGAACCGGTGTGATGACGTTCATCGCGCTCTCCCTCGTTCAGTCTCTCGTCGGACCGATTTACTCAGTTTCGCTGGCTGCTTGCACCTTCGGCATGCGGACCCGCAACAACATGAATGCCGGAACGTCGTCACCGAAGCCGATGACGGACGGACCGAGATCGTCGTCGCGGCGGTAGCGTTCACGACGAACGTCTCGATCGCGCGACGGCCGATCACGCGACTGGTTGTCGCGGGACTGATTGTCACGGCCCTGGGTATCACGAGACTGGAAATCCCGTGACTGACTGTCTCTCGGCTGAGCATCGCGCGATTGATCTCGGCTCTGACCGTCACGCGATTGAGTGTCGCGGGAGGAACGGTCGCGCTGTGAGCGCTCTCGGGTCGGCTCGCGAACCTCGGGCTCCGCAACGCGCGCCTCGATGACCTCGGGTTGCGGTTGATCGACCGGCATCGGCTCGGGAGCCGTGGTGGTGCTGGCCTTCTTGCTCCGGCTCCGACGCTTCGGGACCG
Source organism: Janthinobacterium lividum (assembly GCA_050954595.1). Taxonomy (GTDB): domain Bacteria; phylum Pseudomonadota; class Alphaproteobacteria; order Acetobacterales; family Acetobacteraceae; genus JAVVHH01. The sequence continues at coordinate 1,069 of JBPBQE010000268.1, read as the reverse complement.
GGATCGCCAGCGCGGTTGCGTCCTCGAGGGTCTCGGCCTTGGCTTTCGGCTTGGCCGTCGTCCGCGAGCGCCCGCGCCGCTTCTTGCCGTCATCCTCGGCGAACTCGACCGGGTCGAAGCCTTCAACGGTGATGCGCGGGATGGTGGCACCGACCAGCTTCTCGATCGCCTCGACGAAGCCGCGATCATACGGCGTCGCCAACGAGTAAGCGTGCCCGGTCATTCCGGCGCGTCCGGTGCGGCCGATACGATGGACGTAGTCCTCGGCATGAATGGGCACGTCGAAGTTGAACACGTGGCTCAGCCCGCCGATGTCGATGCCACGAGCGGCGACGTCGCTACAGACCAGGAGACGCAACTCGTTCGCCTTGAACTTGGCCAAGGTGGCGAAACGCTCGGGCTGGCTCATGTCGCCATGCAGCGACCCGACGCTGAAGCCGTGCCGCTTGAGCGACTTGTAGAGAATGTCGACGTCGCGCTTGCGGTTGCAGAAGATCAGCGCGTTCTGGACGTCGTCTGTCTTTATTAGGCGGCGCAGCGCCTCGCGTTTGTCGAGATCGTCCACCACGGCCAGCCCAGCCACAATGGTCGTCGCGACGCTCGATGGACGGCTAACGGAAATTTCTTTGGGCTCACGCAGGAACGCGTCGGCCAGACGCCGGATCTCGGGCGCCAGGGTGGCGCTGAAGAACAGCGTCTGGCGGCGTTCAGGCAGGAAGCCGACGATCTTCTCGACGTCGGGGATAAAGCCCATGTCGAGCATGCGGTCGGCCTCGTCGATGACGAGTAGGCTGGTGTCGTTCAGCATGAGGCCGCCACGGTCGAACAGATCCATCAACCGACCCGGCGTCGCGATCAGCACGTCGACGCCGCGCATCAACGCCTCTTTCTGGTCGTTCATGCTCTCGCCGCCGATCAGCAGCGCATGCGTCAGCTTCAGATACTTGCCGTATTGAACGAAGTTCTCGGCTACCTGCAGCGCCAATTCGCGCGTTGGCTCCAGGATCAGGCTGCGCGGCATGCGTGCCCGCGAGCGTGCGCCGGACAGGATGTCGAGCATTGGCAACAC
>JBPBQE010000082.1:0-7283 GCA_050954595.1 Janthinobacterium lividum | reverse complement strand
CCACCGCAGCACCGCTCGACGGAGGAAGTCGCGCTGCTACGCTATGCCGGACAAGGCGGCGAATTGACGGTGCCGTGGGGCGGCAGCGTGGCTGCCGCACAGGCCGGCTTCGTCGCCGCGCACCAGGCGCAATATGGCTTCGTGCTGACGGCCGCCGTCGAGTTGGTCACCTTGCGGGTGGAGGCAACCGGGGCGTTGCCGGACGCAGTGATGCCGTTGCTGTCCCCCGGTGATTTGCCGGCGCCCCTACAGACCCTGCCGGTACACTTCGTCGGCGGCACGCTCGACACGCCGCTCTACGACCGGGCGGCCCTTCCGGCCGACGTTCGCCTCACTGGGCCAGCGATCCTGCTGCAACTGGACGCCACGACGCTGATCCCGCCGGGCTGGCACGCCGAGGTGCATCGCAGCGCCGCCATCATCCTGCGGCGGTCCAAAGAGACGATATGAGAGACGACATGAACGATTTGGTGGACCAAGTCTCGGGTGAGCGGCTGATGGCGCACTGCGCCGGGTTTGCGCGCTACCAAAAGTTGTCGGGCACCGAACCTGAACTGGCGAGCTTGCGCGAGGTGGAGGCGGCACTCGTGACGGCCGGGTTCCGGACAACACTATTGATGCACGACGCTTATATCAGCCTGCCAGCGAAAGCTGCGGTGGTGGTGGCCGGGTCATCACTGGTAGCGATCACGCACTCCTTTTCGTTGTCGTCGCCGGAATTCGGGCTCTCGGCGCGGCTGGTCGATGTGGGCGCGGGAACCGATGCCGACTTTGCCCGGCTGACATCGGAAGGGTTGGGACTACAGGGGGCGATCGTTCTCGTGGACGGGATCGCCAGCCCGGCCGTTGCTGCGCGCGCTGCCCATGTCGGCGCCGCCGGTCAGCTTCATGTCAGCCCGCACGAGCATCTGCATGAGATGTGCATCTCGCCAGTCTGGGGCAGTCCGTCGACCGAGACGCTGGGCGACCTGCCGCAAACCGTCGCCTGCACGATCTCGCTCGCGGACGGGACCGCCCTGCGACGGCAGATGCCCGACACCGTCACGCTTCACGCGAGCGTCGACACCGGCTGGCGCAAAACCCCAATCCTGCAGGCCGACCTGGACGGACCGGACCCGGATGGCCCGTTCATCCTGTTCTCCGGCCACCACGACACCTGGTTCTACGGCGTCATGGACAATGGCAGCGCCAACGCGACCATGATCGAGACCGCGCGCGTGCTGGCCAGCCAACACGGTGACTGGAAACGCGGCCTACGGCTTTGCTTCTGGTCCGGGCACTCGCATGGGCGCTATTCCGGATCGAGCTGGTATGTCGACACCCACTGGGCCGAGCTGGAACGCCGATGCGCCGTTCATGTCAACGTCGACAGCACCGGCGGGATCGGCGCCACGGTGATGACCGAGACGGCGGTGCCGGCCGAGCTGATGGCGGTCGGTGCCGACGCGGTCCGCGCAGAAACGGGCCAGACGCTTCTGGGTAAGCGGCCTAATCGGAACAGCGACATGTCGTTCTGGGGCGTCGGCATTCCCTCCATGTTCGGCAGCATGAGCCACCAGCCGCCCGGCCCCGTGGCGATGCGCAACCCGCTCGGCTGGTGGTGGCATACGCCGCACGACACGCTGGATAAAGTTGACCAGGCTAATTTAGTGCGCGACACGCGGATTTTCGTACGCACCCTCTGGCGCTTGCTGACGGACGCTGTGTTGCCGCTCGATTTCGCCGCACATGCCCGGGCGTTGACGGATGAGCTACGCCGGATCGAGGCCACTCTGGGTGATCGTCTGTCCCTCGACCCGCTCCTCACCGCTGCCGCAGCTCTGGAAACCTCCGCAGTTTCGGCAACCTCCGACGCGGCATTGATGGCGCTGTCCCGCGCCCTGGTTCCAGCCGACTACACCAAGGGCGACCGTTTCTCGCACGACCCGGCGCTACCCATGTCGCCTTGGCCAGTCCTGGACCCTGTTCGCGCCCTTGCAGCAGCGCCTGACGGCGACCTGGCTCGCTTCGCCTTTGTCAGCGCCCAGCGTGCTCGCAACCGTTTGCACCACATGCTGCTGAACGCGATGCCGAAAGACTTCCAACCCTGAAATCAGGATTGGCTGGGTCGATTGCCGGGTGATCGGTAGGTTAGTAGTTGTTAAGAGGTATGTGGGTGGATTGATTGTTCCCGATGAGCGTCGGGAAACGGGAGCCATCGACCGAGCCTCGGATGACCTGCCGTCATCTGGTGCTGAGCGAAGCCTTGCCTGAACCCGGCCGGATACCGTTTTTGGTGATTGCCATCGTGGAGAATGCAGCGTTGCGTGTAGCCGATCTCGCCTCAACCAGATCGGCCATTGAGCGACACTGCATCGCGATGCAACGGAGACCTACCTGATGCTCCCCAGCCAGCACGGGCTGTTCGAGATCTCGCCCGAAATCTGCTACCTCGATGGCGCCGCCTACTCACCCTCACCCCGCTCGGTTCGCGCGGCGGGCGAGCGCGGCGTCCTGACCAAATCCGAACCTTGGAACCACCCAGGCGCCCGCGACGACGCCCCGGTCGAGCGCACCCGCGCCGCGGCTGCCCGGCTGATCGGCGCCGCCCCCGATGACGTCGCCATCCTGGGCTCGGTCAGCCAGGGCATCGCCACTGCCGCCCGCAACCTGGCGCTGCCGAGCGGGCACCGCATCCTGCGGATGGAAAACGAGTTCTCGTCCCAATCGCTGATCTGGGACCGCTTGGCAGCCGAGCGCGGCCTGGTGCCTGAAATTGTGCCACGTCCAAAAGACGGCGATTGGACCGCGGTGCTGCTGGCTGCCATCACCCGTCCTGGCGCGCCGCCGATCGCGGTGGCGGCGCTGACCCCGTTGCATTGGAGCGATGGCGCGCTGGTCTGCCTCGACCGCCTCGTGCCCGTGCTGCGGGAGATGGGTGCCGCAATCGTGGTGGATGCCACCCAGGCGGTCGGCGTGATCCCGATCGACGTCGCGGCGCTACAACCGGACTTCCTGACCTTTCCTGCCTACAAGTGGCTGCTCGGACCGTACAGCCTCGGCTTCCTTTATGCCGCCCCGCACCGCCAGGACGGATTGCCGCTCGACGAGAACAGCGCCAATCGACCCGGCGGCGTGCCCGCCCCCGGCGCGCGCCGCTACGACAAGGGCGAGCGCAACGACCCCATTCTGCTGCCCATGGCCCTGGCCGGGATGGACATCGTTTTGGACTGGGGCGTCGAAGCCGTCGCTGAACATCTGCGACACGTGACGGACCGCTTGGCCCAACACGCGTCGTCGCTGGGACTGGAGGTTCTGCCGGGCGAACTGCGGGCCCCGCATATTCTTGGCGTTCGTATTCCCGGTGGGATGCCTCCTGGCCTAATTGCCGCGCTGGCCGCCGAGGGCGTGTATTGCAGCGATCGCCTCGGCGTTCTGCGCGTCAGTCCTCATCTTTGGTGCCGCGAGGAGGACCCAGACCGCTTCCGCGATGTGCTGGACCGTGCGCTTTAAGGGGCCAGAAAGAGGGTTTATTCCCTAGCTACCGACGGTAGGCCACCCGATGAATGCGTGGCCGATCAAAACCGGGACGGGAGGAATTTGCCTCCGACAAGCCCATCGATCACGAAAGCGGGAACGCGCGCATCGCAACCAGGCCGCAACTGCACCGTTTCGCCATTGGTTTAGCTAGGTGAGTAATTTGGGCCAGATTGATCGAAGCCTTGTGGCCGCCTACTGGGCCGTCCGCCGCTTCTCCGACCAACTTTGCGCCGCACTGACGCCCGAAGACCAAGTCATTCAGTCCATGCCGGATGCTAGCCCGGCGAAATGGCACCGCGCTCACACCAGTTGGTTCTTTGAACAATTCGTACTCGTGCCGCACATGGCCGACTATCAGCCATTCAGCCGCGAGTTCAGTTACCTGTTCAATTCATATTACGAGACGGTCGGAGCTCGGCACCCCCGCTTCGCACGCGGCCTGATCACTCGGCCCGGCGTCGCCGAGGTGGACGCCTATCGTGCCTATGTCGACGATGCGATGGCCCGGTTGCTCGCAACCAATGCGGGCCTCGGCGATCTAGTGACCCTCGGGCTGCATCATGAGCAGCAGCATCAGGAACTGCTCGTCACCGATATGCTGCATGGGTTTGCGGAAAATCCTCTGCTGCCAGCCATGATTCCTGGCTGGCAGGCGACAGCGCCGTCATCCATGCCCGACGAGATGATCGCCTTTGATCGCCAACTCGTTCAAGTCGGCCATGCCGGACCCGGCTTCGCCTTCGACAACGAAGGCCCGCCGCACGAAGCCCTCGTGCTGCCGTTCAAGTTGGGGCGGCGGCTTGTCCGCAACGCCGCTTGGCTCGAGTTCATGGCAGATGGCGGTTATCGAACTCCGACCTTGTGGATGAGCGACGGCTGGAGCGCGGCCGTCGATGGCGGCTGGCAGGCTCCGCTGCACTGGCGCCAGCAAGATGGCATTTGGTTCCAGTTCGGTCCCGGCGGTGAGGCGGTGCTGGTTCCTGACGAACCTGTCCGGCACGTGAGTTGGTATGAGGCTGATGCTTTCGCACGTTGGGCTGGTGCTCGGTTACCGACGGAATTCGAATGGGAGTCCGCGTGCCGAGATCCTCGGCTTGCTGAACTCGACGGCCATGTTTGGCAATGGACCAATAGCGCCTACTTGCCATACCCAGGCTTTCGCCCTGTGGAAGGCGCCATCGGCGAGTACAATGGCAAGTTCATGATCAACACGATGGTGCTGCGGGGTAGTTCGATGGCGACCCCGCCGGGTCACGCACGACTGACCTATCGCAACTTCTTTCACCCGGAGAAGCGCTGGCAGTTTACTGGGCTGCGTCTCGCAGCCGACCTCTCGTAGGAGCCGGCAGGTGTTGGACGGTATCGAGATCAAGAATTCGATCGCTGACGAGGCGTTGGCTGGACTGCGGCAGACTCAGAAGACTCTTCCGGCAAAGCTGTTCTACGATGAGGAGGGATGCCGCCTCTTTGGCGAGATTACGCGGTTGCCGGAATACTATCCGACCCGCACTGAGACAGCCCTCCTTCGCACCATTGGACCAGATCTCCCGCGAACCTCGTTTGCAGCATTGGTCGAATATGGTGCCAGCGACGAGACCAAGTCGGAACTTATCCTGCCGCATCTGAATGTCGACACCTATGTTCCGATCGACGTCGCGCCCTCGGCGTTGGATGCGATCGTCGGCCGCATGTCGGTCCGTCATGCCGGATTGCGCGTTTTACCATTGGCTTGCGACTTCCTTGCGCCATTCGACCTGCCTTCCGGGGTGCCACACGGCCCGAATTTCGGCTTCTTTCCTGGTTCAACGATCGGGAACCTCGACCGACCGGTGGCAAGCGCTTTTCTGAGTTCCGTCGCAGCAACATTAGGGCCTCAGGCTGTATTTTTGGTCGGGGTAGACTTACGTAAGGACCGATCCATTCTCATCCCGGCCTATGATGACGCACAGGGCGTTACGGCCGCGTTCAATCTAAACATTTTGACCCATCTCAACCAATCCACCGACGCCAATTTCGATCCGGCGCATTTTGTTCACCGCGCTCGTTGGAACGACGAGATGAGCCGGATCGAAATGCATTTGGAGTGCCAGATCGATCATATCGTCACCCTTGGCGGTGAACGTGTCGGCTTCCGGGGCGGCGAGACTATTCATACCGAGAACAGCTACAAATACACGGTGGTCGATTTTCAGCGCCTTGCATCGAAAGCTGGTTGGACGCCCATTCGTGTGTGGACCGATGACCGCCAGCTATTCTCAGTTCACCTGTTGATGCGATAACAGAACAAAACGGCGGTTTCAAATAGGAATACGCCGAGGTCACCGCTGAACACGTCAGGCTCGTAGTTGTTGCCGACCTGCGTGACCTTGTCGCCCGGTCCGGCAGCGCTTTCAGCAGCGAGCGCATCAGCAGCAGGTCCACCATGCTGGCTTTGTCGATCACCAGCAGGTCGCATTCGGTTACCCGAATTGTAGAGTGTGCGGTGAGTGGTCGAGTGGCGAAAGCCGTAGAATGGTTGCCGTGCGGATCGCACTCGCTGCGAGGCGGCTATCGTCTCAGCATGGCAAAAGGCTTTGTCGGCATGTATGCGCCTCACATCCAGGTCTCGCTTTCAAAGCCACCACACCTTAGCCGCATAGCCCGATCGGTCGAACCAACCTGGCCGCCCCATCTACACGAAGTCGTAGATCGTCCTGATCGGCAGATCAGCCAGATAGAACGAGCGTGGGGGTTCCTGCGGCGCCCGAAATTCCGAGGATCTCTCGTCCGTGCCGGCCTGATCTTGGCTCGGGACTGGTTTGCGGCCGCTATTGCCGATCTCAACCTGCGCTTCAGGGCCGAGCCGACTATAGTCTGGCTTCAAAACGGCATTGGAGGAGAGGACGCTCTGTTGTCGGTGCGCTCGCTGGCGCTCTACGTGCACTACTCTCCGTCGGGCCATGTGAGCGAGATGGTGCATGACCAGATCGACGCCTATCGCCGGCTCGGATTCACCGTGCTCTTCGTTACGATGGCACCAGAAATGACGGCAGATGCCATAGCCCGTCTTTCCGAAAGCTGCGCGCTAATCGTTCGCCGCCACAATCATGGCCTCGACTTCGGAGCTTGGCATGATCTGGTGCCAATAATACAGGCGCGAGCCCCGCAGCTGGAAGAAATGCTCCTCGTCAATGATAGCATCTGTGGTCCGCTCCGCCCTCTTGAGCCGGTGCTCAGCGTGTTTCGCGGCGCTGGTAACGGGCTGTTCGGCTTGTCCGAGAATCTTGCACCACGTCCGCACCTGCAGTCATATTTTCTCCTGATTCGCGGATTTAGGGCGATTGCGGACGCGCTCGCTTTCCTGACAGCGTTCAAGCCAACCGGCGACAAGCGTCGTACCATTCGCAGAGGTGAAGTCGCCTTCACGGTCTGGATGCGACGGCGCGGCCATGCGATCGCAGCGTTCTGTGGCTACGATCGCGTTGAACGTGCAGCCCTAGGCCATGCTGTCGCACGCGAGCGTGTGCGCATCCTGTATCCATGGCGGTTCGCCGGCATCGCGGCCGACTTGGCATCTGATCCGGACGCGATGTGTCTAGCGCTACGAAAGAGCCCGCTCAACGCGACACATCTATTTTGGCGTGAGCTCGTTGAAGACTTCGGCTTACCGTTCGTCAAGACCGATCTTCTACTGCGTAACCCGCTCGGCGTTTCCGACCCCCTGGATTGGCGTAGCGTTGTGTCTGAAGACTGCGATCGTGCGCTGAAAGTGCACATCGCCGACC
>JBPBQE010000467.1:0-7393 GCA_050954595.1 Janthinobacterium lividum | reverse complement strand
GTGTCGGCTGCGGTATCGGTTCTGGCATCTGCGCTTGCATGTCGCTTGCTCCTTGGTGGCCTGGGATCAACGCGGAGGAGCCGAGTGTGTTTCGCGAACATTAACGTTCACCTGCGCTTGACCTTGATCAGATAGGAAAACTAGCTTACGGGCGTTGAACAGAACGGGAACAAAAGCCGTGACCCCGAGCCCAGCTGACGCTCTCGCCGCCGATATCTCGCAGTTCCGCAACGTCGTCTATGTTGTTCGCGGCAGACCCGGTCAGAATGACCGCCCTGCCTTGCCTGCTGGCCATCCCGTGAGTTGGGGTGCCATCACCGACGGCACCGTGCTCGATCACGCGACGTATCCATTTCCGGTGTTCAATTGACAAATCCATATACGCCGGACGGGCTGCCGGCCACCGCCGCCTGGGTCATCGCCCGCCTCGAGGAGGCCGGCATCGCCCTGCTGGCGTTGCCCAATAGCGGGCCAAGCACCCGGCTCGCGCAGGGCGGCATGGAATGGGTGCACAGTGCGGCGGAAAGCTACGGCGCAGCGAAGGCGAAGCTCCGGCCCGCCGCCCCCAGCGCCGCGCACATCAGCCGCATGGACCAGACCTACGGCTGGGTCTCGCGCATCCCAGAGGACAAGTACGTGTTGCGCCGGGTCGTAGGGGCGCGAAGCTTGGTCAACCCCATGACCGGACGGCATCTGTATAGCTGGCGTCGTCTCGGCACGGCGGTTGGCGCCGACCACAAGGCGGTGCAGCGCTGGCACGCGCAGGGTATCGACATGCTCGTCGCTATCCTTAACGGCGCTGCCGACGAGCGCCGTCCGGTGCGATCCTGCGCTACCCTGGCCCGCCTACGGGCGGCGAGCCCGAGCCTGGGGTTCCGCGCGAGCGCCTAGCGGAGAACGAGCGCGGTCTGGCGCAGGCGTTGCGTCATCGTGACCGCGCCCACGCCGGCCACCGCAAGCGCGAGCGCCCAGCGACCATTGCTTTCCGTGGTCAGATCGACGCCACCGACCAGGAACAGAAACAATGCCGACACCCAGAACAGGGCCGCCTTGCCGGCTCCGCCGCGCCGGATGACGCTGAGCGCCAGCACGACGAAGGTGGCGTAGATCCCGATCGCCAGCGCACGCACCAGGTCCCGGCCCATCAGCGATAGATCGCCGATCGCTTCGCTGATCCGCCACAGCGCGACGTGGAAGCTGTCGGCGACGCGGAACAGAAAATATTGCGGCCCGACCCAATAGGCCAACGCCGCCAGTGCCAACCCCGCCACCCAAGCGATCAAAACCGGATCACGTCGCTGCATCGTCCGCTCCTTCACGTCACCGTCTCTCCAACTCGACCGTCACCGCCTTGGCGAGCCGGTCGATCGCCTGCCGCGCGGCCGGCACCACGCCGGCGAAATCGGCGAAACCGTGCGGCAACGTCGTCTCTTCGAGCAGATGGGCGTTGACTCCTGCCTTTTGCAGGGCTGTCGCAAATGCCCTGCTCTGATCCCGCAACGGGTCGAACCCGGCCGTCATGATCAGCGCCGGCGAGGCGCCACCAAGCTCGGCCCGGATCGGCGACAGCCGGGGGTCGCCCGGATCCTGCTCCGGCGGGATCAGGAGCCGGGCACATTCCCGCATGGCCTCGGCAGTCAGCAGGTAACCCTTGGAGAACGTGGTGATGCTCGGATACAGCTCGTCCTGATGCAGCATGTCGACAACGGGGTACAACAGCACCTGCAGTTTCGCGCTGCCATCAACCGCCAGCGCCGCCGCCAGGTTCGCGCCAGCACTATCGCCGCCGATCAGCCAAGGCCCCGACCCTTGTGCCCGTGCCCAGCGCCAGGCTGCCGAAGCATCGTCGAACGCTGCGGGAAACGGATGCTCCGGCGCCAACCGGTAATCGAAGGAGGTGATCCGCAACCGCGCCCGCGCCGACAGCCGCCGACAGAGCGCGTCATGGGTATCGAGGTTGCCGAGGATGAAACCGCCGCCGTGGAAAAACAGCATGTCGGCCACTGGGGAGGCGCGGGGCTCGTACCGCCGCGCCGGCCGGCCGGCCACCTCGATCGGCGTGACCCGGACCGACCCATCCGGCTTCAGCCCGATGACCGGCGGCGCCGACGCGTAGCGCTTGCGCAGGGCATCGAGTTCCGGCGGCCCGCTGCGCTGCATCCGGTTGGCGAACCGCACCAGCGCGGACATCACCGGGTCCATCGTATGACCATCTGCCGCGAGAGGCCGGCCGAACAACGCGCCGGCCGCAAGCGCACTGCGCAGGCAGGCACGTTGGAAGTGATTGATCTGCATAGACATTACTTTACAGCGACTTCACCTGGCTGAAAACGTCAACGGAAAAGGGTTGATGGCCCGCAATCCCGAACGACTTCCTCCGTACAACCAGCCCACGAGACGATGACTCCCGACCGCTCCGACCCGGCCCTCGCTTTCGCTCTCCTGCAACAGACCCGGCGGTCCGGACAGCTCATCGCCATCCTTCGCGGCGCCGGCCGCCTCGACCGGGTCGCCTGCCTGGCCACCGCTCTAGCCGACGACGTCGAAGTGCTCGTCCTACCCCCGGTCGACGTGCTGCCCTACGACCTCATCGCGCCGTCCGCCCGTGCCGTCGGCCGCCGGGTCGCGACGCTCACGCGACTTGCTACGCCTACCACCACTCCGCGCCTCCTGCTCACCAGTGCCACTGCCTCCTTGCAACGCGTCCGCCCCGGGGAAGTGTGGCAGGCCGCCGAACTCACGGTCGAACGAGGCGACCGCATCGACCGCGACGCGCTTCGCGAAGCGCTGGCCGTGCGCGCCTATCATTGGGACGAGCGGGTCGACGAGCCCGGCGAAGCCGCATTTCGCGGCCAGGTCATCGACATCTTCCCATCGGGCGACCCGGCGCCGGTCCGCCTCCACCTCCAGGACGACGTGATCGTGTCGATCACCGGCATCGACCTCGGCACCCAGCGCAGCGCCGGGCCGCTCGACCGGGTCAAGCTCCGCCCGGCGACCGAGTTCCGCATCGACGCCGAGGAACTGCCCGCCGCAGCGCGCCGGCTCGCGCCGGATTCGGTCGGCCAGCCCGTCCCGCTGCATCTTCCCCGCCGCCTGCAGACCATCTTCCAAGCGATGCCCGACGCCGCCATCTATCACGGGCCCGACGTGCCCGAGCGCTGGCGCATGGTCCGCGACGCCATCGACGACGCCTATGCCGCGGCGCAAAAGGCCGGTCGCGTCACCGGCGTGATCGGCGAACTGGCGCCGCCGGACAAATTGTTCCTCACCATCGAGGAAGTCAGCGCCGCCTGCGCCACCAGCCTCGACCTCGGCCCGCCCGAAAGCATCGACCTGCCAGCGCCGCACCGAATCGGCGACCTAATGGAGCTGATCGCCGCAGCAGCCGGTGACCGGGTGCTCATCGCCGCTCCAGCGGGGGCCGAAAGCGTCGCCAAGAGCCTGCGCCGCAGGGGTCTCGACGCCGTCGTGGTCACGCGTGACAGCGAGGTGGCGCCGGGCTCGGTCGGCATCATCGAGGCGGACCCGCTCGGTGGCCTGCGTGCACCCGGCCTGCTGCTGCTGCCGGTCGGCCCGCTGCTGCGGCCCAAGGCCTCCGCGTCCTTGTCGACGCCCACGGACGCGCCGCGCACCGGCGAGATCGTGGTCCACGTCGATCACGGCGTCTGTCGTCTCACCGGTTTGCGGCAGGTTGGCGACGAGGATCGGCTGGTGCTCGAATTCGCCGACCGGACCGAATTGCTGATTCCTCCCACCATCTTCGACCGCGTCTGGCGCTACGGCGACACCGGCAGCAAGCTGGACCGCATCGGCGGCACCACCTGGATGAAGCGTCGCGTCAAGATCGAGACGGAGCTTCAGAACACTGCCACCCAGTTGCACGCGCGCATCACTGCCCGCCACAGCGCCACCGCCCCGGTGATCCGACCGGACCCGGCGCGCTTCGCCATCGTCTCGCGACGGTTCCCGTTCCCGCTCAGCAACGATCAGCGGGCCGCGATTTATGCCGTGCTGACCGATCTCGCAAGCGGCCGACCGACCGACCGCCTCCTGTGCGGCGATGTGGGCTTCGGCAAGACCGAGATCGCCATCCGCGCCGCCGCCGCCGCCGCCATTGGCGGCTACCAGGTCGCCGTCCTGGCACCGACCTCCGTCCTGGCCCGGCAGCATCTCGCCGTGTTCCGCGCCCGCTTTGCCGATACAGGCATCCGCGTCGAGGGCCTGATCCGCACCGAGGACGATGCCGAGACCCGCGCGATCCGGCGCGACATCGCCACCGGCTCGGTGCAGATCGTGATCGGCACCCACGGCCTTATCTCGACCAAGTTCCACGATCTCGGCCTGACTATCATCGACGAGGAGCAGCGCTTCGGCGAGGAAGATAAAACGGCACTCGGCGGACTCGCGCCGCACGTTCTGGCCATGACCGCCACGCCGATTCCGCGCACGATGCAGGCGGCCCTGGTCGGCTTGCGCGACGTCAGCGTATTGGCCACCCCGCCCCAGGCGCGGCAACCCGTCCGCACCTTTGTGCTGAATTGGGACGATATCGTCGTGCGCGAGGCGCTCCTGCGTGAGCACCGGCGCGAGGGGCAGAGCTTCATCGTTTGCCCGCGCATCTCGGACATCGCACCGCTGCAGGCCGAACTGGCCTCCCTGGTGCCGGAGCTGACCGTCACGGTCGCGCACGGCCGCATGCCGCCCGACGCGCTGGAGACCGCGATCGTCGACTTCGCCGCCGGCCGCGGCGACATCCTGATTGCCACTGACATCATCGAGGCCGGGTTGGACATCCCGCGCGCCAACCTGATGCTGGTCACGCACGCCGAGCGTTTCGGCCTGGCTCAACTGCATCAATTGCGTGGCCGCGTCGGCCGCGGCAGCCGGCGCGGCACCGCCTATATCCTGACGGAGCCCGGTGCGGCGCTGACCGAGTCCAGCCAACAACGCCTCACCACCATGCAGCATCTCTCGGCACTTGGTGCCGGCGTGCAGATCAGTGCCGCCGATCTGAACCTCCGCGGCGCCGGCGACCTGTTCGGCGACCAGCAGGCCGGCCATGTCCGCGCCGTCGGTACCGAACTCTATCAGCATCTGTTGCTCGAGGCCGTATCGATGCAGCGGGGCGACCCGCCGCGCCGCCCGGCCGCCGAGCTGCACGTCGAGCTATCCGGTCGCATCCCGGCCGATTACGTGCCCGACGAAAATCTCCGCATCGGCCTGCTGCGCCGCATGTTCCGGCTCGAGGATCTGCCGAGTCTGACCCAATTCACCGACGAACTGCAGGACCGGTTCGGCGCACCGCCGCCCGAGGTCCAGGCGTTACTCGCGGTCCAGCGTCTGCGATTATTGGCGGAGATCATGCGGCTCACGCGGATCGATGCCGGTGGCACGTCATGCGCGGTAACGCCGATCGATCGGCACAAGGTCGAGGAGATTGCCGGCGTGTTGGGCGGCACGCATAATCGTGGCCGTATCATCATCCCGATCGCCCATCGCGACCCGGTCGTCCGCGCCCAGAAGCTCGCCGAGCTTCTGGGCGGCTGAACGGTTAGTTCTTGGCCTTGTCGACCAGCGCGTTCTTGGAGATCCACGGCATCATGCCGCGCAGCTTCTCGCCGACCTGCTCGATCGGGTGCTCGGCCAGGCGACGCCGGGTCGCCTTGAAGGAGGACTGGTTCACCTTGTTCTCCAGCATCCAGTCGCGGGCAAACTTGCCGGTCTGGATGTCGGACAGCACACGCTTCATCTCGGCCTTCGTCTCGGACGTGATGATGCGCGGCCCGGTGACGTATTCGCCATACTCGGCCGTGTTGCTGATCGAGTAGTTCATGTTGGCGATGCCGCCCTCGTAGATGAGGTCGACGATCAGCTTCACTTCGTGCAGGCACTCGAAATACGCCATCTCGGGCGCATAGCCGGCCTCGACCAGCGTCTCGTAGCCAGCCTTGATCAGTTCGACCAAGCCGCCGCACAGCACGACCTGCTCGCCGAACAGGTCGGTCTCGCACTCTTCCTTGAACGTCGTCTCTATAATGCCGGCCTTGCCGCCGCCGATGGCGCTGGCATAGCTGAGCGCGATCTCGAGCGCGTTGCCGCTCGGGTTCTGGTCCACCGCAACCAAGCAGGGCACGCCGCCGCCGCGCTGGTATTCCGAGCGCACCGTGTGGCCCGGGCCCTTCGGCGCGATCATGAACACGTCGATGTCCGAGCGCGGGTCGAGCAGGTTGAAGTGCACGTTCAGGCCGTGCGCGAAGGCAAGCGCCGCGCCCGGCTTCATGTTAGCGTGCAGCTTGTCGCGATACAGGTCGCCCTGGCCCTCGTCCGGCGTCAGCACCATCACCACGTCGGCCCACTTGGCGCACTCGGCCGGGTCAGCGACCTTCAGTCCGGCGGCTTCCGCCTTGGCCACGCCGACCGAGCCGGCGCGCAGGCCAACCATCAGCTCCTTGGCGCCGCTATCCTTGAGGTTGTTGACGTGGGCATGACCCTGGCTGCCGTAGCCGATGACGGCGACCTTCTTGCCCTTGATCAGGTTAACGTCGGCGTCGCGATCGTAATACACGCGCATGATGAATGGCTCCTTGATGTCGATTGGAAAGGATGGGGCGCCTTAGAGGACCCGTTTGCCTCGTGCAATGGCGGCGACCCCGGTGCGGCTGACCTCGGCCAGGCCGAGCGGCTGCATCAACGCGATGAACGCGTCGAGCTTCTCGGTCGCCCCGGTGAGCTCGAAGACGAAGCTCTCCGTCGTCGCGTCGATCACTCGGGCGCGGAACGCGTCGGCCAGGCGCAGCGCTTCGGCCCGCTCGGTGCCGCCGCTGACGACCTTGATCATCGCCAGCTCGCGCGCCAGGTGCGATCCCTCGAGCGCCAGGTCGGCGACGCGATGCACCGGCACCAGCCGGCCGAGCTGCGCCTTGATCTGCTCGATGATCATGTCGGTGCCGGTGGTCACCACGTTAATCCGGCTGCGCAGCCGGCTGTCGTCGACCGGCGCGACGGTGAGGCTTTCGATGTTGTAGCCGCGCCCGGCGAACAAGCCGATGACGCGGGCGAGAACACCGGACTCGTTCTCAACGAGCACGGAGATGGTAGCGGTTCGTTGCTGCATGAATTCACTGAATAGCCCTCTCCCGCTGGCGGGAGAGGGTTGGGTGGATGGAACCGCTGGACCAAAGGTTGGCGCTGATCGCCCTCCCCTCACCCCGGCCTTCTCCCGCCAGCGGGAAAAGGAGCAGTCCGGAGGAAACTAGACCAGCATCATGCCTTCATCGGTTATCGACGCGGTCCGGTCCTGATGCTCCGGCCCGAGGATCATCTCGTTATGCGCCGCGCCGCTCGGGATCATCGGGAACACATTTTCCTTCTGGTCCACCGCGATGTCGGC
>JBPBQE010000392.1:0-7393 GCA_050954595.1 Janthinobacterium lividum | reverse complement strand
ATTGGCGACAACTCTCGTCCGTTCACGGCTAGTTCCAAAAATCATTTGCGTCACCGCTTGACGCCCCGACGCGTCACCAAGGCCGATGCGCGTGTAACGGCACTGGCGCCGTCGGTCGCGGTTCCGTCGGCTCCGATGTCGGTGGCCAGTGCGGCATTCTCGGCAAAAGGCAGGCCGCCGACCATGATGACGATCGCGGGGTTGAGCGATGCCTTGCGGATGGCGGCGATGTGCACGCGGGCTTTGTCGAGCAAGGCGTCGTGGGAAAGGGAGAAGCCGACCAGATCGATCCAGTCGCGGCGGACCATGGCGTCGAGCTCGGCGGCATCGGCGACCCGGCCCGACCAGGTATCCCAGCCGGCTCGGGTAAAGAACGCCGACAGCATCGACAGGCCGAACGTGTGCTGCTCGCCCGGCAGCGGCATCAACACGGCACGCAGCGCGCCCGGGCCGATCGGCTCGGCGGCATCGAAGAATGCCGGGCGCAGCGACCGCATGGCCGTTTGCAGATGGCCGATGCCGATCGTCACGTCGGCGAAGGTGCAGAAATCCTCGGCCCAGAACTCGCCAAGCAACACGGCGGTCGGCGTCAGGAGTTCCAGGTAGAGACGCTCGGCGTCAAAGCCGTTCTCCATCAGCCCGGTGACGAAATCGACCACCTCGTGGCTGGTCGCCTGCAGCGCCAGCGCGGCCAGGCGCTTGACGTGCGCATCGATCGGCGCGGTCGGCATGGCGCTGCGCAGTGCCGGGCGTTGCAGTAATTGGGGAATGACCTGCGCCTGAACAGCGCGGGTCAGGATGGCACGTCGCTGCTGCGCGCCGGATTGTACGCCGGCATGCAGATCCGGCTGCATCGGTTCCTGCACCGTGACCGCTGTGGTGGCAGTCCGGCGCGGCCGCGGCTCACCGGTCGCATGGCTCGACATGATGGCGCTGTCGCCATCGGTCGTCCAGTTCAGGGCAATGGCGTCAGGCGTCATTTTTTCCATCAACTACGCTCCCGCATTTGATCGGCTTCACCCCCATTGTGTCAACCTCGATTTACGTAACGCGAGCTTGACACATCGTCGGGTGGGGTCTTAGCGTCTGATCGTGACTGGGAAGCAGAGTGCCTTCGGTCACGACAAAGGCCAAGGTTTTGCGTTCTTTCGGCTCCGGTTTTTCGGGGCTTCAGGAGCCAAGGCAGACCAGCCAGGGAGGCATGTCAAGCAATGTTTACACGTGCACTTGAAACCTTTCTGAATCAGCTGGATGCGTCGCCATGGGCCGGCGCGTCGGGCCGGGTCGTGCCGACCCCGTTCCGTTTGTATACGCCGGAGCAGCGCCGCCTGCGGGATGCCTCGCCCTGGACGCTGGTCCAAGGGATCCTCGCGCCGGTCCAATTCCTGGTGTTTCTGGTCAGCTTGGTGCTGGTCGTCCGCTTCTTGATGACGGGGCACGGCGAGGCTGCGGCCACCGGGTCGGTGATCGCCAAGACCGGCATGCTTTACCTCATCATGGTGACCGGCTCGATCTGGGAACGTGAGATCTTCGGCAAATACCTGTTCGCCCCCGCCTTCTTCTGGGAGGACGCGATCAGCATGATCGTGCTGGCGCTGCACACCATCTATCTGCTGGCGCTGTTCGGCGGCTGGCTCGATGCCCACGGCCTGATGCTGCTGGCCCTGCTCGCCTACGGGACCTACGTGGTCAATGCCGGGCAGTTCCTGCTCAAGCTACGGGCGGCCCGGTTGGACGAGACCTACTGGCCGATGCGCGACAACTCGGTCCCGAGCGGCCAGTTCTCATGAGTTCTGCCGCTTCCCTCGGCTGCGCGGATGCTCCCGTGTTGCGCGAGCGGGGGCAGCGGGAGGTTTTCTGCGGGCTGACCGGGATCATCTGGCTGCACCGCAAGATACAGGACGCGTTCTTCCTGGTGGTGGGCTCGCGCACCTGCGCCCACCTGATCCAGTCCGCCGCCGGCGTGATGATCTTCGCCGAGCCCCGCTTCGCCACCGCGATCATCGACGAGCGCGACCTGGCCGGCATGGCCGATTGCAACGACGAGCTGGACCGCGTGGTGACGCAGCTGCTGTCGCGGCGGCCGGAGATCAAGCTGCTGTTCCTGGTCGGGTCCTGCCCGTCGGAAGTCATCAAGCTGGACCTGTCGCGGGCGGCCGAGCGGCTGAACTCGCAATATGTCGGGCAGTGCCGGGTGCTGAACTATTCCGGCAGCGGCATCGAGACGACGTTCACGCAGGGCGAGGATGCCTGCCTGGCCGCGCTGGTGCCGATCATGCCGAAGACGGCTGAGAAGTCGCTGCTGATCGTCGGCGCGCTGGCCGAAGTGGTGGAGGACCAGTTCCGCCGCCTGTTCACCGCCATGGGCATCGACCGGGTCACGTTTCTGCCGCCGCGCCGGGCCGAGGAGCTGCCGGCGGTGGGGCCGCAGACGCAGATGCTGCTGGCGCAACCTTTCCTGGCCGACACGTCGCGGGCGCTCGAAGCGCGCGGGGCGAACTGGCTCGGCGCCCCCTTCCCGCTCGGCATCGAAGGCACCACCGCCTGGCTGCGTGCTGCTGCCGACGCGTTCGGGATCAACCCGGCGCTGTTCGACTCCGTGACTACGGCGCCAAAAGCGCGTGCCGACGGCGCGATCGCCCATAGCCGCGAGCGGTTGGCCGGCAAAAAGATCTTTTTCTTCCCCGACAGCCAGCTAGAGTTGCCGCTCGCCCGGTTCCTCTCGCGCGAGTTGGACATGCAGCTGACCGAAGTCGGTACGCCGTATCTGCACCGCAAGCACATGGCCGCCGAGTTGGCGCTGTTGCCGGCGGGCACGACCCTGTCCGAAGGGCAGGATGTGGAAAAGCAACTGGACCGCTGCCGCGCCGAAGCGCCGGACATCGCGGTGTGCGGACTCGGGCTCGCCAACCCGCTGGAGGCCGAGGGCATCACGACCAAATGGTCGATCGAGCTGCTGTTCACGCCGATCCAGGGCTACGACCAGGCCGGCGACCTGGCCGAATTGTTTGCCCGCCCGCTCTCCCGTCGCGCCGTGTTGCGGGTTTAGACGATGCAGCTGACGCTCTGGACCTACGAAGGTCCCCCGCATGTGGGCGCGATGCGGGTCGCCGCCTCCATGCATGGCGTGCACCTGGTGCTGCATGCGCCGCAGGGCGACACCTATGCCGACCTGCTGTTCACCATGATCGAACGCCGTATCGGCCGCCCGCCGGTGAGCTATACGACGTTCCAGGCCCGCGACCTCGGCGGCGACACGGCGACTCTGTTCCAGACCACGGCGCGCGATGCGGTGGAGCGGTTCCAGCCCGACGCGCTGCTGGTCGGTGCGTCCTGCACCGCCGAGCTGATCCAGGACGATCCGGGCGGCCTGGCCCGGGCGCTGAACCTCGAAATCCCGGTTGTGGCGCTCGAGATGCCGGCCTACCAGAAGAAAGAGAATTGGGGCGCGGCCGAGACGTTCTACCAGCTGGTGCGTGCCTTCGCCCGCAAGCCGGAGACGACGCCGGACGCGGCGACCTGCAACATCATCGGCCCGTGCTCCCTAGGGTTCCGGCATCGTGACGACGTCAAGGAGATCGTCGCCCTGGTCGAGGCGCTCGGCGTGTCGGTCAACGTGGTCGCCCCGCTCGGGGCCAGCGTCGCCGACTTGGCCCGCCTGGGCAATGCCGCGTTCAACATCGTGCTGTATCCCGAAGTGGCCGGCACCGCCGCGCGCTATCTCGAGCGCACCTTCAATCAGAAGTCGACCAAGACGATCCCGATCGGCGTCGGCGCCACCGAGGCGTTCCTCGAGGAAGTCGCTGCCCTGGCCGGGCTGCCGGCGCTGGTGAAAAACGATAGCCGCCTGCCCTGGTACTCCCGCTCGGTGGACAGCACCTATCTCACCGGCAAGCGGGTGTTCGTGTTCGGCGACGCCACCCACGCCATCGCCGCCGCCCGCGTGGCGCGCGACGAGCTAGGCTTCAACGTGGTCGGTCTCGGCAGCTACAGCCGCGAGTTCGGCCGCGAGTTGCGCGCCGCCGCCGCCGAGTTCGGCATCGAGGCGCTGATCAGCGACGACTACCTCGAGATCGAGGCCGCCATCACCGCGCTACAGCCCGAGTTGGTGCTGGGCACGCAGATGGAGCGACACATCGCCAAGCGCCTGGGCGTCCCCTGCGCGGTGATCTCGGCGCCGATCCACGTGCAGGATTTCCCGGCCCGGCACTCGCCGCAGATGGGCTTCGAAGGCGCCAACGTGCTGTTCGACACCTGGGTGCATCCGCTGATGATGGGGCTCGAGGAGCACCTGCTCGGCATGTTCCGCGGCGATTTCGAGTTCTCCGACAGCGCCGGGTCGAGCCATCTCGGCCACAAGACCGAAACGCAGGTGGAAGCCGCCCCGACCGGCCCGGCCGGTTGGGCTCCGGATGCCGAGAAAGAACTAGGAAAGATACCGTTCTTCGTGCGCGGCAAGGCACGGCGGAATACGGAGAAGTTTGCCAACGAGCGCGGTCTCGCGACCATCACGGTGGACACGCTGTATGATGCAAAAGCACACTTTGGTAGATAACCCGTCCCGGGTCGCGTTGGCCGATAACGTGTTCTCCCTCGTCAAGCCGATCCGCGTGGTGGTGGTGACGATGGACAGCCACCTGTCCGGCGCCGCCGCCCGTGCCGAAACGGTATTGCGGACCGAGCTGCCGGGGTTGTCGCTGGTGGTCCACGCCGCCGACGAGTGGGGCAGCGACAAGGCGGCACTGGCCGAGTGCATCGAGGATATCGGCCGCGGCGACGTGGTGATCGCCACCATGCTGTTCATGGAAGACCATATCCGCCCGGTGCAGGCTGCGCTGGCCGCCCGGCGCGACCATTGCGACGCCATGCTGTGCTGCATGTCCGCCAGCGAGGTCACCCGGCTGACCCGGCTCGGCCGCTTCGACATGATGGAAGAGGCCACTGGCGCGCTGGCAATGCTGAAGAAGCTGCGCGGGGCCAAGAAGGCGGACGGGGCACCGTCCGACGGCAAGACGCAGATGAAGATGCTGCGCCGGCTGCCCAAGCTGATGCGCTTCATCCCGGGCACCGCGCAGGACGTGCGGACGTATTTCCTCGGGCTGCAATACTGGCTCGCCGGGTCGGACGAGAACCTGGCCAATCTGGTGCGCATGCTGGTCGGCCGCTACTGCGGCAAGAACCAGCTCAAGGCGGCTGCACCGATCAACTACCCCGATGTCGGCCTGTATCACCCGGCGATGCCGAGCAAGATCTCCGAGTTCCTGACCGTGCTGCCGCCGCGCAAGGGCCATCTCGGGACGGTGGGGCTGCTGCTGCTGCGGTCGTATCTGATCTCCGGCAATGCGGCGCATTACGACGGGGTGATCGCAGCGTTCGAGGCGCGCGGGCTGCGGGTGATCCCGGCCTTTGCCAGCGGGCTCGATTCGCGGCCGGCGATCGAGATGTATTTCATGAACGACGGTACCGCCGTGGTCGATGCGGTGGTGTCGCTGACCGGGTTCTCGCTGGTCGGCGGTCCCGCCTACAACGACAGCCGGGCGGCCGAGAAGCTGCTGGCCGAGTTGGACGTGCCCTATATTTCCGCAACGCCGGTCGAGTTCCAGACGCTGGAACAGTGGGATGTGGACCCGCGCGGGTTGCTGCCGGTCGAGGCGACGATGATGGTCGCGATCCCGGAGTTGGACGGCGCGATCAGCCCCATGGTGTTCGGTGGCCGCTCCGCCTCCAACGACGCGACCAAGCGGGACATGGCGTCGCACCCGGAGCGGGCGGCGGCACTGGCCGGACGGGTGGCCAAGCTGGTGACGCTGCGGCGGTCGACGCGGGCCGAGCGCCGGGTCGCGGTGGTGCTGTTCAACTTCCCGCCCAATGCCGGGGCCACCGGGACGGCGGCGTATCTGGCCGTGTTCAAGAGCCTCCACAACACGCTGACGGCGATGAAAGAGGCGGGCTACACGGTCGACGTGCCGGCCGATGTCGACGCTTTGCGGGCGTTGGTGGTCAATGGCGGCGAAGCGTTCGGGATGGACGGGTCGATCGGCGCGCGCGTCGCGCTCGACGACCACGTGCGTCAGCAGCCCTGGCTCGACGAGATCGAGGCCACCTGGGGCCCGGCACCGGGCAAGCACAACACCGATGGGGCCTCGCTGTTCGTGTTGGGCCATCAGTTCGGCAACGTGTTCGTCGGGCTGCAGCCGGCGTTCGGGTTCGAGGGCGACCCGATGCGGCTGCTGTTCGAGCGCGGCTTCGCGCCGACCCATGCGTTCTGCGCCTTCTATCGCTGGATCCGCGAGGAGTTCCGGGCCGACGCGGTGCTGCATTTCGGCACCCATGGAGCGCTCGAGTTCATGCCGGGCAAGCAGGCCGGGTTGTCGGGCGCGTGCTGGCCGGACCGGCTGATCGGCGATCTGCCGAACATCAACCTGTATGCGTCGAACAACCCGTCCGAGGGCATGATCGCCAAGCGCCGGGCAGCGGCGACGCTGATTTCGTATCTGACGCCGCCAGTCGCCCATGCCGGCCTGTATCGCGGCTTACTGGACCTGAAGTCCTCGATCGACCGTTGGCGCACGATGGAGCCGGAAACGGATGCCGAGCAGCGTGACGCGCTGGCCGAGCTGATTCGGGCGCAGGGCGAAGCAGTCGAGCTGCGCGGCAGCATCGAGAAGATCTCCGCCGACCTGCTGGAACTCGAATACACGCTGATCCCGCACGGCCTGCACGTCATCGGCGAGCCGCCGACGCAGGAGGAGCGCGACGGCATGCTCGACGCCGCCGGCGTCACCGACCCGGTCGAACGCGCCCGCCTCGACAAGCTGCTCGCCGAAGATCACGAGCTTCCGGCCGTCATCCACGCGCTCGACGGCGGCTACACGCGGCCGGCGCCGGGCGGCGATCTGCTGCGCACCACCGACGTGCTGCCGACCGGACGCAACCTGCACGGCTTTGACCCCTTCCGCATCCCGAGCCAGTTCGCCGTCGGCGATGGCGCGCGCCAGGCCGACCGGCTGCTGGCGCGGCACATGGAGGAAGGCCACGGCCTGCCGGAGACGGTGGCGATGGTGCTGTGGGGCACCGACAACCTCAAGACCGAAGGCGGCCCGATCGCCCAGGCGCTGTGGCTGATGGGCGCGGCCCCGCGCTTCGATAGCTACGGCCGGCTCTGCGGCGCCAAGCTGATCCCGCTGGCGGAACTCGGGCGCGCCCGGGTCGACGTTGTCATCACCCTGTCCGGCATTTTCCGTGACTTGCTGCCGTTGCAGACGAAATTGCTGGCAGAAGCGGCGCTGTTGGCTGCCGAAGCCGACGAAGCGTTGGAACAAAACTTCGTCCGCAAGCACGCGCTGGCCTTCATCGCGGCGCAGGGCGGTACGATGGAGCAGGCGGCGCTGCG
>JBPBQE010000387.1:0-7396 GCA_050954595.1 Janthinobacterium lividum | reverse complement strand
CACAGCGACTTCGCCAGCAGTATCGAGATCGAGGCAACCTCAATCCCAGTCTCTACTTTCTATCGGCATTTCCCGGCAAGCGAGCGTCAGGTCACGGTGCCGATTCGCTATGGCCTGAGCCGTCGAGCCAGCTGCCAACGTCTCGCGGATGATGGCCAGCTTGGCCGCGAACTCGACCGCCGCTCAGGCTCCGGCCGAGCCTGGACCTCAACTCGCTCTGGCAGAGCACTCTTACGACCGTTGTAACACTGCTATACAAGCACTCGTTCACGTCCATCATGCACCGTCCCACCTGACACGGCACACAGTTTGCTCAATCCAAGGCCGCGCCGGAATGTAAGGGTCAGCTTCCGCTTATTTTTGGCGCCTGCTTCCCGAGTTTGGTCAGCTTTTCATGCCATCCGGCAATATGGACTCGATCAATCCTCGTGCCGTGTTGATCAACACACTTTTCGTATCCGGCTCGCCTGTGAACAAGGCATGCGCAAATGTCTGGGCTTGCTTAAGCGTGATGTGCGGCGGAAAAGGTGGTACGTTCGGGTCTGTCACCATGTCCAGCACCACCGGACGATCTGCAGCTAATGCGGTGGACCAGGCAGAGCCAACTTCCTCGGGCCTTTCCACTCGAATTCCGCTCAAACCCATCAGTTCAGCGATGCCTGCATATGGCAGATCCGGCAGCTGCTGCGCGGCATTGAATTTGGGGTCGCCAACCTGCACTCGCTGTTCCCACGTCACATAGGCCAGATCTCGGTTATTCAGCACGAGCACGACAAGACGCGGATCAGCCCACTGGCGCCAGTATTTTGCTATCGTAATAAGTTCACACAGCCCGTTCATCTGCATTGCGCCATCACCCACCAGCGCCACCACTGGTCGATCTGGGTGAGCAAACTTAGCGGCGATAGCGTACGGTACTGCACAACCCATCGTGGCCAGTGTTCCCGAAACCGAACCGGCCATCCCCGGCCGGAAGCGCAGATCACGAGCATACCACACGCTGCTGGTTCCAGAGTCCGCCGTCACAATGCAGCGTTCTGGCAGGCGTTCCGATAATTCCCACGCGACAAGCTGTGGATTGATGGGGTTCGCCGGTTGGCGGGCCTGGGCCTCGGCCTGTTGCCAGGACTCGATGACGGACGCCTCGATTTTGTCTCGCCATGCTCGGTCCTCTCGGGCCTGCAGCAGTGGCAACAACGCCCGCAAGGTTGCGTCAGCATCACCGATAAGGTTTGCCTCCATGGGGTATCGCAGGCCCAGCATGGCGGGCTTGATGTCTATCTGGACGCCACGTGCTTGGCCCTCTTTGGGCAAAAACTCCGTGTAGGGAAAGCCACTGCCCACCATCAGCAGGGTGTCGCAACCCTGCATCAACTCCCAACTTGCCTTGGTGCCGAGCACGCCGATGGATCCCGTGCAGTAAGGCACCGTGTCAGGCATGGCGGACTTGCCGAGCAATGCCTTGGCCACCCCTGCGCCTAATCGCTCCGCAACGGCTGCTACGGCATCTCCAGCTCCAATGGCGCCTGCACCCACCAGAATCGCTACTTTCTTGCCTTCGTTCAGCACAGCCGCTGCATGGGTGAGGGCAGCGGCGTCCGGCACCACGGGTGACACGTCCAGTCCAACGCCGGAATGCGTCATGGCATGCTCGCGCGATGGCTGTTCCATCGGCTCGAGCTGCAAATCATTGGGGATGATGATGCAGGTGACGGTGCGCTCCGCTTTGGCAATGCGGTAGGCCCGATCGACTAGGTGCCGCACCTGGGCAGCGGTGCTGGCAGTCTGCACGTAAGCGGCAACATCCTTGAACAAGGATTGCAGATCCACGTCCTGCTGGTAGTTGGAGCCAATCGCCGACCGGGCCTGCTGGCCGACAATCGCCAGCACTGGCTGGTGGTCGAGCTTGGCGTCATACAGCCCGTTCAGCAGATGAATTGCGCCAGGTCCGGAGGTGGCAATGCATACGCCAACCTCGCCGGAGAACTTCGCCGTGGCACAAGCCATAAGGCCAGCCATCTCCTCGTGTCGAGCCTGCACGAAGTCTATGTCGCCACCCCGCCTATCCAGAGCGCCCATCAAGCCGTTGATGCCGTCGCCGGGATAGCCGAACACCCGAGAGACGCCCCATTCCTTCAAACGGCGCCATACAAAATCTCCAACCGTCTCGGTCATGGCCCTGCTCTCCCTATTCTACTTGAAGGTCGGCATGTCATGGGTTGCAGACAAGTTCGTCTGCGCAGAAAGCTTTGTTGATTCAGCGCGATCTAAAAAACATTGCTTGAGCCTACGTGCACTGAAACCTTGGTGCCGCCCAAGTTCCCTCAGCGAAGCTGCACCTTCCCAGGCGTCACGCACAAGTTCTTCGGTGTGGGACCATGGTCGGTCAGGCCAAGACGGCGCCGGATCTGACTTCCATCAGGCGCCGCATCCGCTGAGGCAAGGGGCCGGCCGCACACGCGGCCCGCCCCTCCTTCTAGCCCGCGGAGCCCGGTTCCGACAGGCCGCGATGCACCTTGGAGACCACAGCATCGGGCAGCAGGTCGGCGATCGCACCCATGACCTTGTTCTTGAGCGTCGGCGTGACCTTGTCCCTGCCGGCCATCATGGCATCGAACCCGGCCTTGGCCACCACCGCCGGGTCGTCCTTGCTGGCGGTGCCGGCCTTGGTGTCCATCATCTCGGCACGCTTGAAGAAGTCCGTTTCCGTCATGGACGGCATCAACACAGTGACCGTGACGCCCGTATCCTTCAGCTCCTCGTGCAGCGCCTCGCCGAACCAGCGCAGAAACACCTTGGTGCCGCCGTACACCGCCTCGAACGGATCCGGCATGGTGGCGGCGATGGAGGAGGTGAACATGATCCGCCCGGCGTTGCGCGCGACCATGTCCTTCAACACTAGTTTAGTCAGCTGCACCGCGCCGCGCACGTTGACGTCGATCATGGACAGCTCGCGCTGCAGGTCGGTTTCCGCGAAGGGCCCCCCCAAGCCGAAACCGGCATTCACGCACAGCGCGTCCACCGGCCGCCCCGCCGCATGGATCGCGGCACCGAGCGCATTCACCTGGTCCTCCTTGCCGAGGTCGCCAGCCCAGGTGGTCACGGTGCCGCCTGACCCCGAAAGCTGGTTGGCGGCCTCTTTCAGATGCGCCTCATCCTGGGCGGCAATGAGCACGTCGAAGCCGTTGGATAGGAACTGGCGTGCCAGTTCAAGGCCGATGCCGTTGGAACCGCCGGTGACGACGGCGAAAGACTGGTGGCCGAGCATGGGATGTTCTCCTGTTCGTATTGGTAAACTCTTCCCTTCGCGCTTCGTTGCTTTGCTCATGTCCTTCTAGGGCAGAGCGTCGAGTGTCATGCAGACAATGCCAAGCGAGAACGATCAGCAGTGGTGGCCTCGGTGAGGTCACCTCCCTGTCTGTACGAAGGTTCACGCTAAGCGAAGTCACCGACCGAACGCGTTGGCAGAACCTTGGGCACGTTCACCCCAACGTCATGCGGCGGCGACGTTCTTTGTAACTCTGGCTAGTGTGAAAGGGAGAGGCCGTCCCTACCCTTGTTTACGGCGTGGTGCTCGAAGCCAGCGGCGACGCCATTGCACAGCGGATCGGCATGACCGGCGTGTTGTTCGGCGCCACGGTGCTGGCCGCTGCGATTTCGCTGACCGAGCTGTCGACCGGCCTCGCCTCCATGAAGCTTGGAGACAGCAAGCTGGCGGTCAGCGACATCTTCGGCGGCAACGCCTTCCTGCCGGTGCTGTTCCTGCTGGCGACGCTGATTCCGGCAAGGCGGCGCTGCCACAAGCCCAGAACACGGACATCTATCTCGCAGCTCTGGGCTTCTTGCTGACCTGCGTTTACCTGTACGGCCTAATCTTCCGGCCCAAAGGCCAAGCCGTTCGGTATGGGGGTGGACTCCCTGCTGGTGCTGATCTTTTACGCGATCGGCGTCGCCGGGCTCTTCGCCATCGCGCAGGCTGGACCATAGCGATGCGGCAGCCCACCTTCGTTGTCCTGCTCGCCATTTTCGCGTCCGGAGGGGCAGGAGCGACCGAACTGAGCAACCTGGATTCCGGCCTGCCCAACACGCTGGATGACGCCTTCGCCCTCCGGACAGGGCGGATCGAGCTGCAGAGTTCGGCGCGCTATGACCGCCTCCGGGGCGGTCGGGATGCCGTCCGCCTGCTGCCCCGCGTGCAGGTCGGCATCGCGGACGGCCTGCAGGCGGATATCGGTCTGCCCTACACCACGGGATCGGGACGGCAGACAGATCCCGCGGATCTCGTGGCCGGGGTGCTCTACAACCTGAACCGCGAGCAGGCTGGCTGCCGGCCCTGGAGGTCTCGGCCGACTACACGCGAACAATCGGCTCGGGCCGGCGCAGCGCCGAAATCGGGCTTACCGCCATCGCGACCAAGACCATCACTCTCTCGGTCGACGGCCGGCTGCACCTGAACCTGTCCTAGCTAGGCGCGCTCAATCCGGATAAGGATGAGCGACGTGACCGCTTTCGCGTGGTGGTCGGCTACAGCCAGCTCGTCGCGCCGACCCTGGTTGCGGTCGCGGATTACCTGCGCGAAAAGCAAGGCCCGCGCGAGCGGGATGCCAACATCGTGGAGGTTGGGCTGCGTCACCAGGTGAGCGACGCATTGATGCTCGGGGTCGGGCTGGGGGCCGGCATCGGCCGGGAATCCCCGCAGTTCCGTGGCATCTTCAGCCTGCAGATCGACTTCGGCGGTCGCTGAGCGTCGGAAGGATTGGAACATGGAAGAGCTGTTCAAGACCTGGTCCGCGCTGGTGGCTTTGGGCGTGGAAGCCGCGGCGGCCGGCATCATCGCCCTGGCCGCGATCGAGGCGACGTGGCAGGCGGTGCGCATCTTCATCGGACGGCCGACCATGCCAGACGCCGCCAAGGAAAGCGTGCGGCTGCGCTTGGCACGCTGGCTGGCAGTCGCGTTGGAGTTTGCGCTCGCCGCAGATATCCTGCGCACGGCGATCGCGCCGAGCTGGGACGAGATCGGCAAGCTCGCCGCCATTGCCGCCCTGCGCACCATCCTGAACTTCTTTCTGCAGCGCGAGATTGCCGAGGAGGCGGCGCGGCGGCGGCGAGGGGACGCGCCGACGGAGCACACGCCAACCACGGGATGACCTCATGCCCGCGGTCTTCAGCTCCTTGGCCCCGACCTTCGTTGCCGGGCTCGCATCGGCCATCGAGGCCGCCGGCAGTGCCCTTCTGCTGGGTTACGTTCTTGCCGCGCTGCTAGCCCTGGCCAGGCAACACGGGCTGGAACGCTGCCGCCTCATGCTTGCCAACGGCGCCGTGCTCTCGCTGGGGTTCAAGACCACGGCCACCCTGCTCAAAACGCTCGAGCTGAACACTTGGAACCAGATCGGCCTTTTCGCCGCAGTGCTGGCGCTTCGCACCGTTCTCAAGCGCGCCTTCGTCGCAGAAAAGGCGTCCTTGGCACAGGTTGCGTCTGAAGATGCAACTTGACTGACCGGCTTCATCGCCTTCGATGTCAGGTTGGGAACGTTCAGTTTGTGCGCCAAGTAGCTTCGCTGTTCATCGATCATGCGTGAACTGTAAACTGTCCACAGCGGATAAGGTGAGGAGCAGCAACCCTCAACCAGAGCCCTACGTTCCACCGGAGCATATCTGTTGAACTGGATCCCAAATTGAAAGCACTTACCTGGCAGGCCAAGGGCAAGATCACCTGCGAGACGGTCCCCGATCCCGTCATCCAGGATGGTCGCGACGCGATCATAAAAGTGACGGCCTGCGCTATCTGCGGTTCCGACTTGCACCTGATGGGCGGGTTCATGCCGACGATGGAATGCGGCGACATCCTGGGCCACGAAACTATGGGTGAGGTGATCGAGGTCGGGAAGGACAACACCAAGCTGAAGGTGGGCGATCGCATCGTGGTGCCGTTCACCATCTGCTGCGGCGAGTGCCGGCAGTGCAAGTGGGGCAACTGGAGCTGCTGCGAGCGGACCAACCCCAACGGCAAGATGCAGGCGGAAACGTTCGGCTACCCGCTGGCCGGGCTGTTCGGGTTCTCGCACATCACCGGCGGCATCCCGGGCGGGCAGGCGGAGTACCTGCGCGTGCCCTATGCCGACGTGGGGCCGATCGTCGTGCCGGAGGGGCTGACGGACGAGCAGGTGCTGTTCCTCAGCGACATCTTCCCAACCGCCTATCAGGCGGCCGAGCACTGCGACATCCAACCGGGCGACACGGTTGCCATCTGGGGCTGCGGACCCGTTGGCCTGCTGGCGATCAAGTCATGCTTTCTGCTGGGAGCAGGCAAGGTGATCGCCATCGACACCGTTCCGGCGCGGTTAAAGCTGGCGCGGGAAGCAGGGGCGGAACCGATCGACTTCGGTGAGGACAACGTCCAGGAACAGATCATGGAGATGACGAAGGGCCAGGGCCCGGACTCCGTGATCGAGGCGGTGGGCATGGAAGCGCACGGGGCGGATACGCTGGCGCAGAAGGTGAGTTCAGCAATCATGGCGGCGACCACCAGCATGGAGCGGCCTTTTGCGCTGAACCAGGCGTTGCTGGCGTGCCGGCCGGGCGGCAACGTGTCGATGCCCGGGGTTTATGCCGGGCCGGCGGGACCAGTGATGCTGGGGCTGTTGATGAACAAGGGCCTGACGCTCAAGACAGGACAGACGCACATGGTGCGCTACATGAAGCCGCTGATGGAGCGTATCCAGAAGGGAGATATCGATCCTTCGTTCATCATCAGCCACGTTTCCACCAACCTGGAAGATGGGCCGGCGCTATACGAGACTTTCCGGGACAAGAAGGACGACTGCACCAAGGTGGTGTTCAAGCCGCACGGCTAGCGAATCGGGAGGAGCCGGTTGACGGCTCCTCCGTCCGGAATGAGTCTGATCTCACGCCGCTCGTGCCTTGATACGAACTGGGCTTCGCGGCTGCCGCGGTTCCGCCATTAATCCCCATGAGCCAGGAAGCCAATGATGCGGGCGTTGATGCGCTCGGGTTGCTCGATGTGCAGCCAGTGGCTCGCGCCTTCAATGATCTCCAGCTTGCCATCATCGCATAGGGCCAAGCCGGCTTGGGCGACGTTTCTTTCCAGGAACACGTCATCACCGGCCCACAGGATCAACGTGGTCGGCTTCAGGCGAGCAGGCTCCTCCGTCTTCGGCCGCTCCCGCAACGCACGGTAGTAGTTCAGCATGGCCGTTACCGAACCCGGATGCGCCCAGGCGCGCGCGTAATGCTCCAGCGTCCCGGGTTCGAAGCTGCCTGTCTTGGCGCTACCCTGGATCATGGCCTTCAGCCCCGCACCATCGAAGGAGCCCAGCATGGCTTCCGGTACCCAAGGCAGTTGGAAAAAGGCGACGTAGGTGCTGCGCAGCGCCTG
>JBPBQE010000258.1:0-7412 GCA_050954595.1 Janthinobacterium lividum | reverse complement strand
CATCGGGTTCGCAGTACTTTTGCGCTTCTTTCGGCTGTTATCCGCAGATCGGCGCAAACGCCGCGCGACCAGCTCAGCTACGCCAACCACCTCGAGGACCGGCTCGACGCGATTGCCCGGGCTCAGGCCTTGGCCGATCAACACGGCGAAGTCAGCCTACATACCGTTCTTGCCGAAGAGCTGCTCAAATACGGCATCCTGGAGAACGATCGCGTGATGCTGTCAGGACCGGAGATGTTGCTGCAGCCGCGGTTCGGGCAGATGTTTGCACTCGCGATTCACGAGCTGACCATCAACGCCGTCGAGCACGGCGCGCTCGGCTCGCCGAATGGTCGCGTCGAGGTGCGCTGGCGTGTGGGTGACGCCGAGCCTGACATGCCACTGACGCTGTGCTGGTTGGAGCCGGAGAAGCGGGCCGACGCGCAGCCCTCCCACGCGGGTTTCGGCACTGAAGTCCTGACAAGCATGCTTTCATATAGCTTCAAGGCCGACACGACGATCACATATGGGACGGACGGCCTACGGTGCACGATACGTATTCCTCAGGCCGATCGGCTTGGCCGGGTGGTGGAACCGGGCTGAATTGCAGTCGAGTGAGATGTCGCAAGGCTGCTGGAAGCATGGATGATTGAATGAGCAATGCGGGGTTAACGTTCCACCGTCAGGCT
Organism: Janthinobacterium lividum; assembly: GCA_050954595.1. Classification (GTDB taxonomy): domain Bacteria; phylum Pseudomonadota; class Alphaproteobacteria; order Acetobacterales; family Acetobacteraceae; genus JAVVHH01. The sequence continues at coordinate 6,744 of JBPBQE010000258.1, read as the reverse complement.
CACTTTAAACATCTGGAAGCGTATAAATTCTTTACAGTAATGGTTATAACAAGTCCTTGATTGATCATTCTCAGACTAAAAATGCTCTATGCTGCCAGCTCTCCAAATATCTGTGCTGGCATGGAAGGCACTTCGAAACCCTCTATCTTAATAGTAACAACACCTGCGTCCTCTCCGGACTGAACCCAGACAAACTTTCCGGGCAAGGCATCATCAATAATATCAGCAATATGCTGAACGTTCTCCGGAACGCCCTCGAGTTTGATGACTGACTCGTACATCTATCGATTCCGATAAATTGGATCGGTAAGCAATATAAGCATTACACAAATAGATAATTTTGAAGATAACATATGTCAGAATAATAAGTTTTTTAGTTTGATATTAGAAGAGTTAATTGGGATCAAATGAGCAACACCTATGGGTTCAGCTTGCGTCACGCGCGCGATGGACACCAAGCATCTGAGTAGCGCCGACGCGGAAACCTGGGCCCTGCTCGATGCGTCAACGGTGTCGCAGTCTGATTGACGGGGATCGGTGTCGACACTGCTTCGGCAACAACACGAGCTCTGGACCCAGCGACCAGGATCGGCACTTGGTCGAAATGGGTGCCCAACCGCCATGACGCGCGGGCCGCCGCCGTCGCAGCTTGAACACGGTGTTAATGAACGCCATGTTCCCTGCCGATGCTACCGGGTTGAGCGACGCCATGCTGGCTGGACATATGGCCTGATCCGGCGTCCGTATTTTTCGAGGCGCTACTGGGATTTTCGATCGAGCTTATCGGTCGCTGCGGGTTAGCCGCACCCGCGTGTCACCTTCCTCAATGAAAGAAGTCCATCCATGCCGACACTGACGGATCCGATCACCATCGGCGCTATCCATGCGCCGAACCGCATCCTGATGGCGCCCCTGACCCGGGCGCGTAACACGCGCGAGCACGTCCCGACGCCGATGATGGTGGAATACTACCGCCAGCGGGCAGCCTCCGGCCTCATCATCTCGGAAGCTACCGGGATCAGCCAGCAAGGCCTGGGCTGGCCCTATGGACCCGGCATCTGGAACGCCGAGCAGGTTGCAGGCTGGCGTACGGTGACGAACGCCGTGCACGAAGCCGGCGGGCGCATCGTGGTGCAACTCTGGCACATGGGCCGCATAGTGCACCCAAGCTTCCTCGGCGGTGCGGCGCCGGTTTCCGCCTCCGCGACCACGGCGCCGGGTCAGGCCCATACCTATAATGGCAAGCAGGACTACGTCCAAGCCCGGCCGCTCCGGCTCGACGAAATCCCCGGCCTGCTGGGCGACTACCGCAAGGCGGCGCAGAACGCGATGGAAGCTGGTTTCGACGGCGTTCAGCTACACGCGGCCAATGGCTACCTGATCGACCAGTTCCTGCGCGACGGCTCGAACCGGCGCGACGATGAGTATGGCGGCTCGATTCCGAACCGTATCCGTCTGCTGACCGAGGTGACGCGGACATTGGTTGACGTCGTGGGCGCCGATCGCACCGGCGTGCGACTGTCGCCGAACGGTGCCATCCAGGGCGTCGACGACAGCGCGCCGGAAGCCTTGTTCACGGCTGCTGCCGCAGCGCTGTCCGACATCGGCATCGCTTTCCTCGAACTGCGCGAGCCCGGCTTCGAGGGCACGTTCGGCAAGGCGGCCGTCGCCCCGATCGCGCCCGCCATGCGCGAAGTGTTCGACGGCACGCTGGTGCTCAACTCCGATTACGAGCCAGCCAGCGGCGAGGCGATGCTGCAGTCCGGCGTTGCAGACGCCATCGCGTTCGGACGGCCGTTCATCGCCAATCCGGACTTGGTCGAGCGCATCGAAGACGGTCTTTCGCTCGCCAAGGACAACCCGGCGACCTGGTACAGCCAAGGCCGCGAGGGCTACCTGGACTACCCCACGGCAGCCTGAGCCGCAGTTCTCAACCGGCGTGGCGGTATCGACTTATGAGCCGAAACGTCGCGCCGGTCAGGACAACAGGCTCTTCACGGACCGTTATGGCGTCATCTCGCTTTCCAGTTTGCGATCGTAGTGATTGCGAGAGCGTTCAACGGTTCCGCGATGCTCAATCGCCCACTGGCCCAGCGCTCCAACCGGCTCCCGCAGCGAACGGCCGAGTTCCGTGAGGGCGTAGCTGACCTTGGGTGGGATGCTTGGATAAAACGTGCGTTCCACCAATCCGTCCCGCTCCAGGCCGCGTAGCGTCAGGGTCAGCATCCGCTGCGAGATACCGTCGACCAACCGTTTCAGCTCGTTGAACCGGTAAGTGTCGTCGGCGAGGGACATCACTACCAGCACACTCCATTTGTCGCCGATCCGGGCCAGGATGCTGTTTACAGCCTTGCATCGTGCCGTCGTGTGATGACCCGGCGCTGCCAGCGGTTCGGCTGCGTGGGCGGTTACATCGGTGTGCCCGAGTTCCATGAATGTGCCTTCTTGTGAGCGGGGATGCAGTGCTTCATCTAGCCTTGGTTACTGATCGGCACCATCCCGGTGACCACATAAGGGATCGACTCCATGAACATCCTGCACATCGACTCAAGCGCCAGCGACGCCGCCGCGTCTCATTCACGTCGCCTTTCGGCGGAGCTGGTCGAGAAGCTGAAAGCGGCAAACCCGGGAGCTTCGGTCGTCTACCGTGACGTGGTGGTTGATCGCCTTCCTCATGTGGACATGACCATCCGCCAGGCATGGGCAACCGAGGGCGAGAAGGATAGCTCGCTCACGGCGACGATGACCCGGTCTAAGGAGCTGGTCGACGAACTGAAGGCCGCCGATGTCGTCGTCATCGGATCGCCGATGTACAACTTCACGGTTCCCTCCACCCTGAAGGCGTGGATCGACCACGTCGCAATCGCGGGACAAACGTTTAAGTACACGGCCACCGGTCCGCAGGGCCTGTTGACCGGCAAGGCCTACCTGGCGCTGTCGTCGGGTGGCATCTACTCGCAGGGAGCATTCGCGCCCAACGAGCACCTTGCGACCTATCTGACGTCTTTGCTGGGCTTCTTGGGCATCAAGGATGTTGAGGTCGTGCGGGCCGAGGGCGTTGCTTACGGACCCGAGCAAGACGCGGCGGCAATGTCGGCCGCTCGGACTCAGATCGAAACGCTCGTAGCAGCATAAAGCTAATCTTGGACAGGCACCGACTACTCGGTTCCCGTCCAAGGGTCGTCCTGTCGCCCGATCCAGTCGAGCGGTTGAGTGATTAGGGCCGGGGCTGCGCTATGCTGCCCCAGCCCGCGTTTTACTTACCCGTTTTTTCTATCTTGTCGGCAGCCTCGTTGTTCATCTGCTGCACCTTGCCCGATGGCGGTGCCGCGCCGGTGGTCTCCGTCCGCGCCGGTGCGGCCCCTGCCGGCGCAGTCGAGACCTGCTCGGCCGGTTGGCTTCGTGGCGCGCCCGCCTGCGGCACCGACCCGGCCATGGCCAGTTGCTGGCCGATCGGCATCGCCCGCAGCCGCTTGCCCGTCGCGGCGAAGATCGCGTTGATCAACGCCGGCGCCACCGGCGGTACGCCGGGCTCCCCTGCCCCGCTCGGCGGCGTCTCGGTCCCGGGCGGCATGATGTGGACGTTGGTTACTACCGGCGCGTCATCGACGCGCGACACCGGGTAGTCGTCGAAATTGCCCTGCTCGACCCGGCCATCCTTGAAGGTGATGGCACCGTATTTGGCCAGGCTGATCCCCATGATGACCGCCCCCTCCATCTGCGAGCGGATGCGTTCGGGGTTCACGTAGGTGCCGCAATCGATGACGGTATCGACCCGCGGGATGGTCAGCTCGCCCCTCTCATTCACTGCGACCTCGACCACCGTCGCGATGTAGCTGACGAAGCTGCGATGCGCCGCGATCCCCAGCCCATGACCCGGCGGCAGCTTGCGACCCCACTCGGCTTTCTCGGCCACCATCTCGACCACGCGGCGTAATCGGCCGGCATCGATCGGATAGTTCGCGATCGGTTCGCCGTAGTTCCACATGTTCTTGACGCCGCTGAGATCGACCAGCCGCGCCGGGCCGATCAACTCAAGCAGCATGTCCTTCGGGTCGCGCCCGGTCTGTTGCGCAATCTCGGCCACCATAGACTGGATGGCGAACGCCCGCGGGATGTTGGACACCGAACGGAACCAGCCGATGCGGGTGCGCGCCGCGACGGCCGGGTTCTCGCAACGGACGTTCGGGATGTCGAACGGCAGGTCCACCAACCCCATGCCGAGTTCGAACGGCATCGCGTGATCCGTGTTGGCCTTGAACGTCGAGCCGATGCTCGGCGCCGCACTGCAGTGCCGCCAGGCGATCACCTTGCCCGACTTGTCCAGCCCGGCCTCGATCCGCTCTGCTGAAACGGTGTGCAGGAAATCGTGGCGCACGTCGTCCTCGCGCGTCCATTGTACCCGCACCGGCGCACCGAGCTTCTGCGACAGCAGCGCCGCCTCCAGCGCGTAGTCGCATTTCGACTTGCGCCCGAACCCGCCGCCCAGCAGCGTCACGTGCACGGTGACGTTCTCGACCGGGATGTCGAGCGTCTTGGCGACGTCCTCGCGCGTCCCGCCTGGACTTTGCACCGGCGCCCAGATGGTCGCCTTGCCATCCTTGACGTCGGCGGTGGCCACCGGCGGCTCCATGCTGACATGGGCCAGATGCGGCAGGTAGTATTCGCCGACGATGACCTTGTCGGCGGATTTCAGCGCCTCCTCGGCGTCGCCGCTATCGCGCACCACCATGCCCGGCTTACGCGCGGCGTCTTCCAGTTCGCTCCGATAGGCGGCGGAATCGTATGACGCGTTGGCGCCGTCATCCCAGACCAGCTTGAGCGCGTCCCGCCCCTTGATCGCCATGCCGGTGTTGCGCGCGATCACCGCGACGCCGCCGAGCGGCTGGAACTTGGACGGCCACGGATAGCCGCGCACCTCCAGCACCTGCTCGACGCCGGGCACTGCCAGCGCGTCCTTGGCGTCGAACGATACCAGCTTGCCGCCCGTCACCGGCGGACGGGCGATCACCGCGTATTTCATCCCTGGCAGCCGCACGTCGCCGCCATAGGTCGCCTTGCCTACCGTGATGTCGCGCAAGTCGACGATGCCGACCTGGCCCTTGCCGATGTAGCGGAACTGCGCCGGGTCCTTCAGCACCAGCGACGCGGTCTGTGGAACCGGCAGCTTGGCGGCATCCTCGGCCAGCGCGCCGAAGCCGAGCTTGCGGTTGCTCGCTTCATGCACCACCTCGTGCACGCCGGCCTTGCACTCGCCGACCGGCACGTTCCACTTCGCAGCCGCCGCCGTCTCCAGCATGGTGCGCGCGGCAGCACCCACCTGCCGCATCGGCACCAGATAATGCCGCGTGCTGCGGGAGCCGTCAGTGTCCTGGTTGCCGTATTTGACTTCGTCGCCGTCGGCCTGGACCACTTTGACCCGGTTCCAATCTGCGCCCATCTCGTCGGCCACCACCATCGGCAGGCTGGTGCGTATGCCGGTGCCCATCTCCTGCCGGTGCGCCACGATCGTCACCGTGCCGTCGGCGGCGATCGAGACGAATACCTTGGGGTCATTGACCGTGCCATGCGGCATGTCGCCGGCGCCGGTGCCGTAATTGGTCGGAAACGCGGCTTGTGCACCGGGGATCAGTCGGGCCGACAGGATTAACCCGCCGGCAGCCAGTAGGCCCTTGAGGGCACCGCGGCGGCTGACATTCTCGACCGAAGCGGTCGGTGGACGATGATGCGTCATGGCTCAGGCCCCCGTCGCAGCGGCGCGAATGGCGGTTTCGATGCGCTGGTAGCAGCCACAGCGGCAGATGTTGCCGGCCATCTGCTCGCGGATCTCCTGATCCGTGGGCTTCGGCGTGTTGGCCAGCAGCGACGCCGCCTGCATGATTTGCCCGGCCTGACAGTAGCCGCATTGCGGCACCCCGTTGTCGCGCCACGCCACCTGCACCGGATGGTCACCGGTCGGATGCAGCCCCTCGATCGTCGTCACCTTCTGGCCGTCGATGTCGCCCAGCGCCGTGATGCACGACCGGACCGCCTGGCCCTCGACATGGACGGTGCAGGCGCCGCACAGGGCCGCGCCGCAACCGAACTTGGTGCCGGTCAGTCCGATCTCGTCGCGCAGAAACCAGAGCAGCGGCAGCGACGGGTCGCCATCATAAGTCTTTTGTGCGCCATTCACGGTGACGGTGATCATTTCCGACCTCCCTGTTTTTGGTTGGCTTCGAGCAGCAAGCCTGAAAGTTGCATCTTACTGCTGTCAAATCAAAAGCAACAAGCAGCTTGTCGAACAGGTCGCGTGGCTCGATACGGGTTTTCAGGGAGGAACTCACCATGGGCATGAGCAATATGCCGGGGCTGACGTTGCGAGGGCGCTGTCAGATTGAGGGAGAGGATATCGAACTGTCCGGAGCAGACGCCGAGTTCACGCGCCGGCGGCAACTCCGGCGAGATCGCGCCAGGTGCGAAAGGCTTGGTCGCGAGCAGCACGGTGTTGGTCAGTGGTAAGACGGTGGCGGCGAAGCTGGAAGTGATTGTGGATGCGGCTGTGGGCGGAGAGGAAGCGTTGCGCATGGCTCGCCGACTTAAACCGCTGCATCTGCCGTTCTCGTCATCGCGTGGGTTGGTGCGACACCTCGGCCCGGTTGTTGAGGTAGCGGCTTTGCCGATGTTCGACGCCGGGCGGAGCCGGCCAAGGTTCCGGCGGCGAAGCCGATGAAAAGCCGGCGGAGGGAGGATTTCGCGCTTCGC
>JBPBQE010000321.1:0-7431 GCA_050954595.1 Janthinobacterium lividum | reverse complement strand
AAAGCATCGTATATCGTTTCAGATAAAAATTAGGGACTTGTAAAATACAAGGTCCACTTGGATCGGGCTGCCAATAATTTGGCATTTCGCGTCAGCAATGTTTCAAGTCGACGACCGAAAGGGACGGAATGCTTAAGCAAGGGCAGTTCGGAGGTGATGCACCACGCCTGCATTGGCTTGATGCGTTGCGTGGAATCGCCGCCATGGTCGTCGTTCTAGGCCATTACTACTGGGAGTCGGCGACCCCGCTGATGCGAACCGTCTTCGACCCCGGAGCGTTCGGCGTCGGCATCTTTTTCATGATCAGCGGCTTTATCATTCCGCTTTCCGTCCGACCGGACCGGCCAAATGCCACGTTCCGCTTCGTCTGGGCCCGGATGTTTCGCCTTTATCCGCTTTATTGGCTTTCCGTCCTGTTCGGCGCCGCCGTCATGGGCACCGGGCTGATCCAGGACCTTGCGAACCTCACCATGGTTCAGCGTTTCATCGGCTCGTCGGACGTCGTCGGCGTTTACTGGACGCTTCAAATCGAGTTTTTGTTCTACGTCATTACTGCTCTGACCATCGCTGTCGGGCGTTTCGATCGCGTATGGCTGGTCGCTGCCTTGGCAATCGGATTTGCGATGTTGGCGGCCGTGTTCGGCTATGTTCGCTTCAGCCTTCACCTGAAGGCGCCCATGGCGGTGCCGATTGGGCTAGCCTTCATCTATGTTGGTAATCTGCGCTCCCTTGTCGAGCGGCTCAGACTTTCGCCGGCTTCCTTTCTCGCCTTGGCCGGTGTCGTTGGCGGGCTAATCACGGTCGCGGTCCTTCTCGGGTTCAATGAGCCCTGGCTGTATGACGAGCGACCCACTCGCTTCTTGGTCAGCTACTTCCTCGCGATGGTGGTGTTTCTGACCGGTTTCCGCCTCGCCCGGTTCCATTTGCGGTTCCGGGTGAGCGCCTTTCTCGGCATCATCAGCTATCCGATCTACCTGTTCCATCAGCCGATGCTCGAACTGCTGACCCGGATACGTCCGGATATCCAACCCGGCCTGCTCGCACCCGTCGCGATCGGCGTCACCATCATCCTGTCATTCGCGCTACACCGGGTAATCGAGATGCCGGCGGTGCAACTCGGCCGCGTTCTGATGCCGGGTTCGCCCCGCTACGTGATCCCGACGGTCAGCGTCGGCCCATCCTGACACCGGTAACGAGAAAGGGCGCCGAAGCGCCCTTTCCGCTAGCCAAGAACCGGTAATGCTCAGGCAGTCGCCATCCGGGCGTCGATCGCTTGCTGATACAGCACCTGCTCCTCCTGCTTGTGCCGGATGGAGAACCGGATCATCGCGGCCCCGCAGGCACAGATCAACGCGCAGATGCCCAGCACCATGAAGCAAAGCTGCGGGTTGCCGGTCCCGCGCAGCAGCAACCCGGCCGCCACGCCACCGATGTTGCCGCCTGCCCCGATCACACCGCAGACCCCGCCGAGGATCTTGCGGTCGATGAACGGCACCAGCGCATACAGAGAACCGCAGGCCATGTGGGTGAACAAGCCGAACACCAGCAGCATCGAGACTGCCGTCACCACGCCCGATGCCTGCGAGAACACGATCAGGAACACGCCCTCGCCCAGCATTAGCCCGAACAACAACCAGGTGCGCCCATCCAGGCCCTTGGTCAGCGCAACCTTGTCCGACAAGATGCCGCCCAACGCCCGCGCGAACAGCGCCAACAGCCCGAACGCGCCAACCGCAAAGCCGGCGGACTCCACGTCCATCGTGTAGCGCCCGACGAAATACGTCACCGCGATCGAGTGCACGAACAACTCGACCCCGAACGATGCGCCGTAGCACGCGGCCAGCAACCAGACGCGATAGTTCTTGGACGCCTCCTTCATCACGTCCCAGCCGCCCTTCTTGCCCACCGCGGTCGAGATCCCGGCGCGGCGCATGTCGGCGAAGTTACCCTCGGGCGTGTCCTGCGTGTACTTCCAGTAGAAGACCGCCACGACGAGCATCAGGACGCCCGGCAGGATCTGCGCCTGCCGCCACGCCATGCTCTGGCTCGCGCCATAGGCGACGATTCCGGCGAGCAGCACCGGCATCACCGACTGCGTCACGCCACCGCCGGCATTGCCCCAACCGCCCACGGTCGCGTTGGCGGTGCCGACCACGTTGGGCGCAAACATCACGGAGGTGTGGAACTGCGTGATGACGAAGCTCGCGCCGATGATACCGATGAACAGGCGGCAGATCAGGAACGAGTTGTAATCCCACGCGAACGCGATCGCGAACACCGGCAGCGAACCGAACGCCAGCAGCGCCGTGTAGGTCGCGCGTGGCCCGTATTTGTCGCACAGCGGCCCGATGGCGCAGCGCGCCAGCACGGTGGCCAGCACGCCGGCGATGGTGATCGAATAGACTTGGTCGTTCGACAGCTTCAGGTCGCCCTTGATGATCGGCATCAGCGGCGCCGTGGCGAACCACGCGAAAAAGCAGACGAAGAACGCGATCCACGTCATGTGAAAAGCCCGCATCTGCGGGGTGTTGAACGAGAACAGATTGATCCTGGTAGCTTTGGCGCTAGTCATGGAGCCATCCCGGCGAGAGGGTGGAACAGTCCGAACGGGTCGAAACACCCATCCGAGCGACGGAAGATCAGGCGAGTGTTAGGCAGCGATGGCCAGCAGGCCGCGGTTCGAGCGCATCGCCTCGGCACTCGACGTCATGATGTCTTTGACCAACAGGACATTGCTGGCATGGGCGCTGGCGGAGTCAGGCATGGTGACCTCCAGAGTACGGCCGCTCGCGACCGGAACAGTTGAGGCACAAGGTACCCACAGCTTCGTGGGTATGACGCGCAGTGCGTGAGCGAAGTCGAGGCACGCCGGTGTGCCTCGATTCCAGCAAAGCAGATTTCGTGCCACGCGGGCCCATGGCGCGGAAATTGCGCATCGTCATCGGGGACCGAACCGCCTGGAGACTGATTTGCCGTCTGCGATGATCGTGTTGGGTGGAGCACTGAGGCCGCCGCCGTTAGCCGACGACCTCAGGGCGGCGGGAATTGCTGTGCTCGATGCAGGCATCGGCTCAAACTTTGTGCAATCTCTCCTTGCTCATGCACCGGACATGATCATCCTGCATCAGGACACGCCCGATGCCGAGATGTTCGAGAAAGCCTCCACCGTGGCGCAGCTCTCGCCCCGCCCGGTCATCGTGTTCACCCTCGATCCCGACGCCGACAACATCGCCCGCGCCATGGCGGCCGGCATCCATGCCTACATCATCAATGGCTACAGCCCGACCCGGCTCCGTTCGGTCATCCATCTTGCGCAGGCCCGCTTTCACCGCGACCAACTCGTCCGCGAGGAGCTGGCGCAGGTGAACCAGCGCTTCGAGGAACGAAAGCTGGTCGATCGGGCCAAGGGCATCCTAATGGGAACCCGGCAGCTGCGCGAAGAAGAGGCCTATCGGGCGTTGCGCCGGGTCGCGATGCACACGAAGCAGCGCATCGGCCAGGTATCGCAGCGCGTGATCGACGCCGCCCGCTACGGCGAAGCCATCAACCGCGCCGGTCAGCTTCGCATGCTGTCGCAACGCTTGGTCAAGCTCTACGCGTTGACCGAAGCCGGCATCTGCAAGCCGGAGACGGCCGCGCTGCTGGCGGACTCGATCTCGCTGGTCGACGACACGCTGACGATCCTGGTCCGCTCGCTTTCCAAGGCGACGTTCGGCGACTTGGTCGAGGCCGTCGCCTCGGCCTGGCAGGTGCTCAAGCGGCTTCTGGAAGCGCCGCCTTTGGCCAGCCGCCTCGAGAAGGTGGATTGCGCCGCCGAAGCCGTGCTGCTCCGCAGCGAGCACCTGACCGATAATCTCGAAGTCAGCGGCTTCGCCACCGCGCTGCACGTCATCAACGTCGCCGGCCGGCAGCGCATGTTGTCGGAGCGGCTGGCCAAGGCCACGATCCTTGCCGGCGCCATGACCGGCACCGCCGCCGCGGCAGCCCGCGACGTCGCGTCCGGCGCGGCCGAGGCGATCGGCGACGGGCTCGACTACCTCCGCAGCCTACCACTCACCAATGCGGAAATTAGCGCCGACCTCGCCGCCGCGACCGCAACCTGGGAGGACTACCACATCGCCCTGACCCGCTGCGGCACGCCGGACGGCCTTGAGCGCGTTGCGGAGCTGAGCGAACGGCTGCTCGATCAATCCGACCGCCTGACCACCCGCTACGAGCGGGCGATGCAGGCATTCGTCAACTGAGCGCCGGCCGGCTCAGAAGCGGACGGAGCCGGAGAGCGAGCCGTAGTTGAACAGCCCGGCGCGTTGCCGCCCGAACTCGGGCGTCTGGAACACCTGGGTGTAGGTCACCCGCACGCCCGCCAGCATGATCGCGGCCCCGGCTTCGAATCCGCCCACGAGCCCGCGATGCCCGACGCTCGGGCTGTGGCGGAAAGTGTCGCCGTCGAGGAACAGGTCACGCGCCACCGCCTGTCCATTGGCTCCGGCGAAGACGTACCAGGCGATCGGTCGCGTCGGCGTGTAGGCGTCGCCGCCGCTGAAGCCGGGTTGGATGAGCGGCGTGCCGAAATCGCTGTCCAGCCCTTGCCCGAGCCGCAGCACGAAGCCGGCCTGTGCGTAGTCGCGCACCGTGCCGACGCCCACGGCGGCGAACGGCAGCGCATCCGTCTCGATCCCCGCGACCCGCGCGATCGGCAAGCGATACGTCCGCGACGCCAGCAACTGCAGCGTCGGCTCGTTCGGTAGCTGCGAGCCCCAGCCCTTGTTCTCGTTGTCGCCGATGATGTCGTGGAAGCCGTTCTGCACGTTGCGGCCCAACGCGCCCGACCCGACCCAGCCGAGGCTCACGCCCAGCACGCTGCGCGAGTTGTCCTTGTCGGTCAGCAACTGCACGTCGCTTCGCAGCCAGCCGGCATAAGGCCGGTCGCGCGGGTCCGGCGGGCTGATCTGCGTGTTGTGCGGCGTGAAGATCGACTGGCTGAGGTCGACGCTGATCCGCTGCACGCCGTCGCCCCAGACGGCGTGGCCGAAATTGGCCAGGAACTCGGGGACCCCGTTGGTTCCGGTCGTGTAGCCCAGGCGCAAGCCGCTGGTGTAATACTCGTCCGTCGTGCCCTTGCGGGTTGAGACCGCGTCATTCTCGACCTGAAGCGTCAAGATGCCATGCGGATCCTGCGGCGGCTCCGCCCGAGCGCCCGTCAAAGACGCCACCGCGAGTGTTGCCGACCCTACGACCGCTGCGAGACCGAATTTACCGAGCATTCACCACCTAGACCTAGCCGGGTTTCTCTACCGGTTCGGCCTCGTCATGGGCAAGCCCGATGCTAGCTTTCGGCGAACAGGAAACTGCCGAAATCGTCGGCGCTTCCGGTCGCCAGTAGATGCATCTCGGCCACCCCGAGGACCGCACCGAGCAGCACCATCACGAGCAGGACAATCAGACCCAACCGAAACGGCGGTTCGCCACCGGGGCCGCGTCGGCGGATGTGACGGCGTGCCGCGTCCAGAGTGCTCATCGATCCCTCGCGATCGCTGCGTCGTTACGCTACCGGTCGAGTATTGCACGTTGGGTTCGGCATTTCTACACGCCAAACCACTCTGGCTTTCTCAGCGCGTGTGGAGCGCCGTGCTCAGACCGCTCGAGAGCGGGGCGGCACGCGGGGCCAAGCTATCCAACGGCGCCGCCGCCGCCGCGGGCGACAGATGCCGCGTCAGCCGCCGCTCGGCCATCGTCCACAACCGGGCGATCGCCGCCGTCATGGCGAAGTAGATCACCGCCGCATACAGGTAGATGGAGAAATCGAACGTGCGCGCGAAAATGAACCGCGTCTGTCCCATCAGGTCCAGCAACGTGACGATCGCGGCCAGCGCCGAAGCCTTGACGATGCTGATCAGCTCGTTGCCCAGCGGGCGCAACGCCACCAGCAGCGCCTGCGGCCACACCACATGCCGCGCGACCCGGTAGCGCGACAGCCCCAGCGCCCGCGCCGCCTCGATCTGTCCGCGCGGCACCGAAATCAGCGCGCCGCGGATGATCTCGCCCTGATACGCCCCGGTATTGAGCGCGAAGGTGAAGATGCAGCAACAGAACGCGTCGCGGAAGAACCACCACAGCCCGGCCGATGTCAGCAGCGGACGGATCTCGCCAGCCCCGTAGTACACCAGATACAACTGGCACAGCAGCGGCGTGCCACGGAAGAACGTCACGTAGCCGAGCGAGATCGCCCGCGGCAGCGCATGCCGCGACAGCCGCATGAGCGCAACCGGATACGACAGCACGAACCCGATCGCGCACGAAAGGGCCACCACCTGGACCGTGACCTGCAACCCTGCCCATAGCCGCCATCCCTGCGTCTGCAGCAGCGACAGATCCACCCACGAAAGCCATGACAGCATCAGGCATACCCCCGGTTCGCCCGTCGCTCGAGCATCGCCTGCACGCCGCCCGAGGCGATGCTGAACAGGAGGTAGATCCCGGCGGCTGCACTATAGAATAGCAGCGGCCGCAACGTGCTGCGCGACGCCTCCGACGCCGCCCGCAACAGATCCGACACCGCCAGCGTCGAGATCAGCGACGTATCCTTCAGCAATATCGTCCAGATGTTGCCCAACCCGGGCAGTGCCACCCGTCCCAACTGCGGCAGCGTCACCAGCACGAATGCCTGCCGCTTGCTGAACCCGAGGGCCGCCGCCGCATCGAGCTGGCTCGGCGGCACCGCATGCAGCGCCGAGATCCACACCTCGCTCGAATAGGCCGCCACCACCACGGCCAACGATAGCGCACCGGCCACGAACGCATCCATCGTCACCGGCTGACCCGGCGCCACGATGGCGCCGATCCAGTTCAGCGCCGCCTGCAGCCCGAAATAAACCAGGAACAACGACAACAGGTCCGGGATGCCGCGAAACAGTGTCGTGAACCCGTCGCACACCCGGCGCAGCGCCGGGCTGCCCGACAGGCGCATCAGCGCCAGCAGCAGCCCGCCGCCGAACCCGAACGGGGCGCTCGCCAGCGCCAGGGCGATGGTGATCCCCGCCCCTTTCAGCAGCAACGGCCCCCATCCATCGGGGCCGAACAGGAGCTGCAGCGCTGTCACTCCTTATTTCTTCGGGCTGATGTCGACCTTGAAGTACTGCTTCTGCAGCTTGTCGAACGTGCCGTCCGCGGCCGCTTCCTTGATCGCGGCGTCGAATTTGGTCTTAAGGTCGGTGTCGTCCGGACGCATCGCGACCGCCACTCCCGGCCCGAAAATCTCGGCGTCGCGCGGGATCTCGGAGATGATCCGGCAGCAGGCCGGGTTCTTCTCCATGAACTTCTCCGTCACCAGCCGGTCGAGCACCACGTAGTCGAGCCGCCCGTTGGCCAGATCGGCCAGCGGCTCGTCGCCACCGGGATACAGCTTGATCTCAAAGCCCTTGTAGTTCGCCT
>JBPBQE010000245.1:0-7444 GCA_050954595.1 Janthinobacterium lividum | reverse complement strand
CCGGACCGGAACATGGCAACAATCCCGCGCGCACTCTTCGACAGCCTCACCGAAGCCGCATGCTACCCAGCCTGAAAAGGCCAAAGTCGAGCTCAGAGGGTGTCAGAGAAGTCGTTACCCTGGCGCGATCCGGTTGAGCATGAGGCGTGTTGCGGCAATCTCGATCAGCGTCTCGGATGTTTGCACCTTAAATTCGTAATCCTTGCTGAAGCGGCGATTGCGGCCGAGCCAGGCGAAACTGCGCTCCACGATCCAGGTCAGGCCCTTGATCTTGAAAGCGCGCTGGCCTCGTTTGGTGATGACGAGCCGCCACCCTTCGTGTTTCCGAAGTGCGCAGGCCAGCTTACGGCTTTGGTGGCCGGCATCAGCCATCACGGTGTGGATCGCGGGAAAGAGTGGCCGCAAGCCGGCGAGGAGCCGCGCACCTGCCTTCTGGTCTGGCATGTTGGCAGGCTCAACCCGGCTGGCGATCGGCAGCTCGAGCATATCCACGAGGATATGCCGCTTCCTGCCTCGAACCAGCTTGTGTCCATCGAAGCCGCGCATACCGCCGCGCTTTGTGGTCTTGACGGATTGTCCGTCCATGATCACCAGCGACGAGCAGGGCGGTCGCTCCGCCGCCGCACGGGCCAGAGCGTAAGCGGCTCGGTGCAGACGCACCCACAGGCCTGTTCGCTGCCAGAGCCGGAAGTAGTGTTACACGGTACCCCATGGTGGGAAGCAATCGGGCAGCAAGCGCCACTGGCATCCCGTGCGTAGCAGGTAGAACACAGCATCGAGCACGCCGCGCAGGCTCGTCGTGCGCGGTCGCCTGCCGGGCTTTGCCGGCGGAAGCAGCGGCGCCAAGATCGCCCACTGCGCCTCGTTCAGATCCCTGTAGAAACCGCTCATGCCCCCGCTCTTCGTCGTGGAGCAGCGAACTTACCAGCCGAACGGATCGGACTTCTCTGACACCCTCTAACGCCAGCTCAGATGGCCAAATCGCACAGCTTCGCGGTCAATGGGCCATGCAGGCGCGAGCAATGCCAGCGTGGCACCACGTCCGCACGATACCATGAACACCAGCATGCCGCCCTCACTTATTCGCGTCCAGATCCTCTCAGACATCCATGCCGAGCACGGCGCGCACGCTCTGCCCCGCCCGGGTGAAATCGACACCGGGGCCGACATCGTCCTCATCGCCGGCGACCTAGCTTCTGCGCCCGACAGCGTGAAGCTGGCGGCCCGGTTGTTCCCGTGCGCGCCGGCGCTGGTGCTTATCGGCGGTAACCATGAGCACTACGGGACTGGGCTGACGATCGACGATGGCCTGGACTCCATGTGGCGAGCTGCATCGGAAGTCTCGGCACGCGGCAACCGGACGATCGCCGTGCTCGAGGACGCCAGCACGGTGCTGGACATCAGGAGTACGGCCGTCCGCGTGCTCGGGTCGACGCTCTGGACCGACTACGGCCTGCGCCATAGGGCCATCATTGATGCCGAGATTTGCGAGCGGTCGATCAACGACCATCGAATGATACGGGGCCACGACGGCGTCCGCTTCACTGCCCGCGAGGCCGCATCGCGCCATCAGGCGTCGCGTGCGTTCCTCGGCGAGGTGCTCGCCCAGCACCACGACGGGCCGACGATCGTCGTCACGCACCACCTGCCCTCGATGCGATCCGTCGCCGGACGCTTCCGCCGAGAACCAACATCATCCGGCTTCGCGTCCCATGCCGATGACCTGGTCGGCATGGGCGCGGCGCTGTGGGTGCACGGGCATACCCACGACAGCATGACTTGGGAAGATGGCAGCGGGACGCTCGTCGTCTGCAACCCAGCCGGATACGCCCGCCCGGACGGCAGCCGCGAGAACGCCGCGTTCAATCCGCACCTATGCATAGAAATCCGAGAGAGCAACGGAGCCTGGCGGGCGAAGATCGAGCCTCGTGCATCCGCATAGCCGTGTGGCGGCGTGCGAACACGATGGCATGGCCGCGTGTTTTCCTTCGACGTAGCGGCAAAATCGCGTATTATCCCCGCAACTGTCGATCCGGCCATTGCGCGCCGAGACCGGCCACAACACGGGGAAACGCATGGTTCGAGTGCGCAAGGGCGGAAGACCGAGGCAAGATGGCGGCCGCGAACCCAACGGCCGGCTGCTTCGATATCCGTCCGGCGACCTGAAGCCGCAGCTCGACGAGGGTACGCCCGAGCTGACGGCACGCAAGGCGATCATCGCCCGCGACGCTAGCATGGAGATTACGCCGCTGGGCATCCTCGCCGGCCGCCGGCTGATCACGATCGAGCAGTACCGGGCGGCGGCACGCTTCCGGGCGCTGTACCTCGGCATGTTTCGGTCAAAGCCGGTTGTCTCTTCGGACATGCTGCCGACCGGCATTGGCAACCGCTTCCTTATGGCAGCGCCGCAATCGCCGCTGCCGCTGATGGCGAAGCTGCCGAGCGGTCCTGGCCCGTGGGACGCTGATGACGCGGCCGACCGCCAGGACCGCGCTGCCAAGAGCTGGGAGGCGCGCCGCGACCGCTACAACGCGATCCACGACGGGCTAACGCTGGACCAGTGGAGTATCGTGCGCGGCATCGTCGTGCATGACGAGTTCGCTGCCGGCGACACGGCGGTGTTTTCTAACATTCTGTCGCACAATGTGACCGGGCCCGACATGCTCTACCAGTCCGGCACAAAGGCCCCGGCAGCGGTCAGACGGTGCATTGAGGCGATCAGCAATGCCCTCGACCGCCTGAACGGACCGCAGCAGCGGCGTTGGAGCGGGTTGAGCGACGCCCAGCGAGCCGCCATGATGGCGGCAGAACCGGCGCTTCCCCCACCGAGTTTTCGCTAAACGACCAACCGAGGCCTGTTACGGTCTCATTATTCGCGTGGCCTAGTGCTATCGCTCTAGCGCCAGCGCAGCCCTGACGACAGCACCGCGCGGCACCCAGGGCGGAATGTCCGGCCGGCAGACCGCCATCAGCAGGCCGATGACAATGCAGAGGGCTACTGGATGGCGCAAAGACGCCCCGCAGACAGCCCGCACGAGCGCATAGAGCATTTCCAGGGCTGATAGTGGCCGACGCCCCTTCCCTCCCCTCTCCGGCCTTCTCTGGGGCCTCTAGCGCGGTCCAAGCGGCACGTTGCAGGCCTCGATCGCCCTGACGGCCGTCGCCATATCGCAGCGGAAGAACTCTCGCCTGCCGCTGAACCGGCACCAGGCCAGCCGCTCATGCGCCAAGGCCTCAATCGCGGGTGACGCCACCTCGCACGCCCAGGCAACCTCGAATTGCGTTGGCACGGCCGTTCCCGACGATAGCTTTCGCGCTCTCGCCTCGAGATCCTTTGTCCATTCCACCTTCACGAGGCAGGGCATGGAGGCATTTGTTATCACGTAGACGTAAACCGGACCATGTGTTCGCACGTTACCACGGTGCCACGTTACCGCGGTGCCACGGTGCCACGACGGCATAGCCTCATGCCATCAAGATTTGCACCTCTTGCGAGATGCATGGCATCGTGTCCGCACGGCAGCGTAGGAACACGGCAGCATGCGGACAATCGCGGTGATCAGCCAGAAGGGCGGCGCCGGTAAAACAACCCTGGCGCTGCACATAGCTGTTGCGGCCGAGCTGGCGGGCTACAGCACGGTCCTTCTGGACATGGACCCCCAGGGCACCGCCGAGGCGTGGTCGGAGTGGCGCAAGGAAGCGCCGCCGGTGGTCATACCTGCCAAGGTCGGAACGCTTGCCAAGACGATGGAGAAGGCCGCCTCGCACGGTGCCGATCTCATCATCATGGACACGCCGCCGCTGGCCGAGGCTGAGGCGCGCGCCGCGGCGAAGACCGCCGACCTGGTGCTGGTGCCCTGCCGCCCAAACGCATTCGACGTGCACAGCGTCGCCACGACCACGGACCTGACCAAGTTCGCGGCCAAGCCTGCTTTCGCGATCTTTAATGCCGGCCCGGTGAACGCCGCGAAGCTCTATGCCGAGACAACCGAGGTGGTGACCGAGATTGGGCTGCCGGTTGCGCCAGTGCGCTTCTCGGAGCGCGCCGCATTCCGCCATGCCACAGGTAGCGGCCAGACGGCGCAAGAGACCGAGCCTGCCGGAAAGGCTGCCGGCGAAGTCGAAGCGCTCTGGATCTGGGTATGCCAGCAGGTGGACATGCCGCCGCGCAAACGTGCGAGCACGCGGACAAGGGTGTCGGTATGAGCGGGCGTCTCTCTGGCCTGAAGGCATCGCTGAAAGCCGATCGGGAACCACCGAAGAAGCCAGAGGCAGCGGTTGAAATTGCCGTGGAAGCGCCGCGGAGAAGCACCAGGGCGAAGGCGCGAGAGAACAAGCGGGCCGTCGTCGGCTACTACAGCCCGGAGCTGCAGCGGACGCTGAACATCATGGCGACCGAGCGCGACACGACGCTGCAGGCGATCCTGGGCGAGGCGATCGACCTATGGCTTCGGGAGCAGGGAAAGCATCCGTTCGGGGAGCGGTAGGGCAGGGCGCGCTAGAAGCTGGTCGCCCTCACCAGCGTCATCAGCCGGCGGAACTCGGCGTCAGCCCCCGCGCCCTTCCATCGGTTGACGAACCTGCAAACGACCTGAAGGTTGCCGGCGACGTAGTGGCTAGCACTGTCGATTCGGTCGAGCGAACACACCAACTCGGCATCGTCTTCCTCGCCGTCGAACTGAAGGCGTATGCTGGTGATCGCGCATAGGCCGTCCTGGTCGTCGATCAGCGCCGAGACATATTTCTCCATCGCCGGCGCATGGAAGTCGGTGTTCTTTTCCTTCACGGTCCGCAAAACCTGCTGGCCGTTCGAGTTGGCGACGGTGTTGAAGGCGGTGTCGACCATCCGATAGATCGCCTTCTTCCTGGCGTCATACGAAGTGGCCGGATTCTTCCGCGTCCGCTCGACCTTGGCGCGCCATGTTGCCTGCTCATGCCACGAGTCCAGAGGTTCGCCAGCGATCAGGGCAAGGGCGTATTCCGCATTGTCCGGCGACAACTGCTGCAGCGTGCCTTCGGTGAAAAGGAAGTCTTTCGCTCTGGGGTGCAGGCCGGTCCATGACAGCTGGCCACCCTTCTTGTCGCGGCTGGTCCATGGATTGGCAACCTTGTGCAGCTCATAGACCGTTGGCCCATCTCGGGCGGTGTTGAAGGACGGCTTTAAAGCGATCTTCACCGGATCTGAACGGGAAACCGTCCACCAGAGCTGCGTCTTTTCGCGGTGAAACCAGGTATCCCCGTCCGTGTTGGCAATCGCGTCGTTCAGCCCGAACCAGCGAGAAGCCACGGGCTTTGTCGGGGTTTCCATTCGCGTAGTCTTCAGGTGCGCCATGGCATAGTTGATGAAGCCGGCGCGGTCGCGATTTTCCCAGAACGGATGAACGCCGACGTTGTCGATGGTGGCAACCGTTCCGCGTTTCAGGCACTCGGGCCAGAGATAGTTCGACTGCCCGAAATTCGCGATGAAGACCCGCACAATAGCAGCGCCTCAGCTATCCGGTAATTCGGCGAAGCAACGGCACGGTAGCCGCAGGGATGACGGCTTCAGCATCGCCCTTCAGCCGCGCCATCCGGCCCAGCTTCGACCGTTGGCGCTCCGCGTGAGTGGCGCGATAGGCATCTGGCGCCTTCTTCCACCAGCAGAGCGTGACACCGGTAATCGGCGCGCGGGAATAGGCCCGGTCGACATCGACCTTCACCCCGTATTCAGACAAGCCGTTGACCTCGAGGACGGCAGGATCGATGACTCTCTTGATGAAGTCGTTACCGCGCTCGTATGCGCCAGGCGGGACACCCAGCAGCTCGCGGAAGCGGGGCAGGGGAAATGGCTCGACCGAGCGATCCATGTTGGCGCGCAGCTGGACCAGCTCGTAGAGCGCAATCGCATATTTGCTCGACATGGCGCAGACGATTTCGGCTTTGATCCGCCCCCAGCGAGAAGAATTCGCCAGCACCGGCACGAGGGCAGCCGGAACACGGAAGCGCACCGGACCGCCCAGGCCTTCGTCGGCGGGGATATCGAAGCTTTCGAACAGGTGCGTCATCAGGATGCGGTCGCGTCCCGTCTTCGCTTCGCGGTAAGCGACCTTGACTTGAACGGAGAGCAGGCGGGATAGGCTGTCGCGGATACGGTCGGTGCCATTGTGCTTCGACGGCCGCAACGCCGTGATCGGCATTTCCCACGATGCAGTGGGATCGCCCAGGCGACCGCTATCATGGGCATGCTGGTAGAGCAGGTTCAGGATTGCCCGATCGGACGCCTCGAGCGCATGGGCGCCCGCGATCTCGATCAGCTCGGCAGCCTTGGGGACGCCATTGAGGTTTGTCCTCTGCTCCAGGGTCAGGCTCATGGGATTATGTTGCGACACGCCTGCGCGCCGTGTCGCGTCTGCGATGCACCCGATATGTCGCAATAACCTGCGTTGCTGACTGCCAAGGGGGCCCGATCATGTCGCGTATACGCGTAGAACTCCTCGATTTCGTTGGCTGAAACGCCTTTAAACGATCCCGTAGTAGCCGCAGCACCCGTTTTGTCGCAACCGGCCGAGCGCACCCGATTGGTCGCAGCGCTCCACCCCATATGTCGCATCTCGGCACCCGATATGTCGCAACAATGCACCCGTCTTGTCGCAATGACCCTGCCTAATCCGTTGAACTTAAAAGTGAATTCCAGCCCTGAATCTATGAATCTAAGAGAACTTGAACTTTTCCGCTGTGGATAAGTCGACGCCTCCCTGGCAAGAGCCTGCCGCAACATGCCAACGAGCGCACCCAGCGACCAGAACCAGGTAGCTGGAGGTCCGCCCGCACGCGAAGCAGCGCTCGCGACACCAAGAAGGGGCCGACAGGGAGGCGGATAGCCATCCGAACGCCCTCCAGCAGCGCGCAGGAGCCCGGTAGGCCGGCGTTGCGACATTTATGCAGCCGCCAGGCAGCCAGGGAGGCGTCAAGGACCCTCGGGAAGGGCAGGGACGGAAAGCAAATCGCGACCACAGCGTCTTTGTCGGGGAGATGATTGCGACGTGTCATACCGCATCCATCGCATAGAGCCGCCGGCACCAAGCGACCATGGATTGCTGGCGGGTTCTACGACAGGTCCGGGCCGCCGCCTGCCGGCGGTTATGCGGCCCTCACCCCTTGTTCGGTCAATTGACTATCTTCCCTGGCTGCGAGCGGCCTCCTCGCGAAACAAGATAGCTGATGACCGCGGGATGTACCGTCAGAACTGTCCGCCATCAAGGCCGGATGGTGCGGGCTTGCAAACGAAGGAACAGACAATGACAACCATCGGCACCATCAAGCTCGACAGCGACGGCAGCATGACCGGCGAGATCAACACCCTGCGCTTTTCCGCACGGGTCCGGATCATCCCCAACGCACGCCGCAGCGAGAGCAGCCCAGACTTTCGCATCTACGCTGGCAATTCGCATCTACGCTGGCAAGG
>JBPBQE010000155.1:0-7486 GCA_050954595.1 Janthinobacterium lividum | reverse complement strand
CACCGATCTCCCCGAAGGTTTTCACCATATAAGAAGGAATGAACTTACTAAAAGCATACAACCCTAAACTCCCGCAACTTTGGCTATACCTAGCCGTTGAATTTAAATGTTGATTACAACACTTTCAGCTAATCGAGTCGCTGCTATTCTTTATACTCATGTTATTTCGGTACTGCGTTTAAAGGCGGCCTTTATACGATCACGTATTGTCAACGATATTTCAGGCGCGAGCCAGTGCACTAGCACTGCGTAAAACGCCCCACCTAGAACCAGAATGATTAACACCCGACTCAACGGATGAACCGTGAACGTGGAAGCCAGCACCGCGAGCGCAAAAGCCATCCCTGAAAACAAAATTGGCCTAGCATAGATTGAGAAGGCTTCTTGCGCGGTGATACCGAGGCGTTTGTAAGTCCGGATCACGAAAAATGGTTGTGTGACGACATAAAAGCCGGAAACACACCAAGCAACCCCAACGGCGCCCTCCCACACCGCGCCTCCTACTACAACAGCAAAGAACAACGGCGTCTGTATCAGAGCATAGACGGCAACGGTCCGGAAGTCACCACGAGCGCTCAAAAGCGTTGCCATGACCCACGATACTGCGTCAAACGCAAGACCCACGCTGAGGATTTGGATAATGGCGATGGCCGCCGCCCATTTCTCGCCAAACAAACTGGCGATTAGTGGAGCGGCGACAGCCGCCTGGAGCATGGCAAGTGGCATGACGCAGAACGATAACAGCATGGATGCATCGAGGCTGGCTCTCAACTGGCGGGCCGGATCCGAGTTCAGCCGCACCAAAGCCGGCAACAAGACATTGCTGAAATTTCCCGCCAGCATCCATAATGGCTGCACTGCCAAGCGAAAGCCGAAATAGTAGATGCCAACAACATCTTGGCTCGCAATCAACCCTAGCACGATGTAATCACCCTGGCTCACGAGTGCCACGAGTGACCGGGTGACAAATACCACGGCCGTGTTACCGGTTATGTATCTCCAACGCCTTACCTGAGGTCGCAACCCGGTTCGCATTCCGGCGACGCGCCACCACACGACCGCCTTTATCGCCGCAAGTAGCGGCCCCGGAAGAACAAAGCTGTAGGCGCCGAACCCTGCCCAAGCAAACCCAACGGTCAAGGCTGCCTGTGCCACCACCTCAAGTGTGCTATAAGCAGCAACAAAACCGAATTGCATGCGCGCGCGCAAAAGAAGGCCCGGAGCACTTGCTAACGCGCCGATCGGCATCGCAAGCGCAATAAAGGCCAGCAGCCCAATAATATTAGGTGCGCCATACGCTGCAGCGGCAAATGGGGCCACCGCCATGACGAACACCGCCGCAATTACTCCCAGGCCTAAGGTCATCCAGAAGACAGGGCCGATCCAGAGCCGCAACGCACGCCCGCGTTGTAACGCAACTTCGTCGATTCCTACGTTAGCTAGAACCGCAACGAGGCTCGTGACGGTGTAGGCAAGGCCGATTTTTCCAAAGTCTACCGGTAATAGAAACGCGGCCAAGGCAAGCTGGCTCAGGAAACTGCAGGCTCGCCCGGCAATACTTTGAGCCAACATCCATATCATGCCATGAAGCACGCGCCGGGCTAACCCAGTCGCGCTTACCTCACCCCGTGCACCTCTTGGTTCGAGCGTAGCTATTTCGATTACTCCTTTGTTAGGCCGCGTACCTGGTCAGTATGCAAATGTCACTTACCCTACCTTTCAAGGAAATAGCGCCAAGTTCTTGGTCACCAAGCAGCAACTACTTGCACCCACGCGGCCGTCCCTGAGCGGACGGCCGGAACGCGAGCAACAGCAACTCGAACTCGAGCAACCGTTATCCTGGGGTCTTCCGAGCTGCGCAAGGGTTGCGTGGGAGAATGGCTTTTGGGCCACAATCTTGGGGAGATTATATCGCACCAGAGACCCGCTCTGCAGTTTCCGTTGAAGGGCAGGCCGATATCTACGCGTAATTGCTCACCCTACCTGTGCGGTGCCCTCGCGTGGTGACGGTGTTGCCAGGACACTGCAAAGATCGCTGAGGACGGAGCGGCCGTTTGCCTTGGCGGTGCTGACCACGGAGCGAAACGCGGCGTAGGTCTGCGCGCCCCACTGGGAGCGGGACCCATTCGTCACCTTGCGGAAGATCACGCTTGGCCGGAGCGCGCGCTCGCAGACGTTGTTGGTAGCGGGCACAGCGCGATCGGTAATGAACAGGAACAGGTGCGCGCGGTCGCGCGCAATACGCCGGCGCAATTTCTCCGCCGCTTGGCCGCGTCGCGGCAGCGCCATCACACGCGTCAGCCTTCGTTCCAGATCCGCTTGGTATTGCGCGAGCGTGGTGTCGCGCAGCCTGTCTCGTCGTCTCCCGATGGCGATCGCGCGTAACAGCAGGTGCTTGAACGCTGGCGAGAACCTGTCGTCGCCGCAATCCATAGCGAACTGCGTGTCGCGCAACAAATGGGCGAGGCACATTTGCCAGAACTCGGCGTGGCCGCGCTGGGCGCTGAAGCTGTCGGAAATCCACACGCGCGGGCGATGCTCGCCGAACAACGCGCGCACCACCTTGGCCCCCCGGCTGGGGCGGATGATGTGCAGCACGCACCGAGCGGTGACGAAAACCCATTCCCACTGCGTCGTCTTCATCACCCGCACCGAGGTCTCGTCGGACGCAACCACATCGGACGCGACGACCGCCGCCGCGATCGCCGAGGCGGCCGCTTCCAACGGCGGTTGCGCGCGGGCGAGGATGTTGCACAGCGCACCCTCGCTGATTGTCAGGCCGAACATCTCGGCGAACAGGCCGCGCAGCCGTTCGATGCTGATCGCCTGGGCGTAATGAAGGTAGACCGCGATAGCTTCGATGGACTTGCCGAACGGCGAGCTTGGCTCCAGACCTTCCGGCGCAATCGCGACGGCGCGGTCGCCGCAACACGCGCAACACCCGCCGAACAGGCGCACACGGGTGACGTCCGGCTTGACGGGCGGCAGTTCAATGCGGTCGTAGACCTTCTGCGGTGTCTGCTCGGACGGCCACGCGGCCTGGCAATGGGGGCAGGCATCGAGGCGGCGATCGACGACACGGTCGGGGTTGGGATCGAGCGCGCGGCCGAAGCCGCGGCGGCCTTTGCGGGACGGCTTCTCACCCGTCGCCTGATTATTGGCCTTTTGCCCCTTGGACGGCGGCAGCGAGGAATTGTCCGGCGTCTTGGGCGGCTTGTCCATCCGGGCCAGCCTTGCCTCCAGTTCGGCGATCCGCGCCAGCGCCGCTTCCAACTGGCCGACAAGCGGCAGCAGAGACAGGATCAGCGCGTCCTTCTCGGCAATCGTCAGCTTGGCAAGATCAATCTCGGACGTCACCCCGACGTTGAATCGAGACGCCCGTGATCGCGTCAACCATATTCTTGCTCAATTCAACGACAAAATCCCAACCTGAAGGCCGCTACTCAGGTGAGCAATTACAATATGATTCTATGTCGTCAGTACTTATTACCGAAATTACTACCGTTTATGACACAGCGAGATTAAACATCCCTCTGCCAGACAGGAAACACTTAAGCTTCAAGCCAAAGTAATCGAAATCTGCTTTAGCTCCACATGGAGGCTATACTGAGCGTACCATCATTAGTGTGGCCAGACAGGTCGCTAACGGTCGTGCCAGAGCCGGTTCCGAAGTCGAACGCCACCTGGGTGCTGGCGTCGTAGGTGCTTTCTGTAGCGGGGGCATGGGCGAAAAAGACAGCGTCTCGCGCCACGTTCGAGAGGGTAAAATCGAACATCTTGCCGCGGAGTTGAAACTCGTTCTGCCATCCATTGAGTTGATTGCCGATGATCATTGGCCCGTCACTGGCGGACGAGCCTGAGAGGGTATCGCTTAGCACGTTGGTTTGCTCCTGCACGCCGTCCACATACAGCTTGACCCCGGCCGCCTTGGAAGAACCGTCGTAGGTGGCGCCAATAAAGTGCATTTTGCCATCGGCGATGTTGCTCATGCCAGAGACATCGAGATAATTGTTATCTTGGAAACTGCTCATGATGCGCACCCGCATCGCGCCATTATCGTCGAGCCAGAGCTCATAGCCGCGATAAGGGCTACCGTTGGTGTTGCCGAATACGAGCGAAGCCCCGCCGTCGGGGAGCCCATCGCTTGGGCCGGGTGGAGGAGCAGTCACGTCGATTTCGGTGCTGACCGACCAGCTTTGAGTTGTGTCGAACTGCAGTTTATTGCCGAGAGTGATATATTGGTTGGAATTAAAGGTGATTGCCCGCGGAGTAATAACGGTTTCGTTTGAAGGTGAATCGATGGTGAAAGTAATGTTGCCGTTGATGTTGAGTGCCGCGGCGGCGCCGACTGTGAAGCCTCCCGCGGTATTGTTTGCGGCCGCACCCTGGTAGGTTTGGCCGTTCAAGGTCATCGAGGCGACGTACAAGTTTCGGTCGGTAGCGGCTGTACCGTTCCAGGCATCGTTGAGGAACTGCACCGCCACTTGTTGAGGATTACTCTTAAAATCGCCACTAATAGTTACGGTTTGCCAGGCGCCGGCGGCATGGCTGGCGGTAGCGGTATAAATGCCGCCGACCTGGATGCCATTGACCAGCACGCGGAAGTCGGCATCGCCTTGATAGCTATCTTCGGCCACGTTGAGAGTGAGGGTGTCCGAGAGCTGAAACAAGACTTGGCCGTTGGTGCGAAGCTCCGTCGCGCTGCCGAGAGTGATGCCACTGGCTTGATTGAGCGCGGAACTGCCAGCATAGCTGCGGCCCTCGAGAGTAATCGAACCGATGTATAGATTGCGGTCGGTGGCCGCCGAGCCGCCCCATTCGTCGTTGATGAAGGCTACTGAGATCTGGCTTGGATCGCTGCCAAAGTCGCCGGCTAGTGTGATTGGCTGCCACAATCCGGCAGCGTGGATAGCGGTTGCTGTTTGCACCCCGCCGACTTGCTGGCCGTCAACCCTGACGATGAACTGCGCATCACCCAGATAGCTGTCCTCGGCAACATTGAGGACCAGAGAATCGCGTGGTTTAAAGCTGATCAAGCCGTTGCTGTTGAGTGTTGCGGAGGTGCCGATAGGGGGGGCGTTAGTCGTGTTCCAGGCGGACGAGCCAGCGTAGGTGGCGTTATTAAATGTAAGTGAGCCAACGTAGAGATTTCGGTCCGTTGCAGAAGTTCCGCCCCAGGCATCGTTTAGAAAAGTAACTGACACTAAATCAGGGTCAGTATCGAAGCTGCCGGCGACGATGACATCTTCCCAGGCGCCGGCCGCATGGGATGCTGTAGCAGTCTGGATACCGCCGACTTGGACGCCATCGACACAAACAATAAATTGAGCGTCGCCAAGATATTCATCTTCGGCGACCCGCACTGTTAACGTGCTAGGTTCAATTCGACCCATCCAGTTCACCTCACGTAGAGTGATCCTGGATTTTTAATATTTTATAGTTACTAATTAGTTAACATATGGGCATTTCCCGAAACAGCTGAAAGGTGTGGAGTTGGCTCGAGGAATTTGAACAGCGGGCGTATGTGAACTTTTTTTCTAGATTGGTCCTCAAACCAAATGGACGCGAGCGCGACCACCACGAAGGCGAACGAACCAATATTGATGAATTGGTGGCCCCAGAAACGGGCGACGATGACTCGACCACTCTCGCCGGGTATGACCAGCTCCAATCCGGTTCTCACGAACCGGCGCAGCAACCACATCGCAGTAAATACGCCGATCGAGAGCAAGAACCGCTCCAGGTTCGCCTGGCTCAACCCGATTAGATGGATACACGGCACGCCTTCTCCTTCAAGCAATCGTCCGGAACAGCACGGACGAATTGATCAACTGAGCTAGCATCCCGTCCTGCGCCCCAGAGTTGAGTGAGACACTTCATAAGCGGACGCTGTCCGCGACAGAGGTGGACGATGACGACAGAAACGGTGACGGCCATAGAAGCGGCAGGCTCTGGTCGGGGTGGGCGGATGTCACGGCAACGTAAGCGCGACGTCGTGCTTCGGCTGTTGCGGGGCGAGGACCTGGAGACGCTCTCGCGCACCCTGGGCGTGACGGCAGCGACGCTGAGCGGTTGGCGCGACACCTTCCTGTCGGCCGGTGAGGCCAGTCTGGCGAGCCGGCTCGTGGACGCGGGAGACCTCGAGAGCGGTCGGCTCAAGACCATGCTGGGCGAGATGCTGCTCGAGCGTGAACTGCTGGAGGCCAAGGTCGCTGCCCTGGAGGGCGGGCGCCCTTTGGTCCGGCGGAGGTTGAGGCGATGAGCCGGACGGCCTCCACGAGCAGCGGCAAGCTATACGGCGTCGCCCGGGTGTGCCGGATCTGGCGCGCCGCACGAGCAACGCTTTACCGCCACCGTAGACCGCAACCGGCAGAGCCGCTGCGGCGGCGTGGACCGGCAGGACCGATGCCTGATGCGGCACTGGTCGAGCAAATCCGTGTTGTCCTTTCCGCAAGCCCCTTCCACGGCGAAGGGCATCGTAAGGTATGGGCTCGCCTGCGGTTCGCCGGTGTCCGCACTTCCAGGCACCGGGTGCTCCGGCTGATGCGCGAGCACGCCCTGCTGGCACCATCGCGGGTCGGCTCGCCGCGCGGACCGCGCAACCACGACGGCACCATCATCCCGGGCGAGTTGGACATCATGTGGGGCACCGACATGACCACCACCTGGACCCGTGAAGGTCAGGTCGCGGTATTCATTGCCGTGGACCATTACAACGCCGAGTGCGTCGGCATTCATGCTGCACGTCACGGCACCCGCTTCGAGGCGCTCGAACCATTGCGACAAGGCGTACGCCAGCACTTCGGAGCCTTTGCCAAAAACATCGCAGCCAGGCTTTCCATCCGCCACGACCACGGCAGCCAATACATGTCCGCCGTCTTCCAGGACGAGCTGGCGTTC
Source organism: Janthinobacterium lividum (assembly GCA_050954595.1). Taxonomy (GTDB): domain Bacteria; phylum Pseudomonadota; class Alphaproteobacteria; order Acetobacterales; family Acetobacteraceae; genus JAVVHH01. The sequence goes on along the minus strand of JBPBQE010000155.1, from coordinate 586 downwards.
CTGGGTGCCGAAAGCTCCCCGGCCTTCGTCAGAGCACCAGAGGGCAACGGCTGCGCCGAGCGGTTCATCCGCACGCTGAAGGAGAACCTGCTCTGGGTGCAGACCTTCGACACCGTCGAGCAGCTGCGTCTAGCGCTGCTCGGGTTTCGCGAAACCTACAACAACACATGGCTCATCCAGCGGCTCAAATACCAAACACCAGCCGCCGTTCGACAAGCCAGGCTTTCACCCGTGGCACTCGCCGCGTAGGCTCCTTCATAGTGTCTCATCAATCGGGTGCCAGACCGTCCGAAAACTCGAAACCGGATTCACTGACGGTATCGCGCGGGGTATGATCCGGCATGGCATACATCGAGGGACACGCGCGCGATCAGATGCTGCTGATACCGACATCGATCGAGGAATACGTAGCGGCGGAAAACCCAGTGCGGTTCATCGAGGCGTTCGTCGACGGCCTTGACCTCGCCGCAGCAGGCTTTGCTCGGTCGACGCCGAAGGCCACGGGTAGGCCCGGTTATGCGCCGAGTGATCTGCTGAAGCTCTACCTGTATGGCTATCTCAATAGAGTTCGGTCGAGCCGACGACT